>NZ_JBQNBV010000128.1:0-5899 GCF_052169755.1 Selenomonas sp. | reverse complement strand
GATTCGGGCAGCCTGTCATACGGCAGGGGCGTTTCGGTTTCCTCGGCATCTCGCACCTCCAACAAAAAAGCCACCGACGGGATTTCTCCCTCGATGGCTTCTTCCTATTCTTGCTGATTCTATCATATCAAAATCAACCTAGTGAACGCAATACGAACCTTTGTGAACTCATGTGCAGTCTAATGCATTTTTATGTCCTTTTTCAAAATTTTTTCTACATCTTCCAGCGCCTTGCCGTGGATCTTATGTACCCATCGCACGCTGACATTTAAATCGGCGGCGATTTCCTCCCACGATTTGAAGCTGTGGTAGCGTCGCTCAAGGATGGCACAGGCTTTCGCGTCCTCGACCTGCCAGATCGTATTCATAATCTCAAGTTTCAGAGTCACCAGACGGTCGATGTCTGCATTGATTTCCGCTTCTGTGTCCGCTAACCGCACAATGATGCTTTCCATCTTCTGATTGTTCGGACTTGGACTCTTTGGCATATTGCTGATGACCGCGCTGACGTTCGTTGCCATATCATGCAGCTGCGCCACATAGGCGAGCTTGTCATTGATGCGCTGGTCGATGTTCCTCGCCTGCGCCAAATACTCTTTTGCTGTCATTCAGACTCCTCCTCCAGCTTTTCGAGCAGAAGCTCGCCATCCAATGTCGTCAACTGGCTGAACCATTCTGAGCGGAAGAACCGCTTGGTCTCCCTGTAGGTCTTCTCCGCTTCCGCATCTCTTGCGTTTTTCTGCAGGCGGCGCTTTGCTTCTCGAAAGTCATTTGCCGCCTGCTCAATAATGGCATTCGCCAGATTCTCATACAGCTGTATTACAGCCATTTCTTTCATCCAGTTCATCTGGAATCTCCTCCTTTTTTGTGAATCGTTTCTTTGCAATCTTTATCTCTCGGCAGCGAATCTTCTATGACCGCCTGCACTTCAGCCACCGAGCGCACCACCGAGGCGATGCCTCCCGCCGCGAGGATTTTTCGAAGCGTCGCTTCCTGCAACTTCGTCGCTCTGCCACGCTCGGTCTTGACCTCGAAGGCGAAGAACTGTCCGCCGATGCAGGCAATGATGTCGGGAATGCCTGCCGTCCCGTACATGCCGCCATGTTCCTTCCAACAGAAGCATCCCGGCACGCGCTTAAGGTGCTTCAAAATAGCTTTTACGATATATGACTCTTTCATCTGTCAAACAGACCTCCCTGTTTTCAAGGCTTCTGACACATTTGACAGCAAAAATCCTATTGTACTGTAAATTTTTATAAAATATGATGTGTATAATAAATATGTGTATATATAAAGAGATAGGATTTACATGTCAAACGTGTCAGATTGTGGTGATATTTCCGGCAGGAAATCCGCGCTTCATCCAAGGCATTCACCGAGCTTGATGCCTATGAGAGTCCGCCTTTTCCCCATGGCATCCACACCCCGTGTTATGCCGGAAAACGTCGCGGTGATTTGCTGCACGAAATTCTTCTGCGAATACGGACGCAAGCCGCATTCTTCGCAGTAGCCTTTGTACGCATTGAACAGCTCCGTCGAACCAACGGAATGTTCTGCAGAAAGTTCGCAGCAGTCCTTTACAAAGGACAGCACGGGGTCGGACTCTTCCCTGTATTGCTGCAGTTCATCGGCATTGACCTGCGTTTCCGAAAAGATGTAGCGATTCCCCATCAGACAGCGAAGCCCTTCCAAGGCAAAGAGGAAGATGCCGTCCGCTTCCATGCGGAATTTCTCCAAGAGCTCCGGATCGCGTTTTTCCTTCGGCACGGTGTATTTGAAGCGCAGGATGACAAGCCTGCGGTAAAAGCCCTCGGAGCGGTCGCCGTAGTTCTTCGGTATGCTGTTGCATGAGAACAGGAGCCTTGCGCTCGACTGGAAGCTGAACGGATTTTTGTTCTTTTTCTCCACGGTCAGATAGTCCTCGCCCACGAGCGCCTTGAAGATGCCGTTGTCGTCGATGTTCTTCGTCGGCAGGTCGGCAAAGATGTTGGCGAGCTTGCCGAAAAGTTCCGCCGTCTTGAACTGCTCATTCAGCGCCTGCCACGACACATTGCTCACGTTCCGCCTGCCTAAGAGGACGTCATTCAGTACGCGCAATAGCACGGATTTTCCCGCCGATGCCGCGCCGACAATGACAAAGCATTTCTGCGCCGAGTTGACGGGGATGAGGAAGTAGCCGAGCATTTCTTGAATCAGCCCGACCTGCTCCATGTCGCCTCCCATCGACTCGGCGAGAAACTTCCTGAACAATGGGCATCCCGCTGCCTTGTCGTAGGCGACATCGAGCTGCACCGTCGAGAAATAGTCCGGCGTATGCTCCGTCAAAGTATCCTCCAAAACATTGTACAGACCGTTGCGAACGTTGATGATGTAGGGATTGGCATTCAGTTCTCGGATATCGCGCTGCACCAGGAGACGCCATTGTTTCTCCGCATCGACGATCTGACTCATCTTCGTTTCGCGAATCAGCATCTGCTCCTGTACGAGCCTCTGCGCTTCCATCTCAGCATCTCGGCATACACGCCGCCTTGGTAGCGAAAGTGCTGCTCTGCCGCATAAAAGACCTTCTCTTTTTTCGCCAGCGTCTCAGCAAGCACGCCCGGCAGGAAGCGCAATCCTGCATCCGTCGGTTCATACCAATCGGGAAAGGATTTGAGTGCTCTCGCCTTCTTTGCCTTCAGTTTCTTCTGGAACGCTTTGCTTTCTGCCTTGAACGCCGTCTGCAATGACTTCAAGAATGCGGGCGGCAGCTTGAAATGGTCGCGAATTTTCGACTGAATCATAGCGTCCGCCGTCACCATATCCTGATTGTAGAGATAATCGAGCATGAAGGCCTTGGCGGTCTGCAAGTCTTTGACCGGCTCGCCTGTCACGGGAAGCCCCTGCAGGATTTCCAACAGCACATTGATTTCCATCGGTTGGAAGCAAGGCGCCGCCGGGGATTTCACCGGGCATTTCCCTGCCTTCGGGCACTTGAAGCCTTTTTCAGCAATCGTCCAGCATGTCATGGGCTTTGTGCCGCTCTCCAGAAAGTGGTTGATTTTCCTTTGAGTGTCCGCCTCGGAGTATCTCGGATAAGGGAGCGACAGTTCGTGAATCCTTGCCGTCCCGCCGTCAAAAGGCGCGAGGTTGGTAATCATGGCATACCAGTCGTGCTCGGAGAGCGTCGACGCATTCTCTCGGCAGTGCTTGATGAAATCACAGGCACGGCATACCTGCTCCAAACCTTTTGCCGTACCGTTCCTGCGTTCTGCGGGCGCACCTTCAACTTCCGGCAGAACGCTTGTCAGCTGCTCCTGCGTGTATTTGCGCTCCGGGTGAAAGGAGATGCAGGTCACTTCGACGGGCGTCTCCTTCTTGCAGTGTTGAAATCCGGGCAGACGCATGACGCGCGATTCGTTCACACACACGGGATCGCCGCCGAATTGCTTGACGAGCCGCTTCTGTATCTCGCGAAAGCGTTCCACTTTGGCGGTCGAATCCATGAAGTAGTAAACGTGCAGGGATTTCTGCGTCTTGATTACCATGGAGGGCGGCAAGGGAAAGGCATCAATCTTTTTCTGCTGTTCTTCGAAGGTGCCGTCGTCCATTTCGAAGAACTGCGCGTTGATTCTCGTGATGGCGGCATCCTCCTGTCCGCCGTAGTTGACCACGAAGAAGATGCCCCGCTGCATGGCATTGTGATTCTTGAGCGTTTCCTCGATGCTCTTGTACTTCCCGCACTCGCAGGACAGCTTCACGCCTTGGAAAACACCCGTTTTCTTGTCCTCGAATACGCGAAAGCAGACCGTATCGGTCGGATTGAAGAGCGCACCGAGAACATCCGTCGCCGTTACATTCATGTTGTTTCCTCCTTGAAATACCGAAGCGTTTTCTTCCGTTCTTTCGCTTCCTTGATTTCCTCCGCCATGCCCCGTGATATTTCGCCGAACACCCAGACCTCATCGCACAGCCGAAGGAGCGCCAGACCGAACATCAGCCCCATTTCGCGCTCTTCAACGTCGCTGTCATCGAGCATCTGCGGATAGAGCAGATGGCTCGCGATCGGCATATATCCCGCCTCGATGACACGGCGGCAATAGCGTATCGCCGCTTGCACATTCGCTTCTATGCTGCCCGCATATCTCGACGCCACGTAGATTTTCCTGCGGTTCTTGTAAGCATTCCGCTTCTTCTGCCGCTCGATGTACTGCTGATACAGAATCCTCTGCATCGCCGCCCCTGCGGTGGGATCGGCATAGCCTTCGCTGTTTCTGTGCATCGGTCAATCCTCCAACTCTTCCATCGCACCGAAGTTCTTTCCGGCTGCGGCTTCTGCCAGCAACGGAAGATCGAAGTCCGGAAAGGGCTGCGCTTCCATGCAGGCGCGTATAAAAGTTACGGCTTCCGAGAGTCTTTCCTCGGGGATGAGAAATGTCAGTTCGTCGTGTATCTGAAGAATGGGCTTCAGCCATGGACGCTCAGAAAGTCCCGCAAGAATCCTCGTGACAGCGATTTTCAAAATATCCGCCGCCGTCCCCTGAATCGGTGTGTTCAGAGCGCATCTTTCGGCAAAGGACTTCATACCCCAGTTGTCGCTTCGGATTTGCGGGAGATATCTGCGCCTGCCCAGCCACGTTTCCGAATACATCCGCCTTGCCGCCTGCGCTTTCGTTTCTTCCTGCCATGCGGACAGTCTGCGGTAACCGGCTTTGAGGTTGGCGATGACCGTTTCACATTCATCAAGGGATTTTCCTACGCCCGCCTTGAACTTCAACGTTTTCTGCAATCCTCTGGGAAAGAGTCCGTAGAAGGTGCCGAAGTTCACGTTTTTGGCGATAGTTCTGCGCTCCTTGTAGCCTTCCGCATGTTTGTCCTTGGCTTCTTCATCGCTCACGCCGAAGATGACGGATGTCGTGGCGGCATGAATGTCGCCGTTTTCGCGGTACGTCTTGAGCATCACTTCATCGCGGCAGTAGAATGCACCCACGCGCAGCTCGATTTGCGAGAAGTCGAGCGACAGGACGAGCTGACCTTCCGGTGCTTGGATGAAGTTTCGCACGCCGACGGGATCGTTCGTCTTTCGCGGCATGTTCTGCGCATTGGGCTTGCGGCAGTTCATCCTGCCGGTGTCCGTGGAAAGCGCGAATATCTCCGGATGGATGCGCCCTGTGACGGCATTGACATATTTCAAATATCCGTCAATGTAGGTGGACTTGATCTTGCCCCATTTGCGGTATTCCTGTACCAACGTGAAAAGCCCAGACATCTCAGGGCGATTCATGTCGCACCATTCCTTGAGAAGCGTCATGGTCATGTCGTCCGCCGCCTCGCGGTTGGTTTCCGTGGTTTTCAATACGGGCAGGTGCAGATCTCGATAGAGATAATTCTTGAATGCCTGCGTGGAGCAGTTCGCCCCGATGTTCACGTCGCCGATGATAAAGGAAATCTCCTTGCGCAGCCGCTCCATCTCGACTTCCGCTTCCACCTTTCTCTGCTCCATGAGGGAAAGATTCACGGGGATGCCGTTCTTCTTCATGATGCCGAGATATACGGCGGTCGGACTTTCCACTTTCTCCACGAGGATTCTGTGCTTCGGAAGATAACGGTCGAACCAGTCGTTGAACTTATGATAGAGACGCAGGGCAAAGTCCGCATCGGCAGCACCGTAGCGCACCGTTTCCGCATCCCCCGCATCCAGTTCATCAAAGTGCCTGCCGCCCGTCACGTACGTAAATGATGGCAGCGGTTCTCCAAACAGTTCCTCTGCCAATCGCTTCAGACCGCTTTCATTCAGCCTGCGAAATTCACAGGTGCTTTTGAGGCTCATCTGCGACGCGCAGATCGTGTCATAAACAGGCTCTTGGATTGCGATGCCCTTCGCATATGCCATCGAGGATTCAAAGGCGATGTTGTGGGC
>NZ_JBQNBV010000127.1:0-5923 GCF_052169755.1 Selenomonas sp. | reverse complement strand
AACGCCTTCTGTGCCAGAAGCACATGTGCGCCCGTCTCCTGCTGCAAGTCGCGCAGCACGGCGAGATTCCTGCGCAGAAGCTCCTCCATGACGACGTAGGATGGCGTCGGCACAGCATGGAAAATTGCTGCGTATTTCTCAAATTTCCCGAAAGTCTCGCCCATCAATCGACAAGCTCCGGCGTGAAGCTCTCCTGCCACGGCAAACCCCAGCGATTCAGCGCTTCCATGAACGGATCGGGATCGAACTGCTCGATGTTATAGACGCCCGCGCCCTTCCATGTGCCGTTCATCACGAGCATCGCGCCGATCATCGCGGGCACGCCCGTCGTGTAGGAAACCGCCTGCGAGCCGACTTCTTTGTAGCACGCTTCGTGATCGCAGACGTTGTAGAGATAGTACGTCTTTTCCTTGCCGTCCTTCTTGCCGCGGAAGATGCAGCCGATGTTCGTCTTTCCCTTCGTTCTCGGACCAAGGCTCGCAGGATCGGGCAGAACCGCCTTGAGGAACTGCAGCGGAATGATCTTCTTGCCCTCAAACTCAATCGGCTCGATTGAAGTCATGCCGACGTTTTCCAAGCACTTGAGGTGGCGCAGGTAGCTCTCGCCAAACGTCATGAAGAAGCGGATGCGGCGGATGCCGGGGATATTCAGTGCAAGCGACTCCAGCTCCTCGTGATGCAAGAGGTACATATCCTTCTCGCCGACCTCGGGGAAGTTGTAGACGCGCTTGATCTCCATCGGCTCCGTCTCAACCCACTTGCCGTTTTCCCAATAACTGCCTTTCGCCGAAACCTCGCGGATGTTGATCTCGGGGTTGAAGTTCGTCGCAAACGGATAGCCGTGATCGCCTGCGTTGCAGTCAAGAATGTCGATGTAGTTGATCTCGTCGAAATGATGCTTCAAGGCATAAGCGGAAAAGACGCCCGTGACGCCCGGGTCGAAGCCCGAGCCGAGCAGCGCCGTGATGCCGGCTTCCTTGAAGCGGTCATTGTACTCCCACTGCCATTTGTATTCAAACTTCGCCGTGTCCTCCGGCTCGTAGTTCGCTGTATCGACATAGTGCGTCTTCGTCGCAAGGCACGCGTCCATGATCGTCAGATCCTGGTACGGCAGCGCGAGATTCAAGACGACGTCGGGCTTCTCCCGCTCAATCAGGGAGATGAGCTCGTCCGTCTTGTCCGCATCCACCTGCGCCGTCGTGATTTTCGTCTTGCCGCCCGCGAGTTTTTCCTTCAATGCGTCGCACTTTGCCTTCGTGCGGCTCGCCATGCAGATTTCCTCAAAGACGTCGCTGTTCTGGCAGCACTTGTGCACGGCGACGCTTGCGACGCCGCCTGCGCCGATAATCAAAGCCTTTCCCATGATTTTCCTCCTGTCGTCAACTCAAGGGCGTTCGCCGCCCGCCTCAAACCATCTCTGCACCGCGAATCGCCGGCTCTTCCCAAGCGAGAAGCATCTCTCTGAGGAGCTTCAAAGCCACCGCCGTCGATGCGCCGCTCGCATCGTAGTGCGGCGACAGTTCGACCATGTCGCAGCCGACGATGCGGTCGAGCCGCAGCGTCTTTCGGAGCGCACGAAGAAGATCGAGGAAGCTCACGCCGCCCGGCTCTGGCGTACCCGTACCGGGAAAAACACTCGGGTCGAGCACATCGAGATCGAGCGTCAAGTACACGGGCTTTCCCATGAGTTCAGCAAGGCTCCGCTCAAGCCCCGTGAAATCGAAGCGCTGAAGCTGCGTGTGCTCCTTCGCCCAGAGGAACTCCGCGCGCTCGCCGCTCCGTATGCCGAATTGATGAATGCGCCCGTCACCCAGGATGTCCCAAGCGCGGCGCATGACCGTCGCGTGCGAGAGCTTCGCGCCCAGGTAATCATCGCGCAGGTCCGTATGCGCATCGAAATGCACGATATGGAGATCTTCGTAGCGCTCGGCGAGCGCACGCACGACGGGAAGCGTCACGAGATGCTCGCCGCCGATCATGAAGGGCTTCTTGCCATCGGCGAGCAAATCCCGCGCAAAGTCCTCGATCTGCCCCAGAGCGCGAGCCGTATCGCCAAAGCAAAGCTCCAAGTCGCCGCCGTCAAAGACGCGCGCCTCCTCCATATCGAGATCGAGATATGGGCTGTACGTCTCCAGCCCGTATGACTCGGCACGCATCGTGCGGCTCGCAAAGCGCGTGCCCGGCCGAAACGACGTCGTCGAATCGAAAGGTGCGCCGAAGAGCACGATGCGCGACTCTTCGTATGAAGTCTCGCAGCCAAGAAAAGTTTCTACATTATCTTTCAACATCGCGCAGCATCTCCTCCACATACGTCGGCAGGGCGAAGGCGCCGATATGCAGCTTCGTATTGTAGTAGCGCGTCTTGATGCCGAGCCGCTTCCAACGCTGCCAATCGACGCCCTCGACAGGCGCACGCTTCTTCGACGCGAAGCCGAAGAGCCAGTGCCCCGACGGGTACGTCGGGATATGCGCCTGATAGACGCGGCTGATGGGGAACGACTCGACGATGCGCTTGTGCGCACGCTGCATGGCGTAGGCGTCGTCCTTGTAAAAGGGGCTTTCATGCTGATTGACCATGATGCCGTCCTCGTGCAAAGCCTTGAAGCAGTTGCCGTAGAACTCCTTCGTAAAAAGCCCCTCACCCGGTCCGAAAGGATCGGTCGAATCCACGAGGATCAAATCGTATTCGTCCTCAGGCTGGCGAATGAAACGCAAACCGTCCTCGAAAAAGAAGCGAATGCGCTCGTCCGAAAGGCACGCCGCCGTCTGCGGCAAGTGCTCGCGGCACGCCTCGACAACCATCTCGTCGATCTCCACGAGGTCGATGCGCTCGACGTTTTTGTAGCGCAGAAGCTCGCGCACCGTGCCGCCGTCGCCGCCGCCGATGACGAGGATGCGCTTCGCCTCGGGATGGACGCACATCGGTACATGCACGATCATCTCATGATAGATGAACTCATCCTTCTCCGTCAGCATCATGTAGCCGTCGATCGTCAGAAAGCGCCCGAACTCCGGCGATTCGAAGATGTCGATGCGCTGGAACTCGCTCCTGCCCGAGAAAATCTGCCGATCGACCTTGATGGAAAAGCCCGCATTCTTCGTGTGCTTTTCCGTAAACCAAAGATTCATGCCTCAGTCTCCTTCATCACGTTGAGCCGTCGAATCTCCATATCCTCAGGCCCCGTCAGCGAGCAGCCCTTCTTCTTCGCGTAGCGGATATAATCGAGGATGTCCGCCGTCACAAGCTCGCCCGGTGCGAGGATCGGAATGCCCGGCGGATAGCACATGACGAACTCGCCCGCAACGCGCCCTGCCGTATCGGCGATGGGAAGCGCCTCCTTCTCAGCGTAGAACGCTTCCTGCGGTCCGCAGACGACCTTCGGGCTGATGTACTCGACCTCCAGCATGTTTTTCGGCGGCTTCTTGTAGTTGCGCCGGATTTCGGCGAGCGCGGATACGAGACGCTCAATGTCCTTGGGGCGGTCGCCGATCGAGACGTAAGCGAGGAGGTTCGCCATGTCGCCGAACTCCGTCTGGATGTCGTACTCGTCGCGCAGGAGGTCGTAGACCTCGATGCCCGCAAGCCCCAGAGAGCGCGTGAAAATCGAAAGTTTCGTGACATCGAAATCGAAGACGGCATCGCCGTCGGCAAGCTCCTTCGCATAGGCATAGTAATCACCGATGGCGTTGATCTCAGAACGCGCATATTCGACGTGACGGATGACCTTGTCAATCGTCTCGCGCCCACGGATCGCAAGGTTGCGCCGCGAGATGTCGAGGCTTACCATGAGGAGGTACGACGCGCTCGTCGTCTGCGTAAGATTGATGATCTGATGCACATAGCCCGCGTGCACGCGCTCGCCGATCAAGAGGAGCGAGCTTTGCGTCAGAGAGCCGCCCGACTTGTGCATACTCGCCGACGCCATGTCCGCGCCCGCCGCCATAGCGGAAACGGGCAAATGATCGTGGAAGTAAAAGTGCGTGCCGTGCGCCTCATCGGCGAGGAGCAACATATCGTGCGCGTGCGCGAGATCGGCGATGGCGCGGATGTTCGAGCATATACCGTAATACGTCGGATTGTTGACGAAAACTGCCTTCGCGTCCGGATTCTCCTCGATTGCACGCTCGACATCGGCGAGCCTCATGCCGAGCGCGATGCCGAGCCGCCGATCCATCTGCGGATTCACATAGACGGGAACAGCGCCCGAGAGGATCATCGCGTTGATGACGCTTCGATGCACGTTGCGCGGCAGGATGATCTTCTCGCCGCGCTTCGCCGCTGTCAGGATCATCGCCTGCACCGAACTCGTCGTACCGCCGACCATGAAGAAGGCGTGCGCCGCGCCGAACGCCCGCGCCGCCAACTCCTCTGCCTCGCGAATGACGGACACAGGGTGACAGAGATTGTCGAGCATCTTCATCGAATTGACATCGACAGAAAGGCACTTCTCGCCGAGGAAGTCCACAAGCTCCGCGTTGCCGCGCCCGCGCTTGTGCCCCGGCACGTCAAAAGGCACGACGCGCCTGCCCTTGAAGCGCTCCAGAGCTTCAAGAACAGGCGCCCTGTCCTGCGTATGGTAGTCGAATGCTTCCAATCCTTCTCTTTCCTCCTATGGAGCAAAGCGCAAAGCCCCGCTCAGAATACATTGCTGCCGCTGTAGATCTCAATCATCTCGCGCCGCAGGCTATTGCTGATCGCGAGCCGCGTCTTCGGCGGTATCTCGTAAATATCCGTATTGAAAAGGTAATTCTGCAGCTCGATCTCCTTGATGAGCATACGCGTGTGGAAAATATTCGCCTGATAGACATTGATGTCCACGGCGTCGTAGGTCGCCAGTGTCTCCGATTTGATATACTCTTGAATCGACGACATCTTGTCGTCCATGAAGAGCTTCTTTCCCGTCACATCGCGCGTGAAGCCGCGCACGCGGTAGTCCATCGTGATGATGTCCGAATCGAACTTGCCAATGAGGTAGTCGAGCGTCTTCAACGGCGTGATCTCGCCGCACGTCGCCACGTCGATGTCGACGCGAAACGTCGCGATGCTCGTCTCGGGATGGAACTCGGGGTATGTATGCACGGTCACATGGCTCTTGTCGAGGTGCGCGACGATCTCGTCATTCATCAGCGGCTTCTTGTGTCCCGCCGCATCCTCCTCGGAAATAAGGAAGGTCACGCTCGCGCCCTGCGGATCGTAGTCCTGCTTCGAGATGCTCAGGACATGCGCGCCGATCATCTCCGTCACGCGCATGAGGATCTTCGTCAACCGCTCTGAGTTGTACTGCGAGTCAATATATTTGATATAGTCCTGCTGCTCGCGCTGCGATTTCGCGTAGCAAATATCGTAGATATTGAAGCTCAAAGACTTCGTCAGATTATTGAACCCGTATAACTTCAGCTTTCCTTCCAACCCGAACATCCCATCCTTCCCTTGGCTGACAAGAAAAGGCAGATGAACGAGCCATCGCTTCGCCACCTGCCATAATCTTCGTTTTTGCTAGCTCTGCCTTATTATAATGGAAATTCCGCGCTTTGACAAGTATGGACGTGCGGCAGTCCCGCAAACACTAAGATGTCAAACGAGCTTATACATGATATTTCTGCCGCATCTCCTGCAAAGCTTCTTCCACATCAGCAGTTTGACCGCTATGGAAATTTTCTTCTGCAGCAGCAAGTTTTTAGTATATTTCCTGTCTAAGCATATACTTATCGTAAGTTTTCATACGCATAATGACCATATCGTCATAGCCATTTTCATTGACCTAAATCTGTCCGCTTGATTCCTCGTACATTGGAGAAGTTGCATGGGTATCTTCGAGTTCATGAATCGGTACAGTCTTCGTCATATCCCCGGCTCCCTTCTATTGGGGAAATATCACGTTGAGCCCTTTTCTGTTTTATATTATAATAGGGAAGTATATTC
>NZ_JBQNBV010000126.1:0-5943 GCF_052169755.1 Selenomonas sp. | reverse complement strand
AAGTATCATTGGTGATTTGGGTCATTGCATAGAAAAGGGATGCACCTGCGTCGATCTTGGCGCAGGGGCATCCCTTTTTGCGGCATCATGCATATGGCAAACGGCTATATGGAAAAGGTCTTTAAAAGTTCATCTCGTATGCTATAATAGAAAAAAACGACAAGGGGTTTTCAGCTTGAACGTGAAAAATAAGGCGGAGCGCGTCGAAAAGCGCAGGCGGCGTGTGCGTGACAACGTGCAGATCACGGTGCTCCTCGTGCTCGGCGTGTTCTTTCTGACGCTTTGCCGCTATGGTTGGGTGCAGATCGTCAAGGGCGCGGAGATGGCGGAGCGCGTGCGCATACAGTCGGGCGAAGAGCGCGTGGCGCAGTCGCCGCGCGGCAGGATTCTCGATGCAAACGGCAGAGAGCTTGCCGTCTCGATGATGACGAAGTCGCTTTTCGTCGATCCGAGCCATGTGGGGGACGCAGCGGCGCTTGCCGCTGACCTTGCACCGATCATCGGCTTGAGTGAGAGCGACATCCTCGAAGATATTGCGCAGGGCGGCGGCTTCGTCTGGGTCAAGCGGCGCATGGAGCCGGAGATGTCGGATGCTGTGAAGGCTCTCATTCGGGAGAAGTCTTACAGCGACTGCTTAGGTTTTCGCGATGAGGCGAAGCGCTACTATCCGAACGACGTACTCGCCGCGAACGTCCTTGGCTTCGTCGGTACGGATGATAAGGGGCTTGACGGTATCGAGCAGCAGTTTGACAGCATGATCAAAGGTGTGGAAGAGGAAAATTTCATCTTGACGGATATGAAGAGCCGACCGATTCTAAGCTCGCTCTTCCGGCAGGATACTTACACAGGCGACCGCTGCAAGACGGTGACGCTGACGCTCGACAGCAACATCCAGTTCATTGTGGAGCAGGAGCTTGACCGTGCGATGGCAGAGAACGCGCCGCAGCACGCGACGGCGATCGTCATGGATCCCAAGACGGGCAATATCCTTGCGCTCGCCATGCGCCCCTCGTACAACCCGAACGAGTTTGACAAGTATTCGAGTGAGACATGGAAAAATCTCGCCGTTTCCTCGATCTATGAGCCTGGCTCGACGTTCAAATCCATCGTGGCAGGTGCGGCGCTCGAAGAGAATATCGTCACGCCGAATCAGATCTTCGTCGATCCCGGGCATGTCATGGTCTCGGGCAGGCGCATACAGAACTGGAACGGTGAGAGCTTCGGCACGGTGACGTTCACCGATGTTGTCAAGAACTCTCTCAATACGGGATTCGCTCTCGTCGGGCTCGATCTCGGCGCCGAGAGGCTTACGAAGTACGCGAAGCTCTTCGGCTTCGGCGAGCCGACGGGCGTCGAACTGCCGGCAGAGGAGAGCGGCATCCTCTTCGAGCCGGAGAACATGCGCGATTCGGATATGGCGACGATGGCGATCGGACAGAGCATCGCCGTGACGCCGCTGCAGCTCGTGGCGGCGATGGCGGCGATCGCCAACGACGGCATTCTCTTGAAGCCGCACATCGTCAAGGAGATTCATAACGCCGACGGCTCGCTCTATCTTCAGACGAAGCGCGATGAGGTGCGCCGCGTCCTGCAGTCGGCGACGACGAAAACGCTCGTCGGACTTTTGGAGCAGGTCGTCACGGCGGGCGGCGGACAAAAAGCGCAGGTCAAGGGCTACCGCATCGGCGGTAAGACGGGCACGGCGCAGAAGATTCGTCCGAATGGCGCAGGCTATATGGATGGACACTACATCGCATCGTTCTGCGGCTTCGCGCCCATTGACGATCCGAAGCTCGTCGTACTCGTCATCTTGGACGATCCGACGGGCGGCAATTTCTACGGCGGACAGATCGCAGCTCCCGTTGCGGGGGCGATTTTCTCGCAGGTGTTCCGCTATATGCACATCGAACCGTCGAGCGATCCTTTCATCGAGATGGATGAAAAGCGTGCGCAGAAGGAAGCGCAGGCGCCGCCGAAGAAAAAGCCGCGACTGCCCGACGTCGTGCCGAGCGGCAAGGTCGTCATGCCCGATCTCGACGGACTGACGATTCGCGAGGCGGCGGAAAAACTCGCAGCGATCGGCGTGACGCTCGAAGCCGAAGGATCCGGCAGAGCGAGCTACCAGAGCGCTCCTGCCTACAGCGTCATCGATCCGGGCGAGACCGTCACGGTCGTTTTTTCGCCGTGATATGCTTCGGCAAAGTTTCCGGTGAAACCGCAGAAGAGGTTGGGAGTTGTGGTCAAGCGTTTTTGTAACACGAGTGTCCAATCACCTTATGTCGGATACCTCGCTTCGAATGGCGTACGATATCCGTTATAAACGCCTTCGATGCGCTTTTGCTGGGGCGGAGGCATTTTTTGTGTATGAAAAGGGGCTGGGGCACATGATTTATGTGCGACAGCCCCTTTTGGCTTCTTTCTCATCCAGTGTTTTCCTAAAACAAAGAGATTTCTCATAAAAAAAGGCATTGACAAGGAAAACTTTCATGTAGTAGAATACTAACGATAAATGATAATAATTATTAAATATGAAAATATTAAATAGGAAGTTCGTTTTGCGGCTTCCTTTTCTTTTCTGAAATAAATGAGAATAATAATATATATGAATGGAGTGACATAATGGAAGCATCAGAAGAAATTCTTCCAACAGAGGTACATCCGCGTGCGCACAAGCGGCGGCTTGCGATCATCCTTGGATTTGCCGCACTCGTCCTTGCGCTCATCGTCAGCGCTTCGGCGGGGGCGGTGCATATCGCGCCGGAGGCGATCATACCGACGCTCATGGGCAACGGTGCGCCCGAGGACTATCGTATTCTCTATCACATTCGTCTGCCGCGCATCATTACGGGTGCGCTGACGGGCATCAATCTCGCACTTGCGGGCTGTATCCTGCAGGGGATCTTGAAGAATCCGCTTGCCGATCCCGGCATCATCGGCGTGTCGGCGGGTGCAGGGCTGACCGCCATGTGCATCATGATTCTTTTCCCGGCAGAGGTCAAATTTGTGCCGCTCGGTGCATTTATCGGCGCGATGATCGCCGTCGCGCTCGTCTTTGCACTGTCGTGGGAGAACGGCGTCGATCCCATGCGCATGGTTCTTGCAGGCGTCGCTATCGCGGCGTTCTTCGGCGGTGCGATGACAGCGCTGATGGTCTTTTACTCCGACCGCGTGCAGGGGACGGTGAATTGGATGGCGGGCGGCTTTGCAGGGCGCAGTTGGCATCATGTGGAGATGGTCTTGCCCTACACCCTCGTCGGCATCGCCGGTACGCTCCTGGGCAGCCGCTGGCTCAACGCCCTGCAGCTTGGCGAAGAGACGGCGAGGAGCCTCGGCGTCAATGTGGCGCGTGCGCGTGTCGTGCTGCTTTTGCTGGCGGCGCTCTTGGCAGCGTCGGCGGTCAGCGCAGCGGGGATGCTCGGCTTCGTCGGGCTGGTCGTGCCGCACATGGTAAGGCTCTTGACCGGCTCGGACTTCGACTATCTGCTGCCCGCTGCCGCGATCTGGGGTGCGGTGCTTGTCGCAGGCGCAGACGCCGCAGCGCGCATTGCCTTTGCACCGATTGAGATACCGGTCGGCGTATTCATGTCGTTCTTGGGAGCGCCGTTCTTCCTCTATCTGCTCAAAAAAGGACTGCGAAGGAGGTGAATCCATGACAGAAATTTTAAAAGCCTGCGGTCTTTCCCTCGGCTATGGCAAAGCGGAGATCGTCCACGCGGTCGATGCAGTCATTCGGCGGGCGGAGATCGCGGCGATCATCGGGCCGAACGGCTCGGGCAAATCTACGCTCCTCAAAGCGTTTGCGCGGCTTCTCAAGCCGAGCGCGGGCCGCGTCGAATTTCTGGGCGAAGATCTGTGGAAAAAGACGGAGCGCGCTGTCGCACAAAAGGTCGCGTTTCTGCCGCAGAGCGCCGAGCCGCCGGGCGACATCACGGTCATGGAGCTTGTGCGCATGGGGCGGCTGCCGCATCGGAAGTTTTGGGATTCCTTTTCCAAGGCGGATGGCGATGCCTGTCGCGCGGCTCTGGCGCGCACGGGGATGGAAAAGTTCGCCCAGCGTCCGATCCTTGCCCTCTCCGGCGGTGAGCGTCAGCGTGCGCGGCTCGCTATGGCGCTTGCACAGCAGCCCGAGGTGCTGCTCCTCGACGAGCCGACGACATATCTCGACATTCGGCATCAGCTCGCGCTCATGGAGCTTGTGGAAAAGCTCCATGCGTCCTTGGGGCTGACCGTCGTCATGGTGCTGCACGATCTCAATCAAGCCGTGCGCTACAGTCATCATATCATCGCCATCCATGCAGGCAGCGTACTCGCGGACGGCACGCCCGATGCGGTCTTTACCGAAGAACTCGTGCGCGAGCTGTATGGCGTCGAGAGCGTCGTGCGCGATATGACGATCGCAGGCAGAAGGACGAAGCTCTGTCTGCCCGAGCGTGTCGCAGAGAAGGCGGCTGCCGTATGAGCGCGGACAGTAGCGCGGCGATCACGATACTGGGCGTTTCGTGCAGCCGCAAGGGTAAGACGATCCTCGAAGATGTGACGCTCGACGTTGCCGCCGGCACGGTCTTGGGGCTATTGGGGCCAAACGGCGCAGGCAAGACGACGCTCATTCGGCTTGTCGCGGGGTTGGCTCGTCCCGATACGGGTACGATTCGCGTATGCGGTGAGGATGCGGCGAAGCGCAGCGTGCGCTTTCGGCGGCTCATCGGACTTGTGCCGCAGGAAAACACCTTGGAGAGCGAGCTGACCGTCGGTGAGAGTCTGCTCGCCTATGCGCGTCTGTATGGTATCAAAGATGCAAAAGCATCGGTTCAACAGACGGCGAATCGGTATCATCTCACGGATTTTCTTGATAAGCGTCCGGAAGAAATCTCGGGCGGCATGAAGCGCCGCGCCGTCATCGCACGCGCCGCGATGACCGATCCCGCCGTGCTGCTCCTCGACGAACCGAGCGTGGGACTGGATCCCGATCTTCGGCAGGAGATCTGGGCGCTGATTCGCGAGCTGCGAGAAGCCGGCAAGACGCTGCTCCTCACGACGCATTATATGGAAGAAGCCGAAAGCCTTTGCGATCAGATCGCCTTCTTACGCGCGGGCAGGCTGCGCGCCGTCGATACGGCGGCGGGCATACGCGCGGCAGCGGGCGATGCGAAGGATCTCGAGCAGGCGTTCCTGCGCCTTTCGCGTGAGGAGGGCTGTCCGTGATACCATTCGCTTTCTGGCCGGTCTTTCGGCGTGAGATGGCGATGCTCGTGCATCGTATCGGCGGTCTGGGCTATCTCTTTTCGGGTCTGCTCTTTCCGATGATCTATCTTCTGGCATTCGGCTGGGGACTTGGCAATGCCGTTGAAGTCACGGGAGGATACATCGCTTATCTCGCGAAAGGAATGCTCGCCATCACCGTCATGATGAACGGCTTCCAGCAGACGTCGATCTCCGTCAGCGCAGCACGCTTCTATTACCGTACGTTTTCCGTACTGCGCATGAGCCCCGTCGGCGATGCGTCCATCGTATTCGGCATCGCGCTTGCCGGTGCGCTGCGTGCGATTCTCGCGGGAGCGGCGGTATTTCTCGCCGCGTGGCTCTTTTTCGGCATTCGGCTGCTCGCTTTGCCGGGCTTTCTCGGGCTTGTCCTCACGGCGTTCTGCTTTGCGGCGTTCGGCGTCGCCGTCGGGCTTTCCATTCGTGGGCAGGAGCAGTTCTCCATCATCATCAATTTCTTCATCACCCCGATGACGTTCTTCTGCGGTTCTTTCTTCCCCATCGCGAACCTGCCCGAGATCGTGCGGCGGCTCGTCGCACTCCTGCCGCTCGCGCACACGAACGCGCTATTGCAGGCGGACGGCTGGGACGGCGGCGCACTCTCATCGTTCGTGCTGCTTGCCCTTCTGACAGCGATTGCCTTCAGTTGGGGCGTGTGGCGCATGAAACGGTATCAGGAGTTTT
>NZ_JBQNBV010000125.1:0-6016 GCF_052169755.1 Selenomonas sp. | reverse complement strand
TTAGGATGGTCGTATTACATCAAGGAATACTGGTACTATTGAATGCACCTATCCTTACAACAGCGCGAATGCCTTCCAGAAATATGAATATAAAAACTCCCGCCCGCTGCAGAATACGCCCTGCAGTAGACGGGAATTTTCATGTCTAAAATATACTGCGGCTGAACACTGTCATGCATCCATGCTGCATTCCATACCGAGCCACTTTGCCACCCCTTTCGGAGACGGCTCAATGTCGACATCCAGAGATTCGATCAACGCCGGATATTCCTCTGCCGAAACATCGCTAATGAAAATCGTCTCAAGATACGCAGACGCGCGTGAGCTACCGACGTAGACGAGTCGTTGGCAGGTCGGCTTCACGAGCTTCGACACATGCACATCCACGAGCAGGACGGCCTTCGCCTCCAGTCCTTTGTAGCGACGCACCGTCGTGAACCAGACCTTTCCCTCCGTCGGCTGATGAGCGAGAGGAATCCCAGCGAGCGACGTCACGCCTGCGAGCACACTCTTTTCCAGCGTGCTCACTGTGAGGATCACGATGTCCTGAAGTTCCAGTTTCTCCTCGCTCTTCATACGGCGCACAAAATCGGCGGCGGCTGCTGCAAGCGCTTCTGCATCGGGAACGAATACGGCACGAGGCTTTTTGCCATGAATGGCATTGAGATAATGCTTGTGCCTGCCCGCAAGGAAGCTCTGCACCGTACGTCCGATCTCCGCCGTATTGCGGCAGTTGCGATAGAGAATGAGCCGACAGTCCATACATGCGTCGATCCACTCTGCCGCCATCTGCTGCGTCTGCCCTGTCGGGCGGCGCGAGATGATCGTCTGCCCGCGATCATAAAACAGGTAGAACGCTCCGTCATGAAGCTCAGCCAAGAGTGCAAGATGTTCGAGCAATGTGCTCGGGAAGTCCTGCGCCTCATCGACGACGATGTTCGGATACTCCCACAGCGTATCATCGAATTCATTCTGAAAAAACGTCTCGAAATCGCGCAGTACCGTCGTGAGCGGCAGATTCCGCTCCGCCATCAACTCCTCCGCCAACGTGCGCTCATTGTGTATCGTGATCTTTCCGTCCCAGCGACAGGAGCGCAGCCGCTCGAAAAGAAACTCATTGAAGCAAAGATAGAGCACCTTCTGCCCCTCACGCGCCAGCATACGAGCCTTCTCCGCTGCCAGCAGGCTCTTGCCCGTGCCCGCTGCGCCGTGAATCGCCGCCGTTCGCTGATCGGTCAGATACTCCAAGAGCGCGAACTGCGCATTCGTCAGACG
The DNA here is from genome assembly GCF_052169755.1 of Selenomonas sp. Lineage (GTDB taxonomy): Bacteria > Bacillota > Negativicutes > Selenomonadales > Selenomonadaceae > Selenomonas. The sequence goes on along the minus strand of NZ_JBQNBV010000125.1, from coordinate 4,741 downwards.
CGCCGTCGACTGCTCGACCGCCTGCGATGCGGCAGAAACCGTCTCCACGATGCGAAAGACAGGCTGCAATGTCTGGATTACCTGCTTGAACACGCTCGGCGACTGCACGCGCTCAGGAATGCGGAACAACTTGCGCCAATAGCTGTAAATCTTCTCCAATTTCACTTTCGGCTCACGCAAATCGCCCGCGTCGAGGATGATGTCGCGCGGCGACTCCAACGGCAAAGGCTTGCCTTGAGGAATCTCCACAGAGGTGAACCAGACCGCCTTGCCCACGAGAGGCACATGCTGCGGCGTCCTTTGGCGCAGCTCCGCAAGGATGCGCTGACAGCTGTTCTCCGCCTGCTGAAACGGATAGATGACCTTCCGCTCGCCCGTGCGGCGGTTCGTCTGGTGCCATGCGCCATCTTCGTAGGCAATTCCGCCCGCTTTCACCTCAACGGCGAGAATGCCGTGCCTCGGATGCAGCACGACGAAATCCGCCTCCCCCTGCGGAGCCGTACGCACGCCGTCTCCCAGCCAGCAGTAAGAGTGGAATACCGTATAGTCGTCCCCGAGCGTTTCCAACGCACGGTAAGCCTGCCGCTCCCCCTCGCTCCCATGAAAATCCCCCGCGAATGCAGGATAAAATCGTGCCATCGCCGCCCCTCCTCATCTTGATGCTCACTCTCATAGTAGGCACTGCAAATGGTATCATCAAGCTCAGTGCCTTCTTTGCACCTACCATTGCAGTGCTTGGGAAAATCATCGGAACAACTGTTTCAGGGACATCTCAACCGCATTGCTTCTACTACTGGAATGTTTTTTGATAACTGTCTGATTTTCTATTGCAATCAAATAATTAACGACAGTTTCATATAAATATCGGCTGCTCCATTTTTTATATGCGTGTCACCTTGAGAATTTTTATACTTTCATCTTTCCATTCCAGTTCATCGCCCACTCTGTTGCCAATTAACGCTTGAGCAATAGGCGCATTGCAAGAGAGAATATCGTTGTCAATATCGCCCTCGTCATTCCCCAAAATAGTGTATGTACAAGGTTCACCATCAAATTCAAGTTCCACTACGGAACCAGCAATTACCGTACGACCATCAAAATTTTTATACGCTTCGGTATCTTCGATGATGACAGCTTCCTGATATTTACGGTACAAAACTTCACGCTGACTGGGGATTTCGTACATTGCCTTCACACGCAAAGACATGAATTCAGGGTTCTCCCGAAGATCACGGTCACGTGCTGCACTTTCTCCCACTTCACGATTTACCCGTTTGATTTCTTCACCATACTCAAGATACTGCTCATACATCTTTTTGTAACCTTCACGAGAAACGTAATACATATGTAATCACCTCATTTTCGTCGTAATACAACGATAAAGCGTTGGCTATTCAACACCTCATACTTGGACATATCGAAATCACCGTACACATTAACGATATCGTACCATTTTTTACTCATAGCAGTCAATTCTACTAAGTCGTAAAAGCGAACGAATTCTTCATCAAGATAAAATGCTGAGCGACTGCCACTAAAAAAATATAGATATTGTGAGTTTTGAATGTTAGCTTTCACTCTTTTGTGTATCAAAAGTTCAAGTTTATCCGCATCATGTTGGTAAGAGCGTCTATACAAACGTCTTGGTGGTAATGCTGGAATGTTTTTAGCATCAAGCACCAAGATCGCACCTTCAGGTTGGTGATGAGCAACAGCAGATATGAAGTCGCAAAAATCCTTTTCCCTAGAAAAATAATTGTAGGTAGTCCACATACAAACTGCCAATCCAAAATCTCTTTCTGTTAGCTTCAGTTGACGCACATCCATTTGCAAAAATTTAATATGCTGAGAGGGGTTTCTTTTTCTTGCTGTTTGTATCTGAGCGTCAGAAAAATCTATCCCTGTTACTTGAAAACCTCTAGCAGCGAGCAAGGTAGCATGTCTTCCTACACCACAGCACAAGTCCAATACCTTTGCATTACTTCCACCAATTATCTGATATAAAAACTGTACCTCTTTCTCCGTGTTGCCAGCAATAGCCGTCATATAATCTCGCGACAACTCATTATAGAGCAGTTTATGCCGGGCATGTTCATCAAAGTTTGACGGCAAATTATCAGACCATGAACGATAAAACTTAAACGGAAGATGAACTGTAGCCTCTCGCACAGTTGGAAGACCACTACCGTTACATAATTCTAGGTTCCATTCGGATATCTCATTTGACTCAGGATATAAGCGGTACAATTCCTGCAGCAAGAATCTATCGTCTGCATCTAGTGACACGCCTTTATCTTGATATATAATGCGAATGCTCATTTTACACGTCCCCTCTTTCCATCATTTTTTCGGAGAATAAACTCCGCCTATGCTCATAGTCGCAGGGCAAATGTAAAATGTGACGGACAAAAGATCGTTGCTCATCCGTAATCGGCTTCGACACACGCAATCTTCCTTCGGTATATGCCCAACCACCGTAAATTCCAATTCGAGCAAGTTGTTCAGCTAAATCAACGGGCGGCACAGGAGCCTCGTCGTGACAACGAACATAGTTGGGGCAAGAAACTGAACATCGTACTTCTCTATAGCAGACATTATAGTCTGGTTGCCGTAAAACATAAGAAAGGCAACATGACGTGTGGTCAAAGATATGATAAGTAGGATTTTCTTGCTGCCACGCCTGAAAAACGGCATCAACTTTATGGGATTTGATTTTTTTTGTGCTTAACGTACCTGTGTATTCATAATTCCTAGCTTGCAGACGCTCGCATATAAATTTATTCACGCGCACGCCCTGATAGATAGTCGCATCGCAGAATCGCGATGCATAAGAGCATGTTCTTCTGATGGTTTCTTCGCTGTCATTCAATCCTGGAATGATGGGACGAAACTGATGAATCAACCGCACATTTTGGCAGGTCGCCACATGACGCATAGTAGCTTCTTGAAGAGTGCAATCAATAGGTTGCAATAAACGGGGCATTCCATTGTAGGTGACTATAATAATGGGCAAAATGTGACGGTATTCATCCAATCGCCTGACATCCTCTATAGTCAGCATTCCCTTGCTAGTTATGGTAACGGGATTCGTCAAGTTCTCTCGTTCTAGAATATCCATTAAACGAAAAGTGCTATTCTTAACTTGGTGATTTAAAAATGGATCGGTGCGATTATTTAACGAAATCACAGTCTCACCACGGACAAAAAGCGGATCGGCTAGAGCCTCTGCAACTAGATCTTCCTCAGATATTACCCGTATGGGTACTGAAGGTACAATTCCTATTGGTGCTAAGAAGCAATACGCACAATCTATAGTGCAACCAATGTAAGTGTTAAGTGAGTAGTAAGAATTCAGGTATTCGCGACTAAGGCTACGAAGCTCTTCTTCAGTCAGATTCATAACACACCAACCTTCTCAGCCTCTTGTTGAATGCATGCAGCTGTTTCTTCAACATCCAACAAAGAGTTATCGATGCGGCAATGCGGCATCTGATAGCGATCTAAAAACTCCTGCAACTTGTCATATTGTGCATCATGAAAAATCTTTTTCTTAAGATCGGGGTCACGAGGGTTGCGTAGCAGAATACGCTGTTTCCGTACTTCGGCATTAGCAAAGAGAAGTACTGTAAAATCAGGGCGATTTGAAACGCGCACCAGAAAATCGAAAAAATCTACATTATCTGGCGTGCAATTCCAGAAATATGTGGACGCAAGATAGCGATCGGTGATAATGTTTCGACCTTTGATGAGATATTTCCGATACATATTTCCCGTGCCATAAAACATCGCCGTAAAATCACGCTCGGTATTGTCTTCCACCTGAACAATCAAACGCTCAAGTTGTTCTCGCCCTGTTTCGCCATCAGTAAGATAACGAATAGGATATTCGATCAATGTGAATCCCGTAAGCCTTTCTAACACTTTGGCGGCAGATGTCTTGCCAGCACCATCAAGTCCCTCAATAGCAATATGCATCATACACCCCCTCTTCGCTCTATTTCAACATCAAGCAAACGACCAGCTTCTTCCGAAGAGGCTCCGCGCTTTTCCTCGATCGCTTTCAGAGCGGCGTCCGTTGTCTTTACCGTCTGCAAATCCTCCAGTTTATTGTCAAAGTATGCACTGATATTCTCAGAAGAAACATTCCCGTTCTTAACGGCCTCGGCGTAGGTTTCTACTCGGCCTTCTGCTTGGTAGAAATCAGCGTTTTTGACAGTTTCAATGGCAAAAGCTTCTGCCTGAGTGCCCATTTCTTCTTTCAAGCCACCCAAGATGAGTTGCGCTCCCGCTTCACGCTTCTTTTCGGGAGTGTAAGCATTGCGTTGCTCTGCAGTGATGTTCATTCTATCTACAGCATGGAGGTACTCTCCATATGTGGCATAATTTCCTTCTAGGATACCGCAACCCTCTGCGTACAAAGCCTTGGCCCCCAAGTCATCGGTGCTGCTCGTATTTTCGAGCACTCCCCACTTCTTCAATGCATCGACCAACTTATCGGCTATATCAATTGCCAGGCTGAGGAGCATCAACGCACCTTCTATCTTCTCTACTGTTGTCACCCCCATACCGCTCATACTTCTGCCCTCCGTTCCACTTCTGCCTGCAACCTTTCCTTTGCCTCACCTTCGCTGACGCCCAACGACTTTTCCGCTTCCTGCAACTTGCCTTCAATCTGCTTGATGTCTTGCAAACTGTCCAGCTTATTGTCAAAATAATCGCCGATTTTATCCATACCAGATCG
>NZ_JBQNBV010000124.1:0-6120 GCF_052169755.1 Selenomonas sp. | reverse complement strand
GCCGCAGGCGCGACGGCAAACATCTTCGATCTCCTTGCGGCAAGGCGTCAATTCCTCGGGAAGCGGCAGATCTCCCGTCTCCAAATCACGGCGCAGATTTTCCTGCACCTTGCCCAAAGCGTCAATATACTCATGCTCACGGAAAAAAGTGATAAGCTTCTTCGCCTTTTCCAGCCCCAGCACATTCTCCTCGCCCTTCTCATCAGGCGCGACGAGTTCTGCAAAGTCCGTAAGTTCCAAAACGCCGAAGTGAATGCCGTCCTCTTGATACTCCTTCTGCAAGGCGGCGGCAAATTCGTCATAGCTCTCATTCGCGATGACCGTGAGGATGTTCACGCTCCGATCGTATTGACGCTCGCCCTTCTGATCGACGCAGAGCCTTAGACCGCGCCCGATCTCCTGCCGCTTCTTTATCACGCTCGCCGTTTCGTTCAATGTGCAGATCTGAAAGACATTGGGATTGTCCCAGCCCTCCTTGAGCGCAGAATGGGAAAAGATGAAGCGTACCTTGCAGTCGAAGGACAGGAGCTTTTCCTTCTCTTTCATGATGAGGTTGTAGGTGCTTTCATCTACCATCGCATTTCCCTTAGTGTCCTTCCACTTCCCGGGCTTCTCCTTGCTGCCCTTGTCTGCGGAAAAATAGCCGTCATGCACTAGGTCGACTTCCACCTCTGCGCCATGAAGTGCCTTACGCAATTCCTTATACTTCGGCTTTCCGATTAGTTCGCAATATATCTCTTCAAACCAAAGCGCATACTTGCCCTTATGCGCCCCCTCGTTATCGTACTCGCGGTAATTCTTCACCTTGTCGATGAAGAACAGGCTCAAAACCTTGATCTCCTTCGGCTGCAGAAGCAGTTCCTTCTCAAGATGCTCCTCAATGGTTGCACGCATCTGCTGGCGCTTGATCTCATCGGCATGAATCTCTCCGACAACTTCATGAAGATGCAGCACCTCAGGGCGCGAGGCGAAGTCGACGTATTCCTCGCCTGCACCGCAATAAATATCGTTGACGATATAGCCTGCATAGACGTCGCGGCCGCCCGATTTCTCATAGATGTCGTCGCCCTGGCGCACCGTGATGGGCTTGCGCTGGACGGCGCCGCTCTTCATCTTCTTGTCAATCTCGATCTTCGCCGTGATGGGCGATCTTTTATTATCCACCGACTTCAGGCAGAAATAGGCGTCGTTATGCGCGTCCTGGACGGCGAAGCTGTCGACCTCGATGCCCTTGACGAGCTTCTTGTTGAAGCTGTCGACGGCGTCGAGCTTGTAGAGCTTGTTCTCCACGCGCACGGGCGTCGCCGAATAGCGCAGGGTGCAGAGCGGATGGAGGCTTCGCACGGCCTCCAACTGTTTGTCCGTGCTGATCGTCGACTGCGGCTCGTCGATGACGACGATGGGATTCGTCTCGCGCAAAAGCTCGATGGGACGCGCCCCGCCGAACTTCTTATCGTTGTCGCGATTGATGAGGTTCATTTTCTTCTGAAAAGCGTCGATGATGATGACCATGATCTGGATGTCCGTGTTCACAGCGAAGTCACGAATCTTCTCGATATGGTCGCTGTCATAGACGAAATAATCGTATGTCACATTGTTGTAAAGCTCACGAAAATGCTCCTTCGTGATGTCGAGCGTCTTCTTCACGCCCTCCTTAATGGCGTTGCTCGGCACGACGATGGCGAACTTCGTGAAGCCGTACCTCTTGTTCAGTTCCAACAAGGTGCGCAGATAGACGTACGTCTTGCCCGTGCCCGTCTCCATCTCGATGTCGAAATGCAGTTCCTGCCCGAGACTTTCCGACTGCGGCAGGCCGTGCCGCGCTTGGACGGCACGCACATTCTTCAGCAGATCTTCCTGGTCAAGACGCAGAAGATTCCCCACGCCCTGCTGTGCACTGTAGAGGTTCTGTCCTGCGGCGAATTGCTCTTCCAGATTATCGGCTACCGTGAAAAGCGCAGGCTTCGCCGTCTGTCCCTCAAACACATCGCAAACGGCGGCAACAGCTTCCTGCTGATACGTGAGGGAAGGATCGAATTGCAGCTTCATCATGCTCCCTCCTAGATCGAAATAAAGGCGTCTTCATCAAGTCCCGCACTCTTGAGCGTTTCCTTGATGTTCGTCTTCTCCTGATCGGAAAGGAATCCCGTATCGCGGAAAACGACCTGCCATGTCTCGGGCGCATATTCCTCATGCAGCTTGAGCAAGGCTTCCGCCGTCTCCGTGGAAATCGGCGATGCGAGGCAAATCATCAAAGCGCCTGCACCGATGATGTAGATGGTCTGACCATCCACCTCGCGCTCCTCGACCTCATAGGAGAGGTCAAGTCCGAGCTTCAGCGCGATTTCGTAGACGACATCAAGCTCCGTGCGACCGGGCAGGAAGTTATCCATGCTCTCTTGCAGCGCCCCCTGCAAATCTTCGGGCTGCGGCTGCCACTTTTGCAAGTTCGAGCTGTCGAGCTTGAACACCTTGAAGCCGATGTCGAGCGATGCCGCCTGCTCTTCATCCTCGCACTCCGCCTTAACATTCTCCCCCGCACGACGAATGCGCTCCTTGCCGATTTCGCAGATATTCTCATAGCCTGCCTTACGCGCTTCAGAATCCACAGGTGTAGTTTCAGGAAGCTGAACAAGAATAAAGCGACGATTGCCGCCATCTTCGGCATTGAGGTTCATTACAGCATGAGCGGTGGTAGCAGAGCCGGAGAAGAAGTCGAGGACGATACTATTCTTTTTCATAGAACTCCGAATCAAAAATTGTATTAAGTCTTTCGGTTTCGGGAAATTAAATACTTTTGCTTCTAATAGTTTCGTCAATTCTTTAGTCCCGTTCTGGGACATTCCTATATTTTTAGAAAAATGTGTACTCACTGGTTTTCTTCCAAAATTTTCTCCATCTTTTTTTATATCATCTTCCTGCCAGTAACGTAAAACAGGTTTCGTGATTCGCAAGAAATCATAATCACCAGGAAAAACTATTCTTTGTTCTTCCAGATATTGCGGATAACTGTCTTTAGTTATCCGCCAAACGGCATTTGGATTAGCTGGATACACTTTTCCTGTTTTGGGATTGACTATAGTAAAAAAGCTATTTGGACGCTCACTAGCAGTGGTTTGTTTGGATAAATCATGTATGCGCCATGGTCTATCGAGGAAATCCTCTGTTGTATAATATCTGCGGCTATTTCCCTCTACACTTGCAACAAATAAACTTGATTTAACATAACACAATATTTGCTCATAGTCTTGTGAAACACCAAAAGGAACATCTGATTTTGCAGTTCTTTTCCGCCATGGAAAAGATGCCACAAAATTCCCTTCTCCAAACACCTCATCACAAATCTTCTTCAAATTCCCCTGTTCATTATCATCAATCGAAATAAAAATCACACCATCATCACTCAACAAATTTCTCGCCAATCGCAGCCGTGGGTACATCATATTGAGCCAATCGGTATGAAAGCGTCCATTGCTCTCGCTATTCGTCCCTGTACGATGCCCCTCGTCATCGACCTGCCCTGTAATACGCTTATAGTTTGCAACATTATCGCGAAAATCGTCCTTGTAAACGAAATCTTTTCCCGTGTTGTAGGGCGGATCGATATATATCATTTTCACCTTGCCATGATAGCTTTTTTGCAGGAGCTTCAAGACTTCAAGGTTGTCGCCCTCGATATAGAGATTCTCGGTCGTGTTCCAGTCCTTGCTCTCCTCCTTGCACGGACGCAGCGTGCCGGTCGAGGGCGTCTGCGAAAGGCGGAGCGCCTTGCCCTTGCCGTTCCAGCGGAAGCTGTAGCGCTCTTCCTCATCGTCCACATAATCGCCCAACAGTTGGCGCAGGACGTCGAAATCGATCTTCCCCTCCTCAAATGCTTCAGGAAAAAGCTGCTGCATCGCCGCCAGATTTTCCTCCATGATATTTAGGGATTCTCCCGCTAATTTTTTCATATCTCTCCGCTCCCTTGCTCAATGATATTTACTTTTTCGCGCTTGAGTTTCTGCAGTTTCGTATTGATTTCCAGCTTGCGGTTGAATTGACTTTCCTTCTTCAGCTGACCCCGAAGACTCGTTATTTCCTGCTCGATCTTTTGAAGTTGATTCATCGTTTCCCTTGCCGCCTCGCCGGATATGCCCTGCGCAGAAATTCCAACTTCCGTCAAATGACGGCGGCTGACCGTATCGAACCACGCCTCATACAGGGCGCAAAAATTCGTCGAGGGCATTCTCCTAAGGGACATGTCTTCCCAGAATTGATCCGCCTCTGCAAGCCATTCTGTCTGCTCCGTCGCCGTCAAGGTCATACGACTGCTGTCCGCTTGATTTTTTCGCAGCTTCCCCAGCCAAAGCTGCATCTTGTCGCCTAATACGAAGAAAAGCAGCATAGGGTAAGGAATTGACCGAAAAATGATTTCAGCCAGCCGCTTCAGCTGCTTTTCCTCTCGAAGAACGACTTCCATCACTTCGATTTCAGGATAGTCACGCTCCTCATCGGCAAATGATTGAATGAAGGTGTTTTCCGTTTTGAGCGCATATCGCCAATACATTTTCTCTACATGGTCAAAGATTTTCTTGTCGGAAGAGGATAGCTCCCCACTCTCATAAAACTGCTTTTTTGCCACGACCCGGTCAATGCGGGCATGGTCGTTCAAGTTCAATTTTTCATAAATCGTCATTTCAGCACCACGAAATCTACCAGCTCAAAATCCGCCATGCCGTCATCAAAACTTTGGGGCATCGCTGTGCCGCCCTTGCTGAAGAGACTGGCAACCCCCACCTCCTGCTTTTTGCCGATCAGATCCTCGATGGACTTGGACAGCAGCGCGGAATATTTCTCCATGCGCCGCCCGTGCTTAGTCTCGGCGTTGAACACATCCGCCAAATCCTTGGCAACCGTCTTTTGCCCCGAACAGAATTTCTTGAGATAGTCCAGCACCTGTTTCGCTTGCAGGAAATTCGCCTCCACCTTGCCATCTTCGGTGATGTAGGCGAGATAATAGGGGAAGAGAGGATTTTGCTCTTTCGTCTGCCGTGCGCCCTTGATTTGACGCAGTACGAAAATCACACCGGGCTGCACCGTATCGCGGAGATTGTCGGAAATCCTCGCTATGGCGTAGAGTCCGCTCGGTGCATTGGATAGTTCTTCCTCATGTTCTTTCATGTACTCCATGAGGTCGATCTTGAAGTCATTAAAAGTCAAGTCTGTGATAGAAATGCCGCCGGAAATATCTTCCAAGTCAACCACTTCATTTTGGAGCTTTTGGAGTTGTTTCTTGCGATACTCAAGGTCATTCATTTCCTTGTTTTTTTGCTCGTCGATGATATTTTCTTCTCCCGTGGCGGAGACATCTAAAAGCACCATGCGTCCCTTTACCCGCTGGGCAAGATCGATATAAGCGTCCAGGTCTTCCGTCGGCCAGAAGTTTACGAGCTGTATCACTTCATTTTTCGAGCCGATGCGGTCGATACGCCCGAAACGCTGAATGATGCGCACAGGATTCCAGTGGATGTCGTAGTTGATCAGATAGTCACAATCCTGCAAATTTTGTCCTTCCGAGATGCAGTCCGTCGCAATCAGGATGTCGATCTCTTCCTGCATATCGGGGAAGATGTTTTTTCCTTCCTTTGAAGCAGGCGAAAACAGCGTCAGCACCGTATTGAGATCGGAAAGTCTGATGCTCCGCCGCAAAGCAGCAGGAATGGGAAGAGTGGACTTATTGCTCTCCGAGCCGCCCGTTACCAAAGCGGTGTATATTCCGGAGCTTTCCATGGCGGGAGCAATGTTTTTGTACAGATACTCTGCCGTATCGGCAAAGGCGGTGAAAATGATGAGCTTGCCGTTGCCGGGGTTGATGGGGTCCTCGATTTTACGGGCAATACGGTTTTTGAGTGTCTGAAGCTTGTTGTCGCGCTGAGGTGTAATGACTTTGGCACTCTTGAGGATTTCGGCAAGTTCCTCTGCATCCTGCTCCAAGTCTTGACGCCATTTGATTAAATCCATATCTTGGAGCAGCACCTTGATCTTGCTGCCAAAAACCAGATCCTGCGTGTCCAAGCCTTCCTCGTCAAAATCCAATTCCTCGATATTCAGCTCGGCATGGTATTCCCCTTCGTGACGTTC
>NZ_JBQNBV010000123.1:0-6217 GCF_052169755.1 Selenomonas sp. | reverse complement strand
GCCTTACAGAAACCTAGCCAATCAGTCTGCGCCCTTCGGGCTTGACTTCTTGGGGGTTCATAGTAAAAATAAAGGGAATTTCTTAGGGAAAAATGTGAAAAACACGATAAAAGAGTAGAAAAATATGAGAGATAAACAGCTGCATGTCCCTTTTTCCGGCGATTAAGTGGCTGACATGAGGTTTTTGTTATTCGATAAGGAGGATATGAAGATGAAACTTAAACCTAAGATGCTGATGGGTATCGGTATCCCGCTGCTCATTGTTTTTATCGTCATGGGCGCTGTCATTGATATGATGGCGAGCACGGGTCTCAAAGCGGCGACCGAGGTCAGCATGGAGCAGCGTGCGGATCACTACGCCGTGGAGATTGACGGCAATATTCGAGAACAGGCGGCTTTTCTGACGGCTCTTGGCAAGAGCTGGGCGGACGGTATGCCTGACAATGCGGCATTGCAGGGGACGGTTGATGATCTGGGCCGCTGCAACGGCGTCTATGGCTTCCTCATCGGACGTCCCGACGGCTCTCATGTGACGAGCCAAGAGTATCCGCCTACATGGGATCCGCGTACGCGCGATTGGTACAAGAGCGCTGCTGCAGCAGACGGTGTGGTGTTTTCCGATGTCTATAAGAATGCTGCGGACGGCGCGATCATCGTGACACTGAGCAAGGCGGTGCGTCACAACGGAGAGCTTATCGCCGTCATCGGCACGGATGTTTCGGTGGAATCTCTGACGGGAATGCTCAAGGACGTCAAGGTCGGTGAACATGGCTCGATCGCTGTCTTAGGTCCCGCGAGCGAGTTCATCTATCATAAGAAGTTTCAGCTTGATGACACGCCGCTTGCGGAGATGGACGGCGGCAAGTATAAGGAGCTGGCGGCTAAGTTCATGTCGGATAAGCCGCAAATGATCGAGGCAGAGTTCGAAGGTGTGCAGAAGTTTTATCAGACGGTGCCGATCGCCTCGACGGGCTGGCATGTCGTCATTGAGGTGCCGCAGTCGGAAGCGTTTGCTTCGGCGACGAAAATGCTCTATGCGACGATTGTTATTTGTTTGTTGGCGCTTGTCCTTTTGTGCGGCATTACCTACTATTTCCTGACGGGCATGATCTCTCCCATCGAGGTGTTGTCTGAGACGATGAGCTTCATCGCCAAGGGCGATCTTACGCATAAGGTGCCGAAAAGCGACCGTGCCGATGAGATCGGCGTCTTGCAGGAAAGTGCGGGCGAGATGCTTTCGACGCTGCGAAAGATGGTCGCGGATACCTCGAAAGCCGCCGATCAGGTGCTTGCATCGTCGGAGGCGCTGACGGCAAGCTCGACGCAGACGGCGAACGCCTCGCAGGCAGCGGCGGAAGCTGTCATCGACATCGCCGAACGCGCTGCGGAGCAGAACGACATCGTGGAGATGGCGAACGAGGTCGCGCACAATATGGGCAAACAGACGCAGGAGATTGCAGCGGCTGTGGACAACTCGACGAAGGTCGCAGAGACGACAGCCGAGGCGACGCGCGAAGGCCGCAAAGTGCTCGAAAAGGCGGTCGCCGGCGTCGACAGTCTCGCGGCGAACTCCCGTGAGGTCGGCGACGCCGTGCAGAACCTCTACGACGGCTCGAAAAACATTGCGGAGATCAACGAGCTTATCACGAGCATTGCAGGTCAGACGAAACTGCTCGCCTTGAATGCGGCGATCGAAGCGGCGCGTGCGGGCGAGCAGGGCAAGGGCTTCGCTGTGGTCGCCGACGAAGTCAGAAAGCTCGCCGAGCAGAGCGAGCAGGCGGCGCAGGAGATCAGCGCGGTCATCGCCAAGAACTCTGCGCAGATCGAGAGTGCGTTCTCGCTGACGAAAGCGCAGGATGAAGAGGTCCGAGAGAGTGTGGAGGAAGTCGGCGCCGCTGATGAGAAGTTCGCGAGTATCGCGGAGGCCATCCGCGCATTGATCGAGCAGGTCAGCAAAGTCACGACGATCACGGGAGCGCTCGAAAAGGACTGCAAGAGTACGGTCGATACGGTGGAAAAGGTCAGCGAGCTGTCACATGCGGTGCAGCAAAAAGCGACGGATGTGTCCGCCGTCTCCGAAGAGCAGGCGGCGTCCGCCGAGGAGATCGCCGCCGCAAGCCATACGCTTGCGGATCTTGCGCAGGAGCTGCAAGCGGGCGTTGCGAAGTTCCGGCTTTGAGGGAAAGCGGATAGGTTTTTCAGGACATATATTCAGCCGTCATGCAGAGAGGCGTGAGTTACTTTTACGCCCATGTAGAAATGTCTGATTTTTGGACATCGTGCCAAGATAAATGAAAAATGGATGAGAATTTGACGGTCTTGCAGGAGATTTGACGATAGGCTAGAAGAGGGAGAGGAATCGTCGTTGCGGTTCCTTTCCGCGTGCAGGAGACATGCACGGACATAAGCAGCAGGGAGGAAGAAGAAATGAAGCTCAAACCGAAGATGCTCTTGAGCATAGGCATACCGCTCATCGTCATTTTTGTTCTCATGGGTACAATCATTTATTTTATGGCAAGTTCCGGCTTGAAGGAGTCGCTGGAGGTCGCTATGGAACAGCGTGCGGCTCGCTATGCAGCGGAGCTTAACGGCAGCGTCCAGGAAAAGCGCGCTATGGTGGAAACCATCGTGCAAGACTGGGAGGACGGTATGCCGCAGGGAGAGCAGCTGCAGCAGGTGGTTTATGACCTCTCGGCACGCGAGGGCGTGTTTGATTTCTATGTGGGATTTCCTGACGGAAGTTTCGTAGCGAAGGACGCTTCTTCGGACGGCTTTGATCCGCGCACGCGTCCGTGGTATAAGCAAGCCGTCGATTCCAATGAGGCGGTGCTTTCCGAGGTCTATCAGTCGGATCCGGATAAGACGCGGGTCATGACGGTCAGCAAGGCGATCCGCAAGAACGGCGCGGTCGTCGCCGTCATCGGCATGGATGTTTCCGTCGATGATATGACGAGCATCTTACAGGATGTAAAGGTCGGCGAGCATGGGACGCTCTTCGTGCTGGGTCCGTCAAGCGAGTTCATCTATCATAAGAAGTTCACGTTTGACGATCCGCCGCTCAATGAGATGGACGGCGGTGCGCATAAGGATCTGGCAGCGAAATTTACCGCGAAGGAGCCGCAGGCGTTCGAGGCGGAGTTTGGCGGCGTATCGAAGTTCTATCAGGCGATGCCGATTCCTTCGACGGATTGGCACATCGTCATTGAGGTGCCGAAAGACGAGGCTTTTGCGGCGGTTACGCGGATGTCGTATGCGATTTTTGTCATCAGCCTGGCTGCCCTGGCGCTTTTGGGCGGCATCACCTATTATTTCCTTTCCGGCATGATTTCTCCGATCGAGATCCTGTCCGAAACGATGAGCTTCATCGCCAAGGGAGATCTCACGCACAAGCTGGTGAAGAGCGGCCGCGTCGATGAGATCGGCGTTCTGCAAAACAGCTCAAGCGAGATGCTTGCGACGCTTCGCAAGATGGTCGAGGATACATCGAAGGCTGCCGAGCAGGTGCTCGCCTCGTCGGAGGAGCTGACGGCAAGCTCGACGCAGACGGCGAATGCGTCACAGGCGGCGGCGGAAGCCGTCATTGACATCGCCGAGCGTGCGGCGCATCAAAACGACATCGTGGAGATGGCGAACGAAGTCGCGCACAATATGGGAGAACAGACGCAGAGTATTGCCAAGGTCGTCGATGCCTCGACGCGAGTGGCACAGACGACGGAAAAGGCGACGCAGGAAGGTCGGGTGGCGCTCGAAAAGGCGGTCGCCGGCGTAGAAAATCTTGCAGCGAACTCTGTCAAGGTCGGCGATGCCGTGCAGAATCTTTACGACGGTTCGAAGAATATCGCGGAGATCAATGAGGTCATCACGAACATCTCCGGTCAGACGAAGCTGCTCGCCTTGAATGCGGCGATCGAAGCGGCGCGTGCGGGCGAGCAGGGCAAGGGCTTCGCTGTGGTCGCCGACGAAGTCAGAAAGCTCGCCGAGCAGAGCGAGCAGGCGGCGCAGGAGATCAGCACGGTCATCGGCAAGAACGCCGCGCAGATCGAGAGCGCGTTCTCACTGACGAAAACGCAGGCGAGCGAAGTCAAGGCGAATGTCGGCGATGTGCAGGCTGCGGATGAGAAGTTTGCAAGCATTGCGGAGTCGATTCGTGCGCTGATTGAGCAGGTCGGCAAGGTCACGACGATCACAGGGATGCTCGAAAAGGACTGCAAGAGTACGGTCGATACGGTGCAGCAGGTCAGCGAGCTGTCGCAGGCGGTGCAGCAGAAGGCGACGGACGTATCCGCCGTCTCCGAGGAGCAGGCGGCGTCCGCCGAAGAAATCGCCGCCGCGAGCCACACGCTCGCCGATCTTGCGCAGGATCTTCAGGAAGGCGTTGCGAAATTTAAGCTTTGAGATCCGATCGCAGGCAAAAGGAAAACGCTCGCTTTTGGCGGGCGTTTTCTCTTTGCTTCGGCGGCTATGTTACAGTTTGCTGAAACTCGCGCGATGCCCTTGCGAAACGTGTAATCCGTGCTATAATGGCTTTACAGCGGCGCGAAGAAAAGATGCGCCGCAGAACCTCGGGAATGGAGGAGGAATTTGCATGACATGTTTTTGGAATCGAAAGAAGAAGCCGCTCGCGGGTATGATCGGCGTCTTTGTCGTCGGCGCCGTACTCTTTGCCGGCTGCTCGGACAGCACGGCGAAGAGCAAGGACAATTCCGTCTCGGGCGACATCGCCATCGAGCAGGCGGCGAGTCAGAAGCCGCTGTCGGATGCGCGCAATACGCCTGCGGTGCGTGCGGCTCGCTCGGTGGGCCCCGCCGTCGTCGGCATTACGAATAAGACGATCGTGCGCGATTGGTTCAATATGCCGGTTGAGACGGAGGGCGTCGGTTCGGGCGTCATTTTCAGGAGCGACGGCTACATCGTCACGAACAATCACGTCATTCAAGGAGCGAAGGAGATCACCGTATCGCTTCCGGACGGACGCACGTTCAAGGGGACACTCGTGGGTGCGGACGAGCTTACGGACATCGCCGTCGTGAAAGTCGATGCGACGGGGCTGCCGACGGCGAAGTTCGGCAACTCGGATGATCTCGTCGTCGGCGAGCCTGCCATCGCCATCGGCAACCCGATGGGGCTTGAGTTCCAAGGCACGGTGACGGCGGGCGTCATCAGTGCGCTGAACCGCACGCTCGACATCAGTGAGCGCCGCCTGAAGCTCATCCAGACGGATGCGGCGATCAGCCCCGGCAACTCGGGCGGCGCACTCGTCAACGCAGACGGCGAGGTCGTCGGCATCAACAGTGCGAAGATCTCGGCGAACGGCGTCGAAGGCATCGGCTTTTCCATCCCGATCAACACGGTGCAGGAGATCATCGATCAGCTTCTGACGAACGGCTACGTCGTGCGCCCCTACCTCGGCGTGGGCATCTTCGACAAGGAGACGGCGTCGCGCGCCGGCTACACGCTGAACGCGGAAAAGGGCGTCTACGTCGAGCATCTTGAACTCGGCGGACCGGCGCATCAGGCGGGCATCGAGCGCGGCGATCTGATCTTGAAGGTTGACAATACAGAGACGAATACGGTCGCGGAACTTCGGGCGGCTGTCGCGGAGCATAAAGTCGGCGATAAAGTCAAACTCGTCATCGAGCGAAACGGCAAGCAGCAAACGCTGATGGCGACGCTCAAGGAGATGCCACAGTCGAACCGATGAAGATACGCATTCTGGCGGTCGGCAAGCTCAAGGAAAAGTATCTGCTCCAAGGCGTCGCGGAGTATGAGAAGCGTCTTTCCCCCTTCGCTTCCGTAGAGCTGATCGAAACGCGCGAGGAGCGTATGCCGGAAAGCCCGTCCGAGGCAGAAAAAGAGGATGCGCTGAAAAAAGAAGGCGCGAACCTTTTGCGCCTCGTGCCGGAAAAGAGCTTTCTCATCGCGCTCGATGTGCGCGGGGAGCTTCTTTCCTCAGAAGCGCTTGCAGAAAAGATCGCCGCTCTCGCGCTTCAAGGGAAGAGCGACCTCACGTTTCTCATCGGCGGCGCGTTCGGTATTTCCGCGGCGGTGCGAAAGCGCGCCGACCTTCGACTCTCGTTTTCGCCGATGACCTTCACGCATCAGATGGTGCGGCTTCTGCTCTATGAGCAAGTCTATCGCGCCTTCAAGATCAACCGCGGCGAGAAGTATCATTGGTGATTTGGGTCATTGCATAGAAAAGGGATGCACCTGCGTCGAT
>NZ_JBQNBV010000122.1:0-6251 GCF_052169755.1 Selenomonas sp. | reverse complement strand
CCCGGATCGGGGTTGCCGTTCGGTGCGTGTCCTGCGTTAATGAGTACTTTCATTTGTCATTTCTCCTTTCGCTTTCCTGCTTCTTGTCGGCGCCTATGCCGCTACGCTTACGTGCAAGCTCAAGCAGGGCGCCTGCCTCTTCTACTCCCGATGCCTGCATATTCTCCAAGATCGAGATGAACTCCGTCAGCGACAAATACCCGATTACGAGCGTCGCTGCGAATGCTGGTGCATGCGTCTTGAGCAGGATGAAATCTAATAGCACGGCAGCTGCGACAACGGCGAAATACGTCAAGATTTTCGGCACGAACCGCGTGCGCATCATGTCGCTTTTGATGTATCCTGCACGCCGAGCCGCCCGAAAATGCCACAAGACTTGCCAGAGCGTCGGAGCAGTCCACCCGCGGTCTGTAAGATACTGTCGCGACAGAGAGATCCACTTTGTAGCAAGATCGAGGCATACGAGCGTAAAAAACGCCACGAAGATCTGCACATGTTCCTGCGCCGCTATCGCAAGGGCGAACGACACGCCGAGTTTAGCGCCCCACCCTTCCTGCAGCCGCTGAAGGACGGCGATGAAGTCTGTCCCATTCAATGTTTATCCTCTCCTTTAGATGTAAATGTAAGAGCCGCCGTATCGCTACAGCGGCTCTTCTTGTTCCTCACGCACTCTGCGTGTGCTCAGCGAGGTATGCGGCTACGTCGTCGCGGTAGACCTCGGGCACGACTTTCTGCCCCTCGGTCTTGTCCTCTTCGCTGATCGCCCATTTCCCTGCACGCACGAGATACGCGTAGATGGGGATCATATAAGCCCACTTCTTCATTTACTTTCACCTCCCTTCGCTTTGAGAGCGACTTCGAGCGCCGTGATGCGCTCCGCATACGACGCAATGCGTTCATCCTGCGCCGCCATGGCCTCGTAGACGGCGAGGCGCTCAGTGTCGACAGGCGGCTCGGTAGGAGTGATTATGGGACTCTCCGCTGCAGGCTTTTTCTTAATTTTTCCATCTACAAGGTGGATTTGGTAAATACTGTAGTGTACGGCGTTTTCGATTGCCGTTTCACCTCGAGTTGCTAAATCAGCTGTATTTGGCTCCGAATCACATGAGCTGATGCACGCCCCTTTATTGTCAAAAACATACCACATTTTATTTCACCCCAATAATAATGTAATTAGCAATCGTATTGACAGAATCTCCATGACCTTCAGCGACACACGACACTTTTCTATGTCCATCAACAGTGCATCCAAAATCGTTCAAATCTCCTGCTGTTGCAAAATCAACTATAGTTGCAGGTGAAACAGTCCATTTACACTGACTTTCTAAAAAACCGTTAGGCAACGGGATTGTGCCGCCGTGTGCAACAGTACCAGTTAAAATTGCAATTTTAACAATACTATTTTTGATCTGCTCAAGAATCCACTGCAACGACTGCCCGCCGAGATTGTTGGCATTTGAAGCCGTACCACGCAAATCACCTTCAAAGCCAGCATCGCAACGCATCTTCCCCGACGTGTAAATATTCTTGCCGTTGAAGACGCGTATCCACTCGTTATCGGTCATGTGCCAACCGCCGCCGTGGTCTTCAAAATAAAAACCACAATCGCCAAGTGCTCTAAACCATGTATTGGTGTAAAAAGTTTCTGCAGTCATCGAGCCTAGCGTGCGCCAATTACCACTACGCAAATCCATAGAGCCTGTATATCTCTTGTTGCACATATCGTAAAAACCGATACCCCACCATGAGCCAATGTTAATATTAGCGCCATTTTGATGAGTGATTGCGTCGCCGCTGTCTAGTCCACCACCGTATATATAGCCATGAGTTAAATCAATCCCTTTGTTACTTCCGTCGAAACCTAAATTACCCGTCATCGTATCGCCCGACTTGCTAACCCTCGTGTTCGCTTTTTGCTCCGCGATGGTTTCGACTTCGTTTTGTGTCGGAATATATCTCCACTCCGCCCAGTTTCCGGCGCGATAGTCGTCAGGGCCATTATACATACGCGACCAATAACCGGGAACGCTATGAGGAAAATATATTTGCATGGTACGCCATTCGCTATCCGCACCATTTTCTAAGCGATTCACGACCAACAGTCCGAAGTTATATTCATTCGGTGGCGCATGATGAGCAGAATCCATTACAGTATTGCTTATCTTATACGTCGTAGGCTCAGTCAAGGTGTTCCAGTCTATATCACCACCTACATGTCTATTGCCTATCTTGCGATAAGACTGATTGATTTCGTTTTTGCTATAGACTTCGCCTTTGTCGTACACCTCAAATCCGAGATGCCTTTTCAGCACGCTGCCGTCGGGATGATCGAGCGGCGTTTTCTTGCGGTGGGCGTCGAACAATTTATTGACGTCCTCTTTTGAGTATGCGCCTATATCACCTGCAACGATTCCCCCTTTTCTGAGATGCTTTTTTTCAATCGCCCGCTCGGCAATTTTTGCGCTTGTTACAGCCCCATCTCTAATCTTTGGCGTTGTAACACTGGCATCAGGATGGTCAATCTCGACAGCAGCCTTATGGCTATCCATATCCAGCTTCGTGACGTAAGCGCTATTCTCCGCAACAATTGTCAAATTCATCGCATTGCCGACGATAATATGCAAGTTGATAATCTTGCTCGAAATCGGACTCTCCTTACCCGGGATATAGTCCGCAAGATTCCCCGCGTTAGTGTAAGCGTAAAGCTGTTCTTCACCGTCATCGATTTTGGCAAAGACGCCAATCTCACGATTAAAAAAACCCTTAGCAAGATTATTGTTATCGAGAACAAAACGCAGGCGCGCCGAGCCGTCGCCGTTGTTCAAAAAGTTTTGTAGAGGCAAGCTCATCACACTGTGCACGAGTGCCGTCATATCATCGACGGACTGCCCGTCCAAGAGTCCATCACCAAGTTCAACCTTTGTGAAAGTGACCTTCTGCTTATTTTGTCCCGCAAGGATGATATTTTTCCCCAGTTGTGTCAACTGGATTTTGGGAAATTGCGCCATGTCACACACTTCCTATCTCTATAATTTCCAATCCATCTACAAATCCGGCAGCGTACAAAGGCGTGTCATCGATTTCATACGATACATCTCCGCCGCTTTGTATATCCGTGACCTCATACTCTGTGATATATCCGGCAACGTGGATCTGCGCTTCTCTTTCTATGAGATAATCCAACGCCAAAGCAAGATGCGCAGGTTTATACTCTTCAAGAGCTTCGAGCAATCCCGAATAATCGCTGCTGATTGCAGTACTGATGAGCCGGAAAGCATACCGTTCGTTTTGTTCCTCAATCTGCACCTTCGCCCCTTGCGGGAAGTATGCCGAAGCAAGCCGCTCCATAAAAGAGACGGTGGAGATTTGCCTAGCCTGCAGCTTCAGCAGGATACGCTTACGTCGAGCCTCATACCCGTCTTTGGCGCGAGCCTCCAAAGCAAGCACCTGCTCCCAAGAAGTAAGCCCCCACGTAGCGGTTTCTACAAAAAACTGTTTTACTACATCCTGCAAAAGCATCCGCAAGCGTTCGTGCTCCGCGCTGCAGCTGCTAAGCAGCGCCTTGAAATGCGCATCATGCCGCAGAAACGCAGGCAAATACCGTGAAAGCTCTGCTGGATGCTCACGGAGAAACTGAAAGTTCATGCAATCTCACCTCCTGCACATAAAGCAATTGATCTTCGCTGACCGACACTCTGTTTTTACCGTTAAGCAAGAGCTCGTCATAGTCTGTCACGCTTGGCTGGTTCATCAGCAAATCCCCGACCTGTGCAGACGAGAGATATTTTAAACTCAAGCTCTTTTTCTTCAGGTAGTCGTTAATCGCAGAGATGAGCGCCGCCTCATCGCAACGTCCAGCCACAGCCGCCGTGATCGTCAATGGCTTAGGCGCAGGGCTCATGACAGTCACTGTCGCGCCGATCGGACGGACATCTTCAATATAGCCCCTAACTTTCTCGATCAGCTCTGTCGGAGCCGTTTTCAAATCTGCGTCCAGTATCAAGATCTTCACAGTTCCCGCGCCTTTCCAAAGTGGTACGACACGACATGCACCGACCCCCGCGATGCTCATCGCCCAGTTGTGATAGTGGTACTTGTTGCCGCTGGTCGCCGGAGTCCGCACCACACGTAAATAGCGCTCCAAGAGTGCTGCGTCGGTTTCTGCGTCGTAACCGCCATGAATTTCCTCTTCGTTGGTTACAAAATTGATGCCGGGGATGCTCATCGGGATTTTTGTGACCGTATTTTTTCCCGTATTGCCGATGTTGCCCGGCAATAGAGCTTCTATATCAAGTACAGCGACCTGCACAACGTCTACCGTGCGCATCGTCTGATAGCGCACCCCCTTCTCTGTTTGAAACAGGCTTCCGGCTACGATGCGCCCCGAGCCTTTTACGCGGACTTTTCCGATCGCCTTTGTCGCTTCTTTTCGCACGACGCCAAATTCAGCGGCACGCTTCGTCAAGTATTCGCCCCAGCTCGTATCAGCGAACGCCGCCTTGTACGCCTCTTCCAACTCGACTTCTACTTTGGCAAACTCCACTGAATTGGCGGCGAGCATGTCGTATTCAAACGTGCCCTCGATCTTACTCGCAGGCGTGTTGCTCGAATCCTGCATTTCGCGCAGGATGTCCTTCTGTTCGCGAGCTCTATACATCAAGCGTCACCTCCCCGTAGATTGTCGTGAGCGTTATACGGACGTGCACCAGCTCCCCACGATTTTCCGGCACGAAGGAATACGAATCAATGCTCTTGATGTAGGGATTGACCATCAGGCACTCCGTGATGACGCGTTTGAGTTCGGAATACCGCTCCTCGACGCCCATGACCTTGCCAATAAAAGGCTTCAGCTCGATGCCGTACTGCCACGAATAAACAAGATAAGAAAAGCGCTCCGTCTTGAGCGCTTTGTAAATCCAGACTACAAGGGCGTCGTTGCCCGTCAAAAGGATATGTCGCCCGTTCGCGTCATACAAAAAGCAGTCACGCTCGAAATCCCACGCGTACTCCTTGAAAAGAGGCAGTTCACTTCCAACGACATCGCGCGTCGAGCTGATAAATGGAAACTCCCTGCTCATAGTTTCACCAGCTTGCTTTCGATGATAAAGATCTGCCCACCCTCTTGCGGATAGACACTCACGAGGTCGCCGGGCTTTAAGGTGTCCGTCCACGTCTCGTCATTGTCGATCGGGTGGTTATGCGATTCGTATGCAGGATCGCCGCTGCCACCGCCTCGAAAATCCGTCTCGCCGACGATGTGGCGCGTATGCCCGGGCAGCCAATACTCATTGAGATAGAGCTTATCAGGCGTAAGCACGATGTCGTTCCATGCGACGGACAGCGCGGGCGGCGGCGTCAGCACCTTCCCGACACTCGGCAAAAGCGGCGTATGCTCTTCGGCGATGTCATGCTGAATCGCCAGCATCTTGCTCATCGAGTTCTCCGCGCTCGGTATAACTTCCGCCACGACGCTCCCCCCTCTCCTTCTTCTCCTCTTCCTTCTCCGTCTTTTCCTCATTCATGAGGTTCTCAAACTCAAGTTCGAGCTTCATCTCATGCTTTCCATCCGCAAATGTGTGCGTATCCGCCTTCACCCAGAACTGCCCCTTAAAGAGACTGTCCTTCACCGTGATGGAGTAGGACGACTTCACGCGGTAGTCGCCGAGCGCCGTGATATGCCCCGACCGCTCGGGCTTCTTGAGCATCGCCTTGGCTTCCGTCTGCGTGTCCTTGTTCGGGTCTTGCTTGTAGACGTCTTGAAACATGGAGTATTTTTTGATGTGCTCATCGTTTCGCACATAATCGACGCGGTTTCCTTCCTCATCAACGACAAGAATCTGGTCGATGAGGTTCTCGATGCTCTCCTTATAGACACTGTCTTCCATGTTGACGGCAGAATCCGCCGTGTAACCTTCGATGAGCGTCCCCTTCTCGATCACGTCGAGCTTTGCGCCGTTCATGACAGGATGGTATTTCTTCTCCGTCACCTTCGCAGCCTCGGTGTACGCGCCCTGGACGATCTGGTAGCCCGTCTTGGCGTTGGCGATAAAGGAGACCTCTGTGCCTGTCTCGACGATGTCGCCGACCAATACGCCAAGTTCGGCGCAAACCTGCCGTGTGATGTCCTCAGGCGTGATGTTGTCAAACTTACGCGTCGTCTTGCTCTTTGCCAGTACATAGAGATGGTCAAAAGCCGTGACGCTCACCGATGACTTCGCCCTGTCGCGCTCGATGCTGTAGATATTGCCCTC
>NZ_JBQNBV010000121.1:0-6313 GCF_052169755.1 Selenomonas sp. | reverse complement strand
TCTGTAAGGGCGGGCGCACAATGTCCACAAAGTGGACGTTTGTGCGTGTAGCTTAGCGTGAAACCCCAAGAAGTCAAGCCGAAGGCGCGGACGGATTGGCAAAAGGAAACGCCCGCAGGCGGCTTTTGCCATGCGGGCGTTTGGGAGTTCTATATGCCGAGGATTGCATCGAGCTTCGCTTTGTCGAAGCTCACGACGAAATCCTTGCCGTTGACCGTTGTCACCGGCACGATGAGGTCGCCTGAGATGGCTTCGCACTCTTTGCGCGCCGTTTCGTCTTCTTCGATGTTATGCTCTTCGTAAGCAATGTTTTTCGATTTCAGATACTTCTTGACCTTGTCGCACCAAGGGCACTGTGTGATGGAATAGACTTTTACCATGATGTTTTTCCTCCTGTGATGTATTTTTCGGCGAGAAGCGCCGCCGTCGTGCCGTCGGCGGCGGCGGTCGTGAGCTGATGGATTTCCTTTTCGCGGATGTCGCCGGCGGCGAAAACGCCGGCGATCTTTGTGCGGCAGTCTTCGCCTGCGACGATATGCCCCTTCGCATTGATCTCGACCTGACCGGTGAAGAGCGCTGTATTCGGCTGCACGCCGATGTTGACGAAGATGGCGTCAACGGGAAGGTCCCGTGTCTCGTTCGTCTTTTTGTCGAAAATCTCGACAGAGCGCAGTTTGCCCTCGCCCTTGAGGGTGCGAATCTCCGTTTCGAGCAGGATTTCCGCTTTGGGATTTTCCATGAGCCGTTTTTGTGACACATCGTCGGCGCGCATCTTCGAGCGGTGTATGAGGTAGAGTTTCTTCGCGTAGCGCGAAAGGAAGTTCGCTGCGTCGAGCGCTGCGTTGCCGCCGCCCATGACGGCGATGATCTTGTCTTGGTACATGTGACCGTCGCATAGCTCGCAGTAATGAACGCCGCGCCCTGCGTACTTCGCTTCTTCTGCGAGCGGCAGCTTCTTGCGGCTCATTCCCGAGGCGATGATGACGACGGGCGTTTCATAGACGGCGCCGTCCGTTTCGATGCGCTTGACCGCACCGCTCAGATCGACTTTTTCGATCGCGTCGAATTCATCGACGACGGCGCCGAAGCTTTCCGCCTGCTGCTGCACCGTCTTGATGAGGTCGGCGCCTGCGACGCTCAAGAAGCCCGGATAGTTCTCAATGCCGGTGGCATTCGCGATCTGACCGCCGACGATGGCATTTTCGAGCACGAGCGTCGAGAAGTTCATGCGCCCCGCATAGAGCGCTGCCGTCAGCCCTGCCATACCCGCGCCGATGATGATGATGTCCTTTTGTATCGTTTCTTTTGCCATGAGACTCCCCCTCTTTGGTTGATGGATGATATGGGTACTTTCGTCGTGAAAGAGATAAATCCTGCTAAAACGAGATTGACACAATGAATCTTTCATGTTACGATAATAACATAATTATCGACATATGTCGATAATGGCTTTCGAGAAAACTTTGGAAGGAGACGAGGCGCGTGCCAAGACCGACGCGGGGGCGGCGAATCTGCGTGCGCCCCGCCTATGAGCGCTTCACGCCTGCGGGATGTCCCGGCGGCGAGGCAGTCGTGCTGCTGCTTGAAGAATACGAGTGTATCCGCAGCATTGACCATGACGGGCTAAAGCAGGAGGCGTGCGCCGAGCGCATGGCGATCTCACGCACGACGGTCGCCGAGATCTATGCCGCGGCACGCAGGAAGATCGCCGAGAGTCTCGTGCATGGCAGACCTCTCGTCATCGAGGGCGGTTCGTATCGGCTCTGCGATATGTCCGCGCCGTGCGGCAGGTGTTGCCCGCGTAAAGCGATGCAGCGCGAGAATGGTTTTTCATCCCCCCGCAGGAAAGGAGAAGATACAATGAGAATTGCAGTCCCCTATGAAAATGAAAATGGCACGGTGTTTCAGCACTTCGGTCATTCGCAGGCATTCAAGCTCTACGATGTCAAGGACAATGCGGTCGAGAGGTCGGAGGTCATCGGCACAGAGGGCAGCGGTCACGGTGCGCTTTCGGAACTTTTGCAGGCGCATGAGGTCGATGTGCTGATCTGCGGCGGCATCGGCGCGGGCGCGATCGAGGCGCTCGGCGAGGCGGGCATTCGCATCTGTGCAGGCGTCAAGGGTGCAGCGGATGAGGCTGTCGCGCAGCACTTGGCGGGCACGCTCGCATATACGACGGAGGCGAACTGTTCGCATCATCACCATGCAGAGGGTGAGCATCGCTGTTCCCATGCGCACGGAGGCGAGGGACATGGTCACGGTGAAGGTCACGGTGGTCATCACCACGGCGAAGGACATCCTCATGGCGCGAGCGGCGGCAGCGGACACTGCGGAGGCCATCATGGCGAGGGCCACGCGCACGCACATCGTCATGGGCAAGGCGGCGCAGGCATGGGCGAAGGTCGCTGTTCGCATCGCGGCAAGGGCGGTCCTCACGGGCACGGCGGACATCAGAAATAAAAAAATAGAGCAAGACGGCGCCTCGTCGGCGAATGAAAAATTCGCTGGCGAGGTATTTTCTTGCCGTGGCAAGGAACGGCGGTTCATGGTATGATAGGAAAAGGAAACAAGCAGCGCGAAGAAGGGCGGCTGTTTGTGTCGGATGGGCTTTTCTCAATGGGAGGACGTATGCAAGAAGATACCGTCATGCTGAAGAACCGACTGCTTCGGCTTTACGATTACTTTTCGGGCGATGCGGATGCGGCGAGTGCGCACAAGGTGCGCCAGCTCGCCGAAAAGCTTGTGCGCGGTGAATTCGGCGTCGCTTTCTGCGGTCATTTTTCGGCGGGCAAGTCGCGCATGATTAACCGCCTTTTGGGCGCGATGCTCCTGCCGTCCAGCCCCATACCGACGAGTGCGAATCTCGTCTATGTGCGGCGCGGCGAGGAGTACGCCGAGGCGCGTTTTCGCGCGGGCAGGCCGCGCCGCTATCTCGCGCCCTACGACTATGACCTCGTGAAGTCGTTCTGCCGTGACGGCACAGCGATCGAGAGCATCGAGATATCGACGGCAGCGGCGGCTCTGCCCGAGGGCGTTGTGCTCATGGACACGCCGGGCATCGACTCGACGGATGCGGCGCATCGCCTGGCGACGGAAGAGGCGATTCATCTTGCCGATCTCATTTTCTATGTCATGGATTACAACCATGTGCAGTCGGAGGAGAGCTTTCTCTTTACGAAATCTTTGACGGAAGCGAAAAAGCGCGTCGCGCTCGTCATCAACCAGATCGACAAGCATCGCGGGGAAGAGCTTTCCTTCGAGGCGTTCGCCGCAAGCGTCAAGGAGGCGTTTGCGGCATGGGGCGTGAAGCCGGAAGCGATCTTTTTCACCTCGATGAAGGACGAGGCGCACGCGCACAACGATTTTCCGAAGATGCAGAAATTTTTGCGGGAGATATTGGAAAATCGCGCAGCGGCGCTTGCCGAGTCCATCGCGCGGTCACTCGAAAAGATCTGCGCCGACGCTGTAAGCCGAGAGGAAAAGGCGGAGGAGAAGAGCCTGGCAGCCGCCCGCGCGGTGCTTGAGCCGCTGTCGATGGCGGAGCGTGACGCGATCTGGGCGGGCAGCCGCGCTTTGGAGCAGGAGGCGGAGAGTCTCAAGGCGGACGGCCGCGCCGCTTTTTATGCCGGAATCGAGAAGATTCTTGCCAACGCCTACATGATGCCCTACGAGGTGCGCGAGCTGGCGCGTCTTTATCTTGAAGCGTCCGCGCCTGATTTCAAAGTGGGCTTCTTCGGGCGCGGCAAGAAAACGGCGGCGGAGCGTGCGGCGCGGCGTGAACGTCTGTGGCAGGCGCTTGTGGAGAAGGTGCGGCTGCAGGTCGATTGGCATGTCGCGACGTATCTGAAGGACTTCGCGCGCGATCATCGCATCGAAGCTGAGGCGGTCGCCGCCTTTGCCGAGGGATTCACGGCGCTGCCCGAAGACGATGTGTTGGAAAAAAGTCAAAAGGAGGGCGCAAGCACGAGCTACGACGGCAGCTATGTGCTGAACTATACCGCCGCGCTCGAAAAGGCGGTCAAGGAGTGTGCACGGTCGCGCCTTGCCGCCGTCGGCGATGATCTTTTGCGGCGTCTTCATGAGCGCAATGGCGCGCGTCTCGCCGCCATCGAGGCGGAGCTTTCGGGCATGGCTGCGGAAGTCGCGGCGCTCTTCGCCGTGCGGCAGGCAAAGAAGCGCGTCCAAGCGAAGGAAAAGATGCTGTCGGAGCTTCTGGCAAGCGAGGCGCGTGTGCCTTTGGATGGCGCTTCGCTCTTTTCGATTCCTTCGCAGGATGTCGAGATCGTGCAGGGCGACGGCACGGCGAGTGAAAAGGCGGCGCAGGATGTGCAGGCAGATGCGGCGGCGGGGCGCGAGACGGCGATGCAGGACGGCGCGGCTGTCGAAGATCCGACGGCATCTGTGCCGCCGGACGCTGCGGAAGCTGTATGCTCTGACCTTGCGGCTTGGGCGCCGCGCCTTCGCCGCGCGGGTGCGCTTGTCGCCGACGTGCCGGGGCTTGCGCGGCTTGCCGCAGATCTCATGGCGCGTGCCGATCGGCTCGAAGGGCGGGGCTATCTCGTGACGCTCTTCGGCGCGTTCAGCGCGGGCAAGTCATCGTTTGCGAACGCGCTTTTGGGTGAGAGCCTTTTGCCCGTATCGCCGAACCCGACGACCGCGGTCATTCAGAAGATCCTGCCTGTGACGAAAGAGCGCCCGCATGGTACGGTGCGCGTACACCTCAAAGATGAAGTCATGCTGCTCGCCGATTTGAACCGCGCCTTGCAGCCGTTTGCGCGTGAGGCGAAGAGCCTTGCCGATGCGCCTGCGCTCGTCGATGAAGTCTTGCTGCCGGCGAGCGATCTGCGCCAGCAGCAGGCGTTTTTGCGCGCTTACGACAAGGGGCGTGCGGCATTTGCAGGAAAAGCGGGCGCTGTGATTGACTGCACGCTGGCGGATTTCGCCGCTTACGCCGTCGATGAGGACAAGGCGTGCTTCGTGGAAGAGATCGAGATTTACTCCGACTGCGAGCTGACGCAAAAGGGCATTACACTCGTCGATACGCCCGGCGCGGACTCCATCAACGCGCGTCACACCGACCTTTCCTTCCGCTTCATTCGCCAGTCCGATGCGATCCTTTTTGTCACCTATTATAACCACGCGTTCTCCCATGCCGACAGTGAATTTCTCGTACAGCTCGGACGCGTTAAGGACGCCTTTGAGATGGACAAGATGTTTTTTATCGTCAACGCCATTGACCTCGCCGAGAGCGAGGAGGACGCGAGCGATGTGCTCGCCTATGTGCGGCGGAATCTGTCGGGCTTCGGCATAGCAAAACCACGCCTTCATGCCGTGTCGAGCCTTGCGATCCTCAAGGAAAAGCTCGCGGGCGCGTATCGCGGCACGGAGTTCGAGAGCGCGTTTCATCACTTCATCTTTCACGATCTTGCAGGTCTTGCCGCCCGTGCCGCCGAAGGCGACTATGTACGGACAAAGACGCTGCTCGACCGTCTTATCGAAGAGAGCGAGGAAAGTGCGGAAAAGAAAGCGCAGCGCCGCGAGTCGCTCGAAAAAAGTGCGGCAAGAGCGCGTGACATTCTCGCACGAGAGAAGAGTGAAGGCATCGAAAAGCGTATCGAGCAGGAGCAGGCGGAGCTTCTATACTACGTCGCAGAGCGCGTATTTCTGCGCTATGAGGACAGGTTCCGCCTGAGCTTCAACGCCGCGACGCTCGGCAAAGAGCACGGCAAGGCGCGCTTACAAAAAGCGATGAAGGAACTTCTTGCGAGCCTTGGCTTCGATCTCGCGCAGGAGATGCGTGCGACCGCCGTGCGGCTGGAGCGCTTTCTGGCAAGGTGCGGCAAGGAGATGCAGGAGACATTGGCAAAGAGGCTTGCCGAGGGCGAGCGTGATTTTTCCTTCGGCATGGAAGCGACGGAGTTTGAGATCGGGCTTTCGTTTGCTGCGGCATTCGCCGATGTCGAGCCGCAGGTTTTTGCCAAGGAGCTTGCGCTCTTTAAGAATCCGGCACAGTTCTTTGAGAAGGGCGGCAGTAAGATCATGGCGGAAGCGATCAAGGAGAAGCTGCGTCCCCTCGTCTACGCGCACATAGAAAAAGAGGGCGCACGCCTGAAGATGCGCGTATTCGCCGGCAGCCGCACCGTATTCGATGCGGCGCTCGCCCATGTGCGAAAAGAGGCGGAAAGCTACTACGAAGGTCATCGCGCTGCCTTGGCGGGCGGACTCTCGCCGACGAAGCTGCGCGAGATACGCGCGGCGCTTTGAAATAGAAAAGGTTGCCTGAAAGAAATTTTCAGTGCTATACTTGAGGAAG
>NZ_JBQNBV010000120.1:0-6397 GCF_052169755.1 Selenomonas sp. | reverse complement strand
GGCGGCGCTCGCCGCAGGGCTCAAGACGAAGCTCAACTGCGTGCCGCTTAAGGGCGTCAATGAGGCGGAACTTGTTTCGCTCGCCGCCCTCGCGAAGGAGCGCCCGATCGACGTGCGCTTCATCGAGCTCATGCCGATCGGCATGGCGAAGGAGGCGGGGCTGACGGGCGTGCCGACCGCTGAGGTGCGCCGCATCTTGGAGGAATCTTTCGGTGCGCTCGTGCCCGTCGTCAAGGAAGCGCTCACCGGTCCCGCCGCGTGCTTTCGACCGGCAGGATTTCGCGGTGCGCTCGGCTTCATCGACGCGCTGGAGCACAAGTTCTGCAGCTCGTGCAACCGCGTGCGCCTGACGGCGGAGGGCTATCTGAAGCTGTGCCTTGCGCTGGATGCGGGGCTTGACCTGCGCACACTTCTGCGCGCGGGCGCGGATGACGCGGCGCTCTTCAGGAAGCTGCGGCAGGTGATTGCCGAAAAGCCGCGCGAGCATTGCTTTGAAGCGGCGGGCGGCGCGGGCGAGGAGAAGCGGCGCATGTACCAGATCGGAGGGTGAGGATTGGGAAAGATTGTAACGATTGCCGCGAGCGAGCGACGCGGCACGAAGAAGAAGCCGCTGGAAAAGGCGCTCTTTCATGTGGGGCACGGCATCGTCGGCGATGCGCACGCGGGGAAATGGCACCGTCAAGTGAGCTTTCTGGGCGCGGCGGAGATCGAGGCGTTTCGCGCACGCGGTGCGACGGTCTCCCACGGCGATTTCGGCGAGAACATCGTCGCAGAGGGCTTCTCCTTCCGTGAGCTTCCCGTCGGTACGCGCCTCGCGGCGGGCGACGTCATCTTTGAAATCACGCAGATCGGCAAGGAGTGTCATGCGCACTGTGCCATCTACGCGGCGGTCGGTGACTGCATCATGCCGCGCGAGGGCGTCTTTGCACGCGTGCTGCACGGCGGCACGCTGAAGCCCGGCGATGAATTAAGTTTCTTCGAAGGCAAGCTGCCGCTCGACGCCGCCGTCATCACGGCGAGCGACAAGGGCTCACGCGGCGAGCGCGAGGACAAGAGCGGCGACTTGGCGCAGCATCTGTTGGAGGGAGCAGGCTATCGCATCGCACGGCGTGTGATTTTGCCCGACGATGAGGCGGCGCTCGCGAAGGAGATGCAGGAATGCGCCGATCTCGGAGTCGCGCTTGTCGCCACGACGGGCGGCACGGGTTTTTCCGAGCGCGATGTGACGCCCGAGGCGACGCGAGCCGTCATCGAACGCGAGGCGCCGGGCATCGCCGAAGCGATGCGCGCTCTCTCGATGCAGGTGACGCCGCGCGCCATGCTGAGCCGCGCCGCCGCCGGTATATGCAAGCGCACGCTGATCGTCAATCTGCCGGGCAGCGCCAAGGCGGTCGAGGAGTGTCTCGGTTTCATCCTGCCGCAGTTGGCGCACGGCATCGAGATCCTGCGCGGCGACGCGGGCGAGTGCGCGAGAAAGTGAGGCCGCAGAGCTTCGCCGACGTGACGCTCCTCGTCGTCGCGGGCGGCAGAAGCCGGCGCATGGGCGAGGACAAGCGTTGGCTCGATGTCGGCGGCGTGCCGTTGTTGGAGGGACTGCTGCAAAAGGCGGCTGCTGCGGGCTTTGCAGAGATCTTCCTGTGCGTCGAAGAAAGGAGCGAGCGCCTGCAGGCCTTGGCAAGCCGTTATGACGTGAGGATTCTCGTCGATGAAACGGCGGGGCAGGGACCTGTGGCGGGGCTTTCGCGCGGCCTTGCGGCGAGTTCTCATGCTTGGTCCTTCGCCATGTCGGCGGATATGCCCTTTTTCTCCTTCGACGCAGCGAGAGAACTTCTGCCCAAGGCGGAGCGTATGGCGCGAGCCGTCGTGCCTGTCGCCGAAGGACGTCGCGAGCCGCTTGCCGCGCTCTACCACAAGGAAACGGCGCACGTGTTCTCTGCAGCTATGGCGGCAGGCGAGCGCAGCCTTCGGCGAGCGGCCGCCGCGCTTCCCGCGCTTGAAGTGCCTGTTCGCGCGGGCGCATGCTTTTTCAACGTGAACATGCCCGCCGCCCTTCGCTTGGCGCGCGGCCGAGCGGCGAACCTCGTGCGCCGCGTGCCCATTATATCCATCGTTGCACCCGCATCGGGCACGGGCAAGACAACCTTTGTTGAAAAGCTCCTGCCGCTCTTGACCTCGCGCGGCGTGCGCGTCGGCGTCGTCAAGAGCGATGCGCACGGCATTGTTCTGAACGACGGGGCGAAGGACAGCGGACGCTTCCGCGAGGCGGGCGCGGCGAGCATCGCCGTCGTCGCGCCTGCGGGCTTCTGGCTCTACGAGCGCACGCAGGAGAAGCTCTCGCTGGAAGCGGCTGCCGCACGCATGACGGGCGTCGATCTCGTGCTCATCGAGACGCGCTCGCACGGCGTATTTCCCGCCTTGTCGCTCTGGCGCGAGCTGGAAGAGCCGCTGCTCGACGAGCGCGTCGCGGCGCTCTTCTCCTCTTGCCATGAGCGGCAGGCGGAAGGGATTTTGCAGCTTGACCTCGAAGCTATGGAGGATGCCGCACATTTCGTCCTTTTTCTGATGGGGCGGGAGGAAGGATTCGATCTGCGTCGAATCGCATGGGACGGCGGCCACAGCGGAAAGGGAGGCGCATAGCGCATGAATGATATCGAAAAGAAAGAGCGCAAGGTGCAGCGCGCGTATCGCCAGCTCGGCAATATCGCGCGCCTATACGACGGCATGATGACGAATACGAGTTGGGCGGGGCGCTTTGCCATCCGCTGGCTCTGGGGCTTCGCCTCCTATCCGGAGTTTCTGGCGATGGCGTATCGCGGACTCCCCGCAGATTTTCGCGGCAGGCTGCTCGAAGTTCCCGTCGGCACGGGCGTGCTGTCGTTTCCGCATTATGAGAAGATGAAGGAGGCGGAGATCACCTGCCTCGACGCTTCGGAGACGATGCTGGAGGCGGCGAAAAAGCACGCGGCGAACTTTTCTCTCGGTGCGGTTGACTTTGCGCTCGGCGATGTCGGCGATTTGCAGTATGCGGATGAAACTTTTGATTTCGTATTGTCCGTCAACGGCTTTCACGCCTTTCCCGAGAAGGAGAAGGCGTACCGCGAGACGGAGCGCGTCCTGAAGCGCGGCGGCATATTTTCCGGCTCGATGTATGTGCGCGGCAAGAGCCGGCGCACCGATTTTTTCGTCAAGCAGTTCTGCGAGCGGCGCGGCTTCTTCTCGCCGCCCTACGAGACGGAGGAGAGCCTGCGGGCAAGGCTTCAGGCGATGTACGGCGAGGTCGACATCATGACGATCGGCTCGTTCGCAGGCTTTCTTTGCAAGAAGATTTAAGTTGTTTTCATGAGGAGTGTTGAATCAATGGCTGATGAAATGGCATGGAAGAATCTCGGTCCCAATCCATCGCGCAAGGAGATCCTTGCATGCTGGAATCCCGAGGACGCGGGCTTTTGGGAGAAGTACGGCAAGCGCATCGCGACGCAGAACCTCTACACCTCGACGTGGGCGCTCGTCCTGAGCTTCGTTGCGTGGACGCTCTGGGCGACGATCGCGGCGAAGCTCAAGTTTATCGGCTTCAACTTCTCGGACGATCAGATCTTCACGCTCGCGGCGCTGCCCGGACTCGTCGGCGCGACGGGACGCCTGTTTTACACGTATCTGCCGGGACTGATCGGCGGCAGGAACTCTACTTTCATCACGACGGCGCTGCTTCTTCTGCCGCTCTTCGGCTTGGGGCGCGCTCTGCAGGATCCCACAACGTCGTATGAGACATTCGTCCTTCTCGTGTCCTTCATCGGCATCGCGGGCGCAAACTTCTCCGCTTCGATGGCGAATATCGGCTTCTTCTTCCCCAAGGCGAACAAAGGATTCGCGCTCGGCATCAATGCGGGCATCGGCAACCTCGGCGTATCGCTCATCTATCTGACGGCGCCGATCCTCTTGGGCTGGAATCTCTCCGCGCTCTTCGGCGAGGGCGTGCCGGGGCCTGACGGCATGATGTATGTGCAGAATGTCTGCTACTTCTGGACGATTCCGACGGCGCTGACGCTCGTCCTCGTCTGGCTCTTCATGGACAATTTGCCGTTGCCGAAGCAAAGCCCCAAGAGCATGATGTCCATTTTCGGCAACAAGCATACGTGGCTCATGTGCTGGATCTACACCTGCGGCTTCGGCTCTTTCATTGGCTTTTCGGCGGCGCTCGGGCTGCTCGTCGCGAAGGAATTCCCCGAGATGCCATTCTCTTACGCCGCTTTCCTCGGCCCCTTCATCGGCGCGGGCATCCGTCCCGTCGGCGGCCTCTTGGCAGACAAGATGGACAGCGGTTCGCGCGTCACGCTCATCTCGCTCTTCGTCATGCTCGGCGCGAGCTTCCTCGTGCTCTTCGGCGTGGAGGCGCATCGCTTCCCCGTCTTCTTCGGCGCATTCCTGCTGCTCTTCTTGACGACGGGCTTCATCAATGGTGCGTCCTTCCGCATGATTCCCTACATCTTCAACAATCCGTTCCACTCCTCGCTCGTCACGGGCTTCACGGCGGCGATTGCGGCCTACGGCGCGTTCTTCATCCCGAAGCTCTTCGGCTTCGCCTACGCGAACTACGGCGTCGTCGCGCCCGCCTTCTACATCCTCATCGCGTTCACGGTCAGCACCATCGTCATCACATGGTACTTCTACGACCGCAAGGGTTCGGGAATCCGCTGCTAGGATGAGGTGCATTTCATGGCAAACGAATTGACGCATTTTGATGCGGCGGGCAACGCACACATGGTCGATGTCAGCGAGAAGAAGGAAACGGAGCGCATCGCGCGTGCGAGCGGCCGCATCCTCGTAAGCCCTGCCGTCTACGAGGCGATTACGGGCGGCACGGCAAAGAAGGGCGACGTCCTCGGCGTCGCGCGCATCGCCGGCATCATGGCGGCGAAGAAGACGAGCGACGCGATCCCGCTGTGCCATCCGCTGCCGCTGACGCGCGTGAGCATCGACTTCGAGCTTCTGCCCGAAGCATCTGCGGTCGAAGCGCGTGCCGAAGTCAAGACGCGCGGCGTCACGGGCGTCGAGATGGAAGCGCTGCACGCTGTGAGCGTCGCGCTCTTGACGATCTACGACATGTGCAAGGCGCTCGACAAGCGCATGGAAATCACCGCGCTGCACTTAGATGCCAAGAGCGGCGGCAAGAGCGGCGATTTTCGGCGCTGATGGAAAATCAACAAACGGCAATAAAAATCCCGCGCACTTTTACGGTGCGTGGGATTTTTATTGCTTCGCCGATAGACGGCGATGTTTTTCAATTCAAATGGGGCATCTTTTGGTGCAAGGCTTTGATTTCGTCCATCGACAAGTTTGTGATACGTGCAACCATATCGGCGGGAAGCCCTTCTTTGAGCATGGAAAGAGCCGTTTCTCTGCGGGTGTTTTCTGCGCCGCGCTCCATGCCTTGGGCGATGCCGCGTTCCATGCCTTGGGCGATGCCGCGTTCCATGCCTTGTTCATAGATGCCTGTACTCAAATTGCACATCGTTTTCATCTCCTCTTCTATATCTGCCGTCGTATCCATATCGAATTCATCTTTCAGAAGTTGCTTCTTTCTCATCGCCGGTGTTCGTGTGTCTTTGAACAGCAGACGCAGGAAGCGGATGAGCCAATCTGCATCGGGTGGCTGCTCTTCGCCGAGATAGATTGTGATGATGCTGATCAGGTCATAATCCGCGTGATTGGCCTTATATTCATGAAGAATATGATGTTCATTGAGATCGTAGCGATTGATGGAGCTTTTGCCATCGGGCGAATCCATGCAAAGCCAGATGCTGTAGACCTTTTTGAGGTCATCGTAGGATGAGCCTGTAAATTCGGTTTCTTTCTGGGATGAAATCAAACGACTCGCATAGTAAATGGCTCGCTTCAAGAGTGCATAGCCGAGTTTGGAGCTTCGCTGCGTTCTTTGTGCTTCGACGTTGATGATCAGGGTGATGAGCTCGCCCGATTTCGGAACACGCGCATGAAAAAGGATGTCAAAACGAATCCAGCCTTCCGTGATGCCGATATTTTCCGTAGCGGAACCGAGAAATTCTTTTGGGGAGCGCGGGGTGTTTCCAACCGCATTAGTCATATCCCTGTCAATAGGAGTCTCACTGATCTGCGGTGCGCCTTCGATATATTTTTCAGCAATATCGGAAATCGTCGCTTCTTTGAATTCCGGCACGGTTCGTTTGAGGAGACGTGCCATGATAGTTCTTTGTGCAAGCAGGCGTTTGGCATGTTGATCATACGTCGGATTTCGATAATCAGACGCATGATATTCCGACGGGAGGTCTTCGTTCTGCTGCATGATGCAATGTCACCTTCTTTGCTTTTATTATATCATCGAAACGCCATTCTATCCAGTGTCGTTAAGGTGTGGCGGATT
>NZ_JBQNBV010000119.1:0-6438 GCF_052169755.1 Selenomonas sp. | reverse complement strand
ATGCCCTTTCCTTCACCACCTTGTCCCATGGGATTGCCCGCGCGTGCTTCGCGTTTCTGGCTCGGTTTTTCCTTCTCCTCGGGCATCGTCTGTTCAATCGGTGGCAAGGTCTTGTCGGGAATCACAACCTCATCGACGGCAGGGACCGCCTCAACCTGAGGCGGTGAACCGCCGCCTTCGCTGCCCTCATCCTGCACCTCGTCATAAACAACGACCTCAATATTGTCATTCGTTTGTTTAACAGCTGCCATTGAAAAGATGCCTACAGCCGCCGCAACAAAAAAGATGACGAGATGCACGCCGAGAGACGCGAGCAGCGCTTTATATTTATCTCTCGTATTTTCCATGCGCTACTTGCCCCCCGCACTTTCACCGGCAAGCCCGAAACGCGTGATCCCCTCGCCCTTGAACTTATCCAAAAGCGCATAGACCATGCCATAGTCGATATCCTGATCAGCGCGCAGTACGAGCGAGAAGTTGCCGTTTCTCGCGCTCTCCGCCTTAGCACGCTCCAAGAGAACCTTTTCCGCGATGGGCTGATCCTCAAGGAAAAGGCTGCCGTCCTTCTTCATCGTAACGACATACGTCACATGCATCTGCGTTTCCACGTTCGCCGCCTTCGGCATATTGATGTCGACAGTCTTGAGATTCACCATGTAGAGTGTGCTGAGCATGAAGAATACGAGAAGGAAGAACATGATGTCGATCATCGGAATGATGATGATTTCCGGCTTGTCGAAACTCTTCCTGTCCCTGAGCCTCATCGCGCCGCCCCCTCATCAGAAGAAAGCACGTCTTTCGCACCTTCGACGAGCGAGAAACATTGCTCCATATCCGTCACGATGCTCTCGATGCGCTGCGTAAAGTACGCGTGCACAGCAAGCGCAATGATGGCGACGCAAAGACCCATGGCAGTCGCAAGCAAGGCCTCACCGACGCCTCCCGTGATCGCCGTCGCCTGTCCCGACTGGAGGTTGAACACGGAAAACGCCGAGATCATGCCGCTGATCGTGCCGAGAAGCCCCAGAAGCGGCGCCATCGTCACGATGACGCTCAGATAGTAGAGGCGCTTCCTAAGCTTCGACAGCGCGACACCCGACTGAATCTCCATATAGGCGGACACGCGCGCAGCGTCCTTCTTCACAAGCTTCAAAGCCCCAAAAAGGATGTTGGCGAGCGCACCGCGATGATCTTCAGCGAGCTTTCTTGCTCCTGCAAAATCATCATTCGCCATATACTGGTAAAATTCTCGCGCAAAGGCGCGCCCCGTGTCCGCACGCGAAAAATACATCATGCGCTCGATGCCAATCGTCACGACGAAAATCGAGCACAGGAGCAGCACATACATGATGGAGCCGCCCCTGTGAAAAAACTCTATGCTCGTCATAATTGCTCCCATAAAAAATCCTCCTAAAATTGCATAAAAATATTCTTCTATTCCACCGCAGAAAGATGCTCTTCACGACCTTGGGCGCAGGCATCTCCGTATGCGCGACAGGCAATTTCCTGCACGCCGAGCACGAGGTCCTGCGAACAGTTGTATGATGTAGGCTTCCGTCGGCTCTTCCAAGCGATGTTCACAGATCGCCTTGACTGTCTGCAAAGACGGATCTCCGAAGTATTCCTTGCGGAACTTATCAACATCGAATTTGCCATGATCGTTGTACGTCGGCACAAAGAGAATATCGGAATTGATCTCGACAAGCTGCTCCTTCGTCATGACCTGCCCATCGCGAATGCCGAGCGCCGACCTGAGTGAGAAGCGTGATCGTCTCCTTGATCTCGGCAAGATTCCTCGCGCCCTTGCATACGACGACAGTGAGTCCCACTTCTCGAAGCAAAGGCACGATGACAAAATCGGGAACGAGCGCGACGAGCTCTTCGACTGTCGGATTGCCGACGCGCTTTCCAAGGAACTATGCGGATTTTTCATGTGGGAAGTTTGGGGCATTCTTATAGAAACATTTACTTGATTCCCATGATAAAAACGAGGAGCTGTGCATAAGTCAAAATTAACTCATGCGACAGCCCCCTCTCATCTGGCATCGCCGAAGCCGTAGCTGCGGCGCACCATCAGGTAGACAAAACACGGTGCGCCGACCAGTGAGACGAGGATGCCGATCGGCAGTTCCGTTCGCGGCAGGATCGTGCGGCACAACACATCTGCCCAAACGAGCAGGATGGCACCAGCAAAAGCACTGGCGGGCAGAAGCCTCCTGTGTTCTGCCCCTGTAAGCATGCGCATGACATGCGGGCAGATCAATCCGACGAAGCCGATCATGCCTGCCGAGTAGACGACGAAGCCCACCATCAGGGACGACAAGACAAGATAGCCATGGCGATAGCGCGTCAAATCCCTGCCCAGCGTGATGGCGGCGGCATCGCCCACAAGCATAAGATTTAAGATCTGGCTCTGCGTCCAGAAGAACGCCGTGCCGAGCACGATGATCGGGCAGATCACCGCGAGATTCTCCCATTTGGCATTCGCCAAACTTCCCATGAGCCAATAAGCGATGGTCTGCATGCCTTCGCGATTGTTGGCAAAATAAACGATGAAGCTCGAAAACGCGCTGCAGACGGCGCTCAGAGCCATGCCGGAAAGCAGCAGCTTCACAGGGCTGGAACGACCGCCGACGCCAGATAAGACGAGGACGCCCATCGAGACGGCAAAAGCGCCGCCGGCAGCGGCAAGCCCGACGAAATTCTCGCCGAGGAAAGCGCCGAGCCCCAGCATGATCGCCGCCGTAGCCCCGAGCGACGCCCCCGAGGAGATGCCCAAGATGTACGGGTCAGCCAGCGGATTCTTCACGATCGCCTGCATGATGACGCCACAGACGGAAAGCCCCATGCCCGTCAACACGGCAAGCACGATGCGCGGCAGACGCAGCAGCCAGATGATGTCATAGACAGCGCTGTCGCCATAAGAGGCAAAACTCTCCCAGCCCGTGATGCCATAGACGATCGAGCCGAAAGCTTCCGCAAGGGAGACATCGACCGTGCCGACCGTGACGGCGCACAAGACGGATGTGATGAGCAGACCGCTCAAGAGCCATGAGGAAAGACTGCTCTCCCACATTTTTTTCTTCATGCAGCGCCCCCTTCTGATGCAGCAGCTTCTTGCAATCCGCGCTTGAAGCAGCGGATGCCGTCCAATACCCGCACTCCCGGGCAGCGTATGAGATAGAAGGGCACAGAGTAGATATGCCCTTCCCGCACGGCGCGCAGACGGTGCAGCGCAGGATTGGCCAGAAGCCGCTCGCACGGTCCCTGATCGCGCGGTGACGCGGACTGGACAAATATGACATCAGGATCAAGCATCAGAAGCTGCTCATAGCTGATGAACTCGTCCTCACCCACCATCTGACGATCTGCGCCCAAGACCTCCGCACCAAGCTGCTCCAAAAGGTCGCCCGCGAGCGTGCGCGGCGTATAGATGGTCAGTTGGCGTGCGACGGAAGATACGACGAGGACGCGCAGCCTCTTCCCTTGCATTACGGGCGTCATCTCAGCGCGGATCTCCTGTTCGATCTCTGCCGCCCTTTCCTCGCGGTCGACGATCGTGCCGAGATCACGAATGAATCTCAGCTCGTCTTCCAACGTATGAACGTCCTTGAACTCCGCGCCGTTCATCGTCGTCATATAGACGTTCGTGCCGCGCTTCTCCCAGAAGTCGCTGCGCCCGACGCCGTTGCTCTGCCGCGTAAAATCGAAAAGCCAGCCGACGATCAGATCGGGCTGCAGCGTCAGCATCGTTTCCACATCGGGCACTTGCTTGAGCCGCAGTGGAATCGTTTCATAAGCTGATACGTTCTCCGGCGCAAGGACATCCGTATTCGACAACCCTCCCGCGACGATGATACGGTCTGCCACTCCCAAAGCCAATAACGTCTCAATGGAATTTTGCCAAAGCGCCACGATACGCTTCGGATGCTCTGAATAGTGATAAACATGCGGACGCAGAGCCGAATCATAATTTTCTACAGCAAACCCATCCGCCTGCAGCGCCTCCCGTTCACCGCCATAGGAGCAACCCGCTCGAATAAGCGCGAAAAGGAAAATTGCACCCAGAAGGACGCCGCCCATATACAATCGTCTCATCACACCATCTTCTCAAAGAAAAGACCTAACGAATGAACAAACATTTCTATACATCAGAAATTGCAGCTCGCCGACAAGGAAATCGTACGCGGCATGCCCAAAGCGATAGAACTTCCTGAAGCATACCAGTAGCGCTTGTCAAACAAGTTGCTGCACATCAGGGAGAACGTCACATCCTTGCTCAAAATCTTTGTCTTATAATTCAGTCCCAGATCGAAGGTTGTATAAGCAGGCACATCCAGTGGATCGCTGTGGCGAATACGCGCCTTAGCACTGTAGTTCAACCGTCCGATGACCGAGAGATCTTCCGTCGGCTTATAGACGAGCGCCGCCGTCCCTGCCCACTTCGGCAACCCCAGGACGGAATTGCCGTCCGTCTGCTCCGCCTGCAGCCAATTCAGCGCGAGGATCATATCGAGCTGCGGCGAAATCTTGCCGACGGCCGAATACTCAACGCCCGAATACTTCTGCTCCTTATCGATTTCCAAATATTTTAAGCCGCCCCGCAAAACATCGTTCGTTCCCTGCTTGCGCATATTGTAGTAACTAAGCGTCTGCAAAAGCCCCTTGCTCTGATACTTGACGCCGACCTCGTTCTGCTTCGTCTTTGCCGGCGGAATCGTCTCGCCTGCATTTGCATAGCTGGAGCCGACGACCGTCCCCTCGTCAAAGCTCTCGCTGTGATTCGCATACATCATGAATTGCGGCGTGAACTGATACGTGACGGCAACTGTCGGGCAGGTCGCGCTCGCATCGATTTCTGACGCACTGCTGCCCGCATAGTTTCTCGCGCGGATGCCGCGATGCCCGTGCAGACCGAGCGTAATGCCAAGCTTATCTCCTGGCGCGGTAAATGTATCCACGACATGCCAACCAAGCATCTGCAGATTGTACTGCGTCTTCAATGTGTGCTTGGGCAACGGCGCGGGAAGTGGTGTGGAATTGGAACGATAGATATTACCGGGTGCTGGGACGTAGATATCCGAAGGATCAGAACCGTAATTCCCTATGACTTCACGCCGAAACCACATTTTGTCAAGACTCAGCACATAATCGTTCTTCCATTCGCCAAGCTTGAAATCGCCCTTGACGCCGATGCCGATATACTTCGTCTCATGCGCTACAGGCCATTGCGAATAGCCGCTACCGTACCCAGATGACCGCAAAGAGGCATAATCTCCATCCAGATTGAGCAGCGTACGACCGTAACCTTGAATCCAACTCGTATAGTTTTCCTTGTGATACCCGGCATTCAAAAATGCCTTCGCATGTTCGCTGAGCTTCTGCTCGTGGTTCAGAATGAACGTCCAATCGTTATACGTATCCTCCGCCCAATCCGGGGAGAAGTTGACCGAACCGCTGGGCGCTTTCGGCAGACTCTT
The DNA here is from genome assembly GCF_052169755.1 of Selenomonas sp. Lineage (GTDB taxonomy): Bacteria > Bacillota > Negativicutes > Selenomonadales > Selenomonadaceae > Selenomonas. Next base: position 958 of record NZ_JBQNBV010000119.1, on the reverse strand, counting down.
GAGAGTTTTTGCTACACTCAAGCTATTTCCATCGCCGCGCTGGCGCGTATAGTCGTATCCCATAAGCAAATTCGTCGTGCTGTTCGCCGTCTTGTGATCGAGGTTCAGATAGACGCCCCACTTCCACATGCGTGCATGATCGACCGACAGTGTACCCTGCCCCTGCAGGACATTGAAGCGCATGCCCCATTCCTTGTTTTCGCCGAAGCGCTCACCGAGATCGACCGACTGCGAGACATAGCTCTTGCCGTGAAACGAGAGCTTCGCCTCGCGATCACCCTTCGCCGACGCCTTCTTGGAAATCATATCGACGACGCCGCCCGCATTTTCCTGCCAGCCCGCTGTCGTGCCGCGTACACCGAGCGCCGGTCCCGCAATCACGGTGACGCTGTCAATGAAGTTCGCCGTCATATCCTTTTGATGCGCCATGCCGGGCACACCGTTGATATACCACTTGTTGCCGTTGGAGCTGAGTCCGCGAATCGTGACATTGCTGTCCGTTGCACCTTGGCCGACGCGAACGGCGGGGCTCAAGGAAAGTGTGTCGAGAATCGTCCGATCGGGTACGCTGAACTGCTCCAAAGCTTTCTTGCCGAAGGTCATCGCTTGAAACGGCGTCTCCATGACATCCTTCGAGCCGAGCAGTCCGATGTTTTCCTTACGCTCGACAAGGCCGCCCGCGAGCTTTGCACGACTGGCCTCCACGACCGTTTCCGACAGCTCGTGTGCCGCTTCCTCCCCATCGGCTTCTGCCGCATGAACATTGCCGTGCAGGCTCATGCCCGCCAGTGCCCCCACGATTGCCAACGCCAGCCAATTCCTTTTTCGTTTGTCCATCACTTGAACGACTCCTTTACTTCCTTGCTACATGATTCCTTAAAACTACACGCACAAACGTCCACGTCGTGGACATTGTGCGCCACCCTTACATGAAGGAGCCAATCAGCCTGCGCCTACA
>NZ_JBQNBV010000118.1:0-6484 GCF_052169755.1 Selenomonas sp. | reverse complement strand
CGAAGGCGTACCGCGCGTCGCGCTACGGCAAGGGCGAGCCTGCTTACATCAACTGCCCGATGACGGAAGAGGAGTACCGCGCCTTTTGGCAGGCATTGACGACGGCGGAGACGGCGGAGCTGCACAGCTTTGAAAAGCCCGTGTTCTTCGAGGGATGTATGCCCGTCGAGGTCATGGCTTCGCGCGGCGAAAGCACCTTGCTTTTCGGCCCCTTAAAGCCTGTCGGCTTGGAAGATCCGAAGACGGGGGTGCGTCCGCACGCCGTCGTGCAGCTGCGCCAGGACAACGCGGCAGGCACGCTCTACAATATCGTGGGCTTTCAGACGCATTTGAAGTGGGGCGAGCAGCGGCGCGTGTTCCGCATGATCCCGGGACTTGAACATGCCGAGTTCATGCGCTACGGCGTCATGCACCGCAACACCTATATGGATGCGCCGCGCCTTCTCGCGCCGACGTATCAGCTCAAGAAGGATGCAGAGCTTCTCTTCGCCGGACAGATGACAGGTGTCGAGGGCTATGTCGAGTCGGCAGCTTCGGGGCTTGTCGCAGGAAAAAACGCCGCGCGGCTCGCCAAGGGACAGCCGCCGCTCGTGTTCCCTCGTGAAACGTGCCACGGCGCACTCGCTGCCTACATCACGGAGGCGGATTCGCGGCATTTCCAGCCGATGAACGTCAATTTCGGACTGCTGCCGCCCTTAGAAGGGCGCATCCGCGACAAGAAGCGCAAGAAAGAACTGCTCGCCGAGCGTGCGCTTTGTGCGCTCGAAGACTTTCGCGGCGAGATGGAGTAGGAGGACAATCTATGGAACAGACATTTCACGCGACGACCATCGTCGCCGTGCGCCAAAAGGGAAAGACGGCGATCGCAGGCGACGGGCAGGTCACGTTCGGACAGAGCGCCATCATGAAATCGACGGCGCGCAAGGTGCGCCGCCTTTACCACGGCAAGGTCGTCGCAGGCTTCGCCGGCTCGGTCGCCGATGCATTCACGCTCTTTGAAAAATTCGAGGCGAAGCTCGAAGAATTCAACGGCAATTTGATGCGTGCTTCGGTCGAGCTGGCGAAAGAGTGGCGCACGGATCGCGTCCTCCGAAAGCTCGAAGCGCTGCTCCTCGTCGCCGACAAAGAAACGCTTTTGATGATCTCTGGCGGCGGCGAGGTTATCGAGCCGGACGGCGACGTTGCGGCGATCGGCTCGGGCGGCTTCTACGCGCTCGCCGCCGCGCGCGCCCTCGTCAAGCACACGGACATGGAAGCGGCAGAAATCGCGAGAGAAGCATTGACGCTTGCCGCCGATATTTGCGTCTTTACGAATCACAACATCAAGGTAGAGGAGCTGGATTGACTTGCAGGAAAAGGTCGAAATGGAAGAGAACATGCTGAACGAGCAGACGCCGCGCCAGATCGTCGAAGAGCTTGACCGCTACATCGTCGGACAGAAGGAAGCGAAGCGCGCCGTCGCCATCGCGCTCAGAAACCGCTGGCGCAGCCGCAAGCTCGACGCCGCGATGCAGGATGATGTCATACCGAAGAACATTCTGATGATCGGCTCGACGGGCGTCGGTAAGACCGAGATCGCACGCCGTCTGGCAAAGCTCGTCAGAGCGCCGTTCATCAAGGTCGAAGCGACGAAATTCACCGAAGTCGGCTATGTGGGGCGCGACGTCGAGTCCATCGTGCGCGATCTCGCGGAAACGGCGGTGCGTATGGTGCGGCAGGAGCGCATGGAAAAGGTGCGCGAGCGTGCCGCAGAGCTTGCCGAGGAGCGCATCCTCGACGTATTCGTGCCGCAGCCGAAGAAGTCGCAGAACCCCTTGGGCAAACTTTTCGGCGGTACAGACGACGAGGAAAAGGAATCGGAAGAAAGCAAGGAGCCGAAGTATGCAGCGGGGCGCGAGTGGGTCAGAAAGCGGCTCTTGAAGGGCGAGCTGGAAAAAGAGGTCATCGAAATCGAGATCGAGGACTCGGGCAAGCCGATGGTCGGCATGTTCGCAGGCTCCAGCCTTGAGAGCATGGGCGACAATCTGCAGGACATGATGGCGAACCTCATGCCGAAGAAACAGAAGAAGCGCAAAGTCTCCGTCGCGGCGGCGCGCAAGCTCTTCTGCCAGGAAGAAGCCGCGAAGCTCGTCGATATGGAGGAAGTCAAGGACGCCGCCATCCGCGCGGCGGAGAAGAGCGGCATCGTATTCCTCGACGAGATCGACAAGGTCGCTGTCAAAGGGCAGGGTTCCGGCCCCGACGTCTCGCGCGAGGGCGTGCAGCGCGACATCCTGCCCATCGTCGAAGGCTCGACCGTCATGACGAAGTACGGTCCCATTAAGACCGACCACATTCTCTTCATCGCGGCAGGCGCGTTCCACACGGCGAAACCGTCCGACCTCATCCCCGAGCTGCAGGGGCGCTTCCCTATTCGCGTCGAGTTGAAGTCACTGCAGAAGGATGACTTCAAGCGCATTCTGACCGAGCCGCAGAACGCGCTCTTGAAGCAGTACAAGGCGCTCTTGGCGACCGAGGGCATCGCGCTCGATTTCGCGGAAGACGCCATCGACCGTCTCGCGCAGCTCGCCTGCGACGTCAACGCTCAGACCGAAAATATCGGCGCGCGCCGCCTGCATACGATCTTGGAAAAGCTCTTGGAGGATCTTTCCTTTGAAGCTCCCGAGATGGAAGAAAAAGAAATTTGCGTCGATGCCGCTTACGTCGATACCAAGCTCAAGGACATCGCCCGTAACCGCGATGTGAGCCAGTTCATTTTGTAAGGTTTCTCGAAAAGGTGTGGTTTCCATGAACTGCAGAAAGAAAGCTCTCGCCGTTGTTTTTGCCTTTTGCCTTGCGTGCGGCACATCGACGGCTTTTGCCGATCTGCCCGAAGCCGATGTAGCCCCCGGTATTTACAGCTACGACGGCGATCCGAACTTCATCGTGTGGGACTGCGGCTCCCATGTAAAATCGGTGGCTGATGTAAGCTCGGCCTACATCATGAGCGAGGGAGAAGACTATGAGGATTTTGCGTTCCTCTCCTTTGCCGCTTGGTGGAGCGGCAGCGACGGTGCGATGACGGAAGAGCCGCAGCGTACCATCGTGTTCCGCTATAAGAAGAATACGGGGGAATACTATATGCCGTTGTCGAAATTTGGCTCTGTCGAAAAGAGAAATATTGAGGAGTTGGAATATCTTCGTGCAGCCGCACATGAACACAGCGATTAACGCTCGCATGAGTGCTCCAACGAAATCCAAAATCCCGCGTGTTGCGCTGTAGCAAACAGAAAAAGATTGTTCTCCTCGTGTCTTTTATGCTATACTATAGGAGAAATCCCCGCCGCATGAGCAACGGCAAGGCATGAGCGGTCTTTTTCAAAGAATCGGCACAGGAAATGTCCCCCAAAACAAATCCGCGCCGCAAACCGTGCCTGTAAGCCCCGTCGCAACAAGACTTACAGAGCAAGGATTTCAGAACATGAACCCCGCAAGGGGACGGAAAGGTGATATATGCAAAGGATCGCGGACTTATTGAAGGGAATTTCAGAACATGAACCCCGCAAGGGGACGGAAAGTCCTCCTTTCTGGCGTGTGCCCATGAAAATTTTTACATTTCAGAACATGAACCCCGCAAGGGGACGGAAACACCCTAGTCTCCTGATCCTGCCATTACTACACGGTACCAGATTTCAGAACATGAACCCCGCAAGGGGACGGAAATAGGGGGCTTGCGAAAGCAATACCCTCTGTTTTTTTATGCGCCCGAGCATTTTGCTCTGCGGCGCTTTTATTTTTGTAAGAAAACCGTTTAAGGCGATTCGCAGTCCATTAAATTCCTCTAATTATTTCCCCCGCAGGGGCTTATAAAAACCGAGCGAATCTCTTAGAATAGGGGAGATGAAAATTTTGGGAGGTGGTGCGTGACGTATGAGAAAGTATGTACTGGGGCGGCTGCTGCAGCTTGTGCCGATTCTCCTGTGCATCACGTTTTTGGCGTTCGCCGCGATGCAGTTGGCGGGCGACGATGCCGTTGATTTGATGTATGAGAAGTCGGGCGGCGTCTCGGAGGAGGTCAAGGCGGCGAAGCGTGCGGAGCTGGGGCTGGATCGTCCGTTTCTCGTGCAGTACGGGGCATGGCTCAAGGGAGCTGTCACGGGGGAACTGGGGCGTTCGTATATCTCGGGCAAGCCGGTATGGGAGACGTTCATGGAAAAGCTGCCGGCGACGCTCTACCTGATGTTTGCTTCCGTTCTCATGACGCTTGCTTTTGCCGTGCCGCTCGGCATTTTGGCGGCGGCGCGGCAGAATCGCCGGGTGGATGTTCTCATTCGCATCGGTACCTTTGTCGGCAATTCTTTGCCGAATTTTTTCGTGGGGCTTTTGCTCATCTATGTTTTTGCCGTGCGGCTTGAGTGGCTGCCGATTTTGGCGAAGGCGGGCGATGGACGCGCGGTCATTCTGCCTGCGCTGACCTTGGCGATTGCGATGGGCGCGAAGTATACGCGCCAGATTCGCGCCGTGGTCTTGGAGGAGTTGGCGAAGCCTTATGTCGTAGGGGCGCGTGCACGCGGCGTGAAGGAGCGCACGATTCTTGTGAAAAGCGTGCTGCGCAGCTCGCTCGTGCTGATCGTCACGCTGCTCGCGCTGTCGATGGGGTCGCTTCTCGGCGGCACGGCGATCGTCGAGACGATTTTCCTTTGGGACGGCGTGGGGAAAATGGCGGTCGAGGCGGTCTTGGCGCGCGATTATCCGCTGGTGCAGGCGTATGTGGCATGGATGGCGGTGATCTATGTCGTGCTGAATCTCGCGGCGGATATTTTTTATCGTCTGCTCGATCCGCGTGTCGGCTATGAAAAGGCGGGTGCGTCATGACGGCGCACAGGTATCGCCCGCTGCTGCCGTATATAGCGGCGGTGGGCGTCGTGCTCATCGTCGCCGCCTGTGCGCCGCTCTTGTCGCCGTATGATCCGTATGCACAGGATTTGGAGCGGGCGCTTCTCGCGCCGAGCGCCGAGCATCTTTTGGGGACGGATCGCTACGGGCGCGATCTCTTGTCGCGCGTCCTCGTGGGGGCGCAGACGACGCTCGGGTCGGCGCTGTTTTTGCTGCTCTTTGTGAGCGGCGCGGGCAGTTTGATCGGCGCGGTTTCGGGCTATCGCGGCGGGCGGTTCGATGCCGGCTTCATGCGGCTCGCTGATCTGCTGCTCGCGTTTCCGCAGCTCGTCTTTGCGATCGCAATCGCGGGCGCTTTCGGCGGCGGGCTTTTTTATGCGGCGGCGGCGCTTGCCTTCCTCGGCTGGGCGAAGTATGCACGCATCGCACGCGGTTTGACGCTCTCTTTGTGCGCACTGCCGTACATGGAAGCGGCGCGCATGGCGGGCGGCAGTTCTCTCGCCGTGCTGCGGCATCACGTCCTGCCGAATATCGCGGGACCGATTCTCGTCACGGCGGCGCTCGATCTCGGCACGCTCACGATGGAGCTGGCGGGACTTTCGTTTCTCGGGCTCGGCGCGATGCCGCCGACGGCGGAATGGGGGTCGATGATGAGCAGCGGACGCAGTATGCTGCAGACGACGCCGTGGGTCATCTTAGCGCCGGGGGCGGCGCTCACCCTCACGGTGGCGGTGTTCAACCTGTTCGGCGACAAGCTGCGCGATGTGTTGGCGCCGAAGGAAGTAAGCAAGTAGGAAAAAGAGGAGGCTACAGAAAATGAAGATGAATAAGAAGAGATTGGCGGCGGCTTTGGCAGGGCTTTTCGCGGCGGCGATTTTCGCGGGCTGCGGCGCGGACAAGAACGAGGCGGCAGGGGAGAAAGTCTTTACCTACGGCACGATGTCGTACGGCGTGGCGATGGAGAATGCGGGCACGAACCCGCATGTTTCCTACAACGGCTGGAGCACCTTGCGCTACGGTATCGGCGAGACCTTGTTCCGCTTCAATGAGAAGATGGAGCCTGTGCCTTGGCTTGCCGAGAGTTTTGAGCAGGTCGATGAATATACGATGAAGATCAAGCTGCGCGACGATGTCGTGTTTTCCAACGGCAAGAAGATGACGGGTGAGGCGGTAAAGGCGTGCTTGGAAGATCTCGTGGCGAAGCATGACCGCGCGCCGAAGAATCTGAAGCTCAAGTCCATCACGGCGGATGGGCAGACCGTCACTCTCGTATCGAGTGAGAAGATGCCGACGCTCATCAACGCATTGGCGGATCCCTACGCCTGCATCATCGACATGGAAGCGGGAGAAAAGGATCGCATCGTCGTCGGCACCGGCCCGTATGTGGCGCAGAAGGTCACGGATACCGAAATGGAGCTTTCGAAAAACGAGAAGTATTGGGGCGCTGTCAAGCCGAAGCTCGACAAGATCATCGTCAAGAGCATTGCCGACGGCGATACGCTGACGATGGCGATGCAGAGCGGCGAGCTTGATGCCGCGCAAGGTCTGCCCTATGCGAGTTTGGAGCTTTTCCAAAAGGACAGTGCGAAGTATAAAATCAGCCAAGCCG
>NZ_JBQNBV010000117.1:0-6495 GCF_052169755.1 Selenomonas sp. | reverse complement strand
CAATCTTGCCCACGTCGCTGATGTCGAATCCGTCGGAAACGTAGGTCTTAAACTTTGCAACATCGTCACGAACGCCTTGCACAAAAGAGCGCAGTCCTTCACTGCCCTTGCCTTCCATAAATTCCAGCTGAAATGCTTCCCATGTGGACGAAAGAGCTTTCAAATCTCCCTTGAGATTATCATTTACTGTCTTCGCCATATGGTCGGCTGCACCATCTGCATTACCAATGGCCGCCGTCAACTTTTCAAAATCTGCATCAGATGCATTCACCATAGCCAAGAATCCTGACATAGCTTCTTGGCCTGCAATACTGGCGGCCATTTGTGTTTTCTCTGCATCCGTCAGGCCCGCAAACTTCGCTCGCAGTTCCAGCATGGTTTCATTCCAAGGTTTCATAGATCCATCTGCATTTTTTACAGATAACTCAAGCGCCGCCATCGCCTTTGCTGCTTTTTTGGGCGGTGCAACAAGACGTGTCATGATGGCGCGTAATGATGTACCCGCCTGTTCCGCTTTGATGCCGGCATTTGCCATGAGACCGATGGAAACCCCAACATCTTCAACGGAATACTTCAATGCACCAGCGATCGGTGCAACGTACTTAAATGTATACCCCATCATGCCCACATTGGTATTAGCGTTTGACGCTGCTTGTGCGAGCACATCCGCAAAATGTGCAGAATCTGAAGCCTTTAGTCCAAAAGCAGTCAAAGCGTCCGTAACAATATCTGAAACGCTCCCCAGATCTTCACCAGATGCAGCTGCAAGTGACATAATGCCCGATATGCCGCTGAGCATTTCATCCGTTTTCCATCCCGCCATTGCCATATACTCAAGTGCTTGTGCCGATTCCGTTGCAGAAAATTGTGTCGTCGCCCCCATTTCTTTTGCTTTGGCTGTCAAAGATTCAAAATCGCCTTGCGATGCACCAGATATGGCCTGCACTCGCTTCATTTCGGCTTCAAAATCCATGTACGTCTTGACCGTATCATAGACGCCAAAGCCGATGCCCGCCGCGCCCGCCATCTGCATCCCCGCGCCCATCATCATGCCGCCCGCGATGCCGGATACTGCGCCACCCGCCTTGCTCGCCAGCCCCGAAAGGCCGCCGTTCTGTCGGACGTTGACCGTGACCGTGTGAATCTTCCCCGATATGCTGTCGAGCATACTGCGGATGCCGCCGATTTTGCCGGAGGCATTGTCGCGCACGCGGATCGTCGGCGAGTAGTCTCCCTTGATGCCAGACAGACTATTTTTCAGCCTGTCCGACCTGCCCGCCAGCTCGTTGACTGCCGAACCTGCGCGATGCATGTCGCGCTCCAAATTGTTCAGACTACCGCCTGCACCTTGCGCCGCACCCTTGACGCCGTTGAGGCTTTCCTGCACCCTTTTCGTCCTGCTCGTCAGCTCGTCCTTGAGCCGCAAAACAGCGGACAATACATAATCGCTCATCGAAGAGCCAACCCCCTTCCCGCTGCCAGAACCTTCAGCTCATCTATGCGGCGCTTCTCTTCAAACGCCATCGCCTCATAGCAAAATATCTTTTCCACCTCGGAGAGCGAAAAGAAATAGTCCAACCTATGGCCTTTGAGGACAAGGAAGGCGGCAGTACGCGCCTCCCAGTCCTCCTCGATCAGTTTTTTGCGTCTTCATGCAATGCCGCACGAATGTCGCGTCCGTAGCCTGCCAGCTCCATGACCTTGCGCCCAAGCCCCGGAATCTCTCCCGCGTCGAAGAGCTTGCCGATGATGTCCGTCGGCTCAAAGCATCCATAGGCTTCCTGCAGCCCTGCTTCCTTGAGGTTCGGGTCGACGATGCAATCCAGAAGCAGCAGTTCATCCGAGCCTTCGAGCTTCATGACTTCCGCCACATAGGAGCGCGTCGGAAGCTTCACCGTCATCATTCCCGCGCTCGTTTCAATATCGTACTTGCGCTTCTTCCTGTTTGCCAATTCCTCTTTCTTCTCGATGAGTTCTTTGATAGATACTGCCATTTTCGTATTCCTCCCACAACTAAGCCCGGCAGACACTTTGCCGGGCAACTCTTATTCTCCTGAACGTCAAGCATCCACCACTTCAACGAAGTTCGCATCCTCCGGCGTAAAGCCAAACGTAAACTCCTTCTCGACGACCTGCCCTTTCTCAAAGGAGAGGAGCAGCAATTCATTGAACCACACGTTATCAATTAGGCAACGTTCTTTTTGCCCGTCCACAGCATCGGGATCGTCGATGAGACCCACGAGGCTGGCTCGCGGATCATGCCCGTTCTTCCACTCCTCAAGGTAGCGGTTGATGTTGCGGTTGATGACGCTCTTGATCGTGAATGACCCTTCGCCCGTGAGCGAGGTGATCTTGCTGTCCTTGGAGTTGCCGATCAGCACATCCTCGCGGTCAGCCGTCACTTTCGCCTCGAACTTCGCGATTTCAAACAGCATTTCGCCGTCCCACCATACGCGCCCGTGCGAGCCGTTCCAGCGTCTACGACCGCGATACTTCACGTCCTCTACGTCTCTTGCCATATCCTTTCACCTCCCTCCTCTTACATCGTGAACGTAATGCGCAAGTCTTCCATCGCGTTGACAGGTGTGATGCGCCCCGTGAGAAGCACCTGTGTACCCGTGTTGTACTCGCGAATCTGCTGCGCCGTCATCTTCGTCACGTCGTCGCCGTGCAGAATGGCGTAGTCCTTCTGCGCAGGCTCGTCGATGTCGACCGTGTTGATCGCCGTCGGCGAGTTATCCAGCACATTGCCCTTGAGATTGCGGAAGTAGACGAGGATCGCCGCGATGAAGAGCATCTTATGATTGTAGTCGTTGATGACCTTGCCCACATACGAGTTCTTGAACGTGTCACGGATGTCGTCCGTGATCATATCCACCGCCTCAATGATCTTGATGTAGCGGAAATCCTGCCCGACGTCCGTTGTGAAGGTATGGAGCGAGTTGCACGCACGCGCAATTTTGACGCCGTTGCCATCCATCTCATCGATAAGACAAAGCTGCCCCTTACTGATGCAGTCGTCGATGTCTTCATACACCTCGCAGTCGTGCACCTCTCCCAATGCGTAGTACGTCGCCGAACGGTCGAGCGCGAGTCCTGCAAGGATGCCCATGATACGCGACGTGTACTCCGTCGAGGTATAGACGAGATATTCGGGGATGGAACTCTTGACCTTTGTCTTGTCGCCGTTCGCCACCTGCAATGCATCCGTATAGGCGGGATTCACGCAGCGGATGTTGTCGGTCGTGAAATTGATGACGCCCTTATCGTCTGCGTCAAAGTTCGCCACGACCGCCTTGAACGTCTTGCGTTTGATATTGCGCTCCTTCTTGACCCAAGTCGCAAGGTCTTCCTGATCTTGCGCCGTGCCCGTCGGATGGCAGATATAGTTCCACTTGATATTGTGGAGCTTCTTCAACACGTCCGCCTGATTGAGCAGCGTCCCTTCTCCCGGCACAACGTCCGTCGTCGGCAGCGTGTAGACCAAGATGCGCAGCGGCACACCCAAGAGCGCTTTCTTGATGAGCGCCACATTCTTTTCGGTCAGCCCCTCGTCGGGAATATCCGTGCTGTCCGAAATCTTGTAAAACTTCGATACGTTCGTCGTCTCATTGTTCAAGATCATCACGCCGATGCCACGCGCACTGCGGGCAATGGCGGTCGTCGACTTCGTGCGAAAGTCGATGATGACCTGTGGCAGACCGAACTTTTCTGCCTCATTTGGCATATGCCATTCCTCCTTTTAGATTTCTCTTTCTCCGTTGATGGAAAGCTCCTCCATCAGCTCTACAGTCTCTTCGGGCATCGCGTCCGCAAAGTCAAGCGAGAAGCTGTAATGCAGCACCTCGTCGACGATGCGGCTTGATGTCTCCTGCACCGTGATATGGCGGTCGCCAATCGTCAGCACGGGCAGGAGCGCCGCGTCGAGTGTATCGACTGCCTCGTAGAGCTTCGCGCGATCGATACGCCCGCGAGCGTCGGGCGGCAGAACCAGTTCCATCATGACATCAATCTCGCGCTCGTAAATCACGCGGTCGATCATGCGCTTTTTGGGAGAAAGCTCAACGTGAAAGTATCCCTTGTCGGCGCTCGCGTTGTTCGTAAAATAGACGGCATAAGGGAAATGCTGTTTCAGCAAAGCCGAAATCGCACTACGAATCTCAACGGCAGCCATCATTTGAACATCGCCTCCAAGATTGCTTTTGCGTTCTCGCGAAACATCGCTTTTTGCTGTAGCACCGATTTTCGGAGCATCTTCACGCCGGGGACGGTCTTGCCCGTATATACCTTCTTGCCCTTGACCATGTGGACGATACGATGCCCATACTCGACATGCGCCGCGTACTTCGTGTTATTGTGGACGCCGATCGCGCCGTTCTCCGGCTGCGTCCTCGCCCAACCGCTGCGCAAGGCGCTCGTGTCGACAGGTGTATTGCCGCGCACCGTCCCCAGCAGAAGTTCCGCCTGTTGCTTCAAGAAACGATCTGCCGCCCCGCGATACCGCCGCTCTGCCTCAGCGAGCTTTCTTTCCATCTCATCCAAGCCCTCAATCACTACGCCCATTGCCGACATCCCCTCTCTTCCTCAGCGCGATTTCCTGATGCGTCGGATACGGGAAGCTCACGCCTGCAAAAAACTCCATGCGCCGCCCGTGCCGCAAGACGACGATGCGGTCATTCTCGCGGATGTCAACGGCAGGGTCGCAGCAGAGCCTAAGGTCGATAAAGACGCTCGTCGCCCGCTCCGTCTTGGTCGTCGTCAGCTCCTTGCCATATTGCGAGAGCTTGCAGGGGAGCGCGGCATAGACAGGCGCTTCCTCCTCGGCATAGTCGTCCGAACCATCTTCCGCCTGCACCTTCTTGAGGCGATACACGTCCACTCTGTCATGGTACATCAGACGATGCAGCACGCCTTTGAGGCTCATGCCCAGCTCACCACCTTGCGGTAGAGGTTCAGCTTCGGCTTGAGCGTCGCAAAATCAAGGTCGGCAAGGCATCCCGTCGGATCGATGTTTGCGACAGCGAACTTGAATTCCGTATCGTCCATCTTGACGCTCGCAAGTGGCGCGTTGGATGGTACACCAAGCTCACTGCCTGCGGACGCATCCTCATCCGCAAACCGCTTGCGGATGAGGTCAACTGCCGAATAAATGAGCGCATCGGGGAAATCAGCGCGATGACAATAGCCCAAGATGTCCGCGACAAGCTTCTCGACGTAGAATGTGAGCAGCCCTTCGTCAAGCGTCCTCTTGCTTTCCAGCAGGCGCACCTTCGTCGCAATCTCCCGAATCGCTTCCTGCTTTTCCACCGCGCTTTCCCCCCTTCAAAGCGGTCGGCGACCTCGGCTTGAACCCCTGCGCCTCGTAAATGGCGCGATAGGCGGTTTCCGTCGCCGAGATCACCCGCCCGTCCTTCTCATACTCCTGAAAGTCCATCGTGCTGCCTCCTTACGCCTTCGGCTTGAGCGCCGCGAACGCCGTCTCCTTGACGGGCAAGAAGCCGAGGCGCATCGTCGCCTTGATCGCCACCATATCGTTCTCTGCGAGAGACAGCGGCTTGCCGTCGCCCATCTGCACCGACTGAAGCGTAGCTTCCTTGAGCGTCTCATACTGAATCTGGTCGCGGATGCCGATGATCGAATACTTCCAGTCGCCTGCAATCGCACGCGCCTTCGTCTTGTCCCATGCACCATTCCGCGCAAACTCGATCGGCTGCGAATAGAGCGTACTCGAATCGACGCCTGTGACGAAGAGCTGGTTGCCATTCGCATCGCGCAGCTTGCGGAGGCTGTTCTTGAGATCGTAGCCCGCGACGAAGCCGTTGACGTCAAGACCGCCATCCTCGACGAGCGCCATCACGTCCGAAATGTCGAGGTCGAGCTTCGGATTCGTCTCCTCGGCGATGACGCGCCCGCCCGTCGAAGCTACGCCGAAGATATTCTTTGCAAACGGGCTGTTCGTGCCGAAGAGGCACGCTGCGTCAATCGCCTTGTAAAACGCCTCGGCGATGTACGGGCGAATCTCCGCAAACACGTTGGTCGTCGTGTCTTCGAGCTTCTCCTTGCTGCACGGCACGATGACGCCAATCTTCTTGGCGACAAGCTCCGGGAAAATCCATGTCGCGACCGAAGTCTTGATGCGCTCCGTCTCGCCGACCCAGTACGCGCCGGGGCCTTCCGTCATGACGGGAAACTTCTGCGTCTCTGACTTCATCGGCTGCACCGTCGAAAGCCGCATGACCGAAGACCCGCGCACCACGTCCGCGATGATCTCCGATGCCGTCGGCGTCGGCACAAACCCCTGCAAATTCTCCTTCAAATACGTCGTATCTGCCATTTTGTATATCCTCCTTCTTATCTCTTGACCTGGTTCTTGTAGATGGCGTCGAAGAAGCCGTTCGTCACACCTGCCGCGCTCGAAGCCCCCGCCGCTCCTCCTGCGCTCGCTCCCGCCGTCGGCGCCTTGCCCTTGAGCTTCTCGTTCACGCCCGCCTCGAC
>NZ_JBQNBV010000116.1:0-6527 GCF_052169755.1 Selenomonas sp. | reverse complement strand
GCTCGTATGCGAAAACGTCCCAAGAATGCAAGCGCAAAGCGCGCCGCATGATTGGTTGACGTTGACCGCTATAAGAACAGCGCATCTGTGCAAATCTGGGCGACTTCATTTTATCAGCGTTTCCTAAAAAGTTCGTCTTTCTCATCTCACGCGCATGGAAAAAATTCATCATGAATCGCATTTGCCGCTTCCTTGAGCCTGTCCTTCGTGATGAGGCAGGAAATGCTGATCTCCGACGTGCTGATGATGTCGATATTGACGTCCGCTTTCTGCAGCGCGCCGAACATACGCGCTGCTATGCCCGGGTTGCCGAGCATACCGACGCCGACGATGGAGACCTTCGCGACATTTTCTTCGACGAGAACCGATACAGCGTTGAGCTTCGTCTTGACCTTCTCGACGATCTCACGCGCCGTCTCAAGGTCGTCAACGGCGACCGTAAAGACCATATCCGTCACATTGCGTTCGAGACTGCGCACGCTCTGCACGATCATATCGACGCTCACGTTGGCGTCGGCGAGTGCGGAAAAGAGGGCATGTGCGATGCCCGGCTGGTTCGGCACGCCCATGACGGCGAGCTTCGCCACCTTGTCGTCGTGCGCCAGCCCTCTGATTTCAAAATCCTTCTCTTCCATTGTATAAGCCTCCCTGATCATCGTGCCTGTCTTTGCTGTAAACGTCGAGCGTACATGGATGGGGATGCCGAAGTGCTTCCCCATCTCCACGGAGCGCGGCTGCATGACGCCGGCGCCGAGACGCGCCATCTCAAGCATCTCATCGTAGGTGATCTCCTGCATCTTGCGTGCGCCTGCAATGAGTCGAGGATCCGCAGAGTATATGCCGTCTACATCGGTGAATATCTCGCAGCTGTCCGCTTTCAAGGCGCCGGCAAGAGCCACCGCCGACGTATCCGAGCCGCCGCGCCCAAGCGTCACGGGGTCGCCTAAAGCATCCGCTCCCTGAAATCCCGCAACGACGACAATATTGCCGTCAGCGAGCGCCTTTTGGACGCGATCCGGCTCGATGCCGACGATGCGTCCCTTCGTGTGCACGGAGTTCGTCTCCATGCCGACCATCGCCCCCGTCAAAGAAATCGCCTTGTGTCCCATCGAGCAAAAAGCCATCGCTAAAAGAGCGATGGATACCTGCTCACCTGTTGTTAACAACATGTCCATCTCACGCGCATAATGATACGGATTTTTATCTATGCCGCGTGCCAGATCAATAAGATCATCCGTGGTGTCGCCCATGGCGGAAACGACGACGACGACCTTGTCATCCGGCTGCATCCCGTCGAGGACACGCTTCGCCACCGCCTTGATCTTCTCCGTCGTGGCAACTGAACTGCCGCCAAACTTCTTTACTATCAGAGCCATAACTTCCTCCCAGATTGCCGTGCGGCAAAAAGCACCGCAGGCAGAATGTCCTTTGACAATAGTCATCCGTTACAAAACAACAAAAAACACGAGTGACCGCCTTTTATTATACAAGAATTTCATGTCCACGTCTACCAAGAAACAAAAATACGAAGCGCATTTCGCGAAGAAAATCGTTGTCTCTCATGGAAAATTATGCTATACTTCTTCGATAAAGATATTTATTATCATTTTCTAGGAGGATTCCCATGCACTTATGGAAGCATCAACACCGCCTGCTCTCTTTTGCAGGCGCCTTGACATTCGGCTTTCTCTCCACCGTCACGGTGCAGGCGGCAGCGGCATCCGCCCCCGAGACGGATAGCGAACGCGCCCTCGACAAGCACGACGCGCAAACGGCTTTCGTCTTGGACGAAATCATCGTCACGGCCAACCGCAGCCGCGAGCCGCTGACGCTCGACACGGATCCCAAACGACCGCGTCAGCCCGTGCCGGCAGCGGACGGCGGCGGCTACCTGAAGAACCTGCCGGGCTTCTCCCTCGTGCGCAAGGGCGGCATCAGCGGCGATCCCATGCTGCGCGGCATGGGCGGCACGCGTCTGAACGTGCGCATGGACGGCGGCAATATGTTCGGCGGCTGCCCGGGGCGCATGGATCCGACGACGACCTATGCTTTTCCTGAGACGTTCAGCCGCATCGTCGCGCGCAAGGGACCGCAAAGCGTGCGCGACGGCGCCAGCATCTCAGGCGCCGTTCTCTTCGAGCGCGAAACGAAGCGCTTTCAAGAGCCGGACGTACGGGGCAACGCGATCCTCACGTTCGGCAGCAGCCACCGTTTCGACGACCTCCTCGACGTCACAGCAGGCGACAAGAGCGGCTATGTGCGTCTCATCCAAACACGCAACTACGCCGACGACTACGCCGACGGCAGCGGCAGACGCATCCATTCAGGCTACGGACGCTACAGCCTGTCGGGTATCGTCGGTCTCACACCGGACAAAGATACCCTGCTTGAGCTTGCCTACGATATGAGCCGCGGTCATGCAAAATTCGCCCACGCCATGATGGACGGCAGTCAGTTCGACCGTGACAGTTGGACATTCAAGTACAACCGCGCCAACCTCTCTCCCGTCGTCACGAACCTCGATGTGACGTTCCACCACGCCGTCATCGATCACATCATGGACAACTATTCTCTGCGCTCTGCGGGAAAGATGGGCACGGACGTCAAGCGTACGCAGTACGGCGTCCGCGCCATCGCGGAGCTTGCTTTTACGCCGCGCAGCACGGGAGCCTTCGGTTTCGAGCTGCAAAATCAGGAGCACGCCTTCGCCAGCGCCTTCAAGGACCGCCCGATCGGCTCCTTCCGCGATGATATGGGCATCCGCTCCTTCGGCGTATTCTTCGAGCACGATTACCGCCTGCACCCGCGCACCTATCTGCGCAGCGGCATCCGCTACGACCGCGTGACGAACGACTATCACAACTATTTGGCATACAACATGCGGGGCAGAAAGACACTGGATCTCATCCCCGGCGAAACCGCCGACAACGCCTACAGCGGCTTTATCCGCTACGAGTACGACTACGCATCCCTCCCCCTGACCTTCTACGTCGGGCTTGGCCACGCAGAGCGTCCCGCCGATTATTGGGAGTCCTTCCAAACGTGGAAAGCGCACAGCAACCGCGTGAACGGTCAGACCGCTTCGCCGGACGCCTCTCGTCCGAACCGCGAGCGCAATACGCAGCTCGACCTCGGCTGGCTCTACGCACGCGGACAAGATCAAGGCAGCCTTTCCCTCTTCTACGCGCATGTCGACGACTTCATCCTGCGCCTGCCGTCGAGCGCTTATGGCAACGTAGACGCACGTCTCTACGGCATGGAAGCGGAATATACGCACAGCTTCTCGCCGCAATGGTCCGTGACGGGCACGCTTTCCTTCACCCACGGCGACGACACGACAAACCATGCGCCGCTGCCGCAGATCGCGCCGCTCGAAGGAAGCCTCGCAGCGAAATATCGCCAGGGCAAATGGGAAGCAAACCTTCTCTGGCGTCTGGTCGACAGGCAGAACCGCTATCGCACGGGCTACGGCAGCGAAACGGGCGTCGATCACGGCCCGACGGGCGGCTTCGGCATCGTTTCTGCGAGCTGCGCCTACCGTGCCGGCGACAATCTCGTCTTTTCCCTGGGCGTCGACAATCTCTTCAACAAAAATTACGCCGAATTCGTCAGCTACAACGAGTCTGCCATCAGCAACCTCGGCATCACCGCGCGCGATCATATCAACGAACCGGGCAGAACCTTCTGGTTCAAGACGAACTATCAGTTCTGACGCATATTCTTTTTCTCCGACAAACAGGAAAATCCCGCAGAAGATGCACCCCGCATCGCTCTGCGGGATTTTCCGTTTCGTGCCAAGCCATCGCACGGCATGGACAAAATCCCCCGATCCATGCTATATTGCTGGAAAAGGATGTGATTTCATGGGAGAGACGCGACTTGTCGTGCCGGAAGGGCTCGCTTGTATGGCGCTTCGGGAGTTTCTGCAAAAGGAGTGCGGCTTCTCCACGACGCTCTGGAAAAAACTGCGCCGCTCGGACACGTTCTCGCTGAACGGACACCCCGCCAACGCCGCACGAACCCGCATCAAAAGCGGCGATGAACTTTGCTGGCATCTGACAGAAGAGAGCCGCATCGCGCCCGAAGACATACCTCTCGACATTCTCTATGAGGACACGGCGCTTCTCATCATCAACAAGCCTGCAGGTATGCTCGTCCATCCGACGGGCGGCGAGCATCATCATACGCTCGCCAACGCCGTACTCTTCCACTATGAAACACATGGCGAAAAACATGCCTTTCACCCCGTACACCGCCTCGACCGTCAAACGAGCGGGCTCGTGCTCATCGCCAAGGAGCCGCACGTCCAGCACCGCTTATCCAAACATGACGCAATCGAGCGCATCTACCTCGCCGTCATCGAAGGCGTCCTGCCCAAGCCTTGCGGCACGATTGATCTGCCCATCGCACGCCGCCCGGGCAGCATCATCGAGCGCATGATCGCCCCCGAAGGAAAGCGCGCCGTCACGCACTACGCGACGCTCGTTCAGACAGGCGGTCTGTCGCTCCTCGCGCTGCGCCTCTCCACGGGGCGTACGCATCAGATCCGCGTCCATCTCGCGCATCTCGGACATCCGCTTCTCGGCGACGACCTCTACGGCAAAAGGACAAATCGTCTCAGACGCCAAGCGCTGCACGCCTGCAATATACTCTTTCGTCACCCATCGAACGGAGAGGATATCAAAGTCCATGCGCCCCTTCCTGCCGATATGTCTGCTCTTTTCCCTGAAATCTCCGCAGATTCTCTCTTTTCGCAAAAGATTCATGACGTTCTCATTAAATTATGATATAATGATCTCATCAATGAGTATCATCTATCCATAGGAGGTTGAGATTATGCCACTCATCGGAACAAAGGAAATGTTCAAAAAAGCCCATGAAGGCGGCTACGCCATCGGCGCTTTCAATGTCAACAACATGGAGATCGTCCAAGGCATCACCGAAGCAGCCGCTGCGCTGAAATCTCCCATCATCCTGCAGGCTTCCGCCGGTGCAAGAAAGTATGCAAAGCCCGCCTACCTCAAGCACCTCGTGCAGGCGGCGCTCGAATGCGAAGATCTGCCCATTGCCCTGCACCTCGACCACGGGCCGGATTTTGAAACGTGCAAATCCTGTATCGACGATGGCTTCACCTCCGTCATGATCGACGGCTCGCATCTGAGCTTCAAAGAAAACATCGAGCTTACGAAGCGCGTCGTCGAGTATGCCCATGCGCACGGCGTCGTCGTCGAAGGCGAACTTGGCCAGCTCGCAGGCATCGAAGACGATGTGAAAGTCGCCGCTGAAGACGCGCACTACACGCGCCCCGAAGAAGTCGAAGAATTCGTCACGAGTACGGGTGTCGACTCCCTCGCGATTGCCATCGGCACGAGTCACGGCGCGTTCAAGTTCAAGCCCGAGCAGTGCACGAAAAACGCGCAAGGCGTACTCGTGCCGCCCGAACTTCGTTTCGACATCCTTGCCGAGATCGAGAAGCGTCTGCCCGGCTTCCCCATCGTGCTGCATGGCGCTTCGTCCGTCATTCCCAAATATGTCAAGATCATCAACGACAACGGCGGCAACCTCGCCGATGCCATCGGCATCCCCGAAGATCAGCTCAGAAAAGCGGCGAAGTCGGCGGTCTGCAAGATCAACATCGACTCCGACCTGCGCCTCGCCATGACGGCGGGCATCCGCGAGCACTATCAGCAGCATCCCGAGCACTTCGATCCGCGCCAGTACATCGCCCCGGGACGCGACTACATCCGCGAACTCGTCGAGCACAAGATCAAAGAAGTCCTCGGCTCCGACGGCAAGGCAGCAGAAGTCATGGCGCTTTTGAAGTAACCCCCATCGCGCAAACGTATTACCCGCTCAGCATTTCCCTAAAAATCGTGCAGAACGCGACATCTGCACGATTTTTATTTTTTGATATTTATTTTCAATATCATTTACATTCCACCCACATCGCAGTATAATGGATTTGGCAACAGTTTAAGGAGGTATGCAAAATGAATCAAGAGCAACTCAATCGCATGACAAGCGGCAAGGGCTTCATCGCTGCCCTCGATCAAAGCGGCGGCTCTACACCCAAGGCGCTCAAGGCGTACGGCGTAGACGAAAGCGCCTACGCCAATGACGAGGAGATGTTCACGCGCGTGCATGAGATGCGCACGCGCATCATCAAAAGTCCCTCGTTTACGAAAGAGCAGATTCTTGCGGCAATTCTCTTCGAAAACACGATGGACCGCAAAATTGACGACCTCTATACCGCGGACTACCTCTGGGAGAAAAAAGGCATCGTCCCCATCCTGAAGGTCGATAAAGGACTCGCCGCCGAGGAAAACGGCGTCCAGCTCATGAAGCCCATCGACGGACTCTCCGCGCTTCTTGACCGCGCGGCAGAGCGCCATATCTTTGGCACGAAAATGCGCTCCGTCATCAAGGAGGCGAACAAAGAGGGCATCAAAGCCGTCATCGAGCAGCAGTTTGCCGTCGGCAAGGAGATCATCGCCAAGGGACTCGTCCCCATCTTAGAGCCGGAAGTC
>NZ_JBQNBV010000115.1:0-6552 GCF_052169755.1 Selenomonas sp. | reverse complement strand
CTTATTTTGCCTTTAATGCAACGACGCAAATCGTTACGAGGAAAACGAACGACAAAAAATCGTACAGTTCCATAAGCAGCACCCCCATTCGGGGGCTAAGAATCGACCGCCACCGTTGTAGCAGCACCGCCTATATTATAGCATACATCCAATCTTCGTGGGAAGCTTCCCGAAAAGGAAGCCCTTTAAGGAATCTGCTGATTCTTTCGACATAGAAATTGGAGGTGTTTTTATGAGCATGATTGATAAGATTGGCGCGCACGGCTTGGCAGGCGCTTTGGGCGCGGCGCACAAGAAGAAGACCGAGGCGGCGCAGGACGCTTTTTCTGCCATCCTGCGGCAGATGGAAACGGGCGGCGGTGCGCCTCGCGGCGAGAATTCCGGCGATAGAAATGACGAGGAAACGACGACCGTGACGAAGGTGATGGCAGACGGTTCCGTGCACGTCACCGTTTATCGCGGCACGGAAATCATTTCGGAGAACAAGACGAAGGCGACGACTTCGGAGAAAGATCCGACGGTCATCGGTAGGCGGACGGAGCGCCTTGGGGGAGCGAAAGAAGCGGCTCTGGACGGCGGAGCCGGCGTTGCGCGTGCGGCGACGCTGCTTGGATGAGAGAGACTTTCATAGGAAACAAAGGGAGGGGGCTGTCTTTTGGCAGCCCCCTTGACGTCCTCGCCGAAGTGCATTGACAAGCCATACGTTTTGCGGTAGCATAGGCGTTAGATTAGCATACGCATAATTTCATGAGGGACAGCGGAAAATCTCCGCTTTGGAGCAGGTACCCGCAAGGGTCTACGAGAGAATCCGGTCATGCCGGAGCGGTCCCGCCACTGTGAGGGGAGCGAAGCTGCAAGGATGTCACTGGGGCATTGTCCCGGGAAGGCGCAGCTGAGTGATGAACCGAGCCAGGAGAACTGCCTGCTTGACGATCACCGTTTGACCCGCGAGCGATGGGAAGGGGATTCTTCTTTGCATTTGTGCGCCTTGGCGTCGCTGCATATATGGAGCCTTTCTTTCTGCGGAAAAGGCTCTTTTATTTTGGGGCAAAGTCACGATCGCATGGTTGTGCTGATGGAGAAAAGAATGGCAGAGGGGGAGAAAAGTTGCGAAAGAGTTTTTTGGCAATTGTCATGGTCATCGCGTGCCTGCTGTTGACAGCTTGCCGTGCGCCGGGGGCGCCCAATGCAAATGGTGCGGATGCTTATACGGTCACGGACAGTCAAGGTACGGTCGTCACCTTGCCTGCAAGACCGCACCGCATCGTCACGCTTTCGATGAGTACCGACGAGATCATGCTCGGCCTTGTGCCGCCCGAAGACATGGCGGCAGTCAATGGATTGTTGGATGACCCCGTAAGCTCGAATGTCGTCGAGCTGGCGCAGAAGGTGGAGAAGCGTGTCGGTAATCCGACCGTCGAAGAGCTCGTCGCCCTGCATCCCGATCTCGTCGTCGTGCCCGATTGGGGGGATCTCGCGATTGTGCCGTCTCTTCGAGAAGCGGGATTGACTGTCGTCGTCTGCAAGGGGGCGCGAAATCTCGCCGAGATCAAGGAGACGATCACGCTTCTCGCGCAGGCGGCGGGCGTACCCGAACGCGGGGAAAAGCTCCTCGCGATGATGGACGATCATCTGAAAAATATCGAGAAAAAAGTCAGCGCCATCCCCGAGAGCGAGCGCAAGACGGTTGTTTTAATCTCGCTGATGTCGGGCTATGGAGGTATCGGTTCAAGCTTTGACGACGCCTGCCGCTATGCAGGCGTGAAGAACGGCAGAGCCGAGCTTGGCATCCGCGACGGACAGGTTATGACGAAGGAGCAGCTCGTTCAAATCAACCCGGATGTCCTTTTTGTACCGACATACAACGATCACGGAAAATTCGACGTTGATAAGTTCCGCAAGGAATACTTCGAAGATCCGTCCCTACAGACGCTCCAAGCGATCCGTGAGCATCGTTTGGAGGAGCCGACGGAAGCCTACATTTATAACTGCTCACAGGATTTCGTGCTCGGTGTGCAGGAAATCGCCTATCGCACATACGGGGAATCTTTTGCGCAAGGGAGAAACGAACATCTCTCGGCGGTGGAATAGTTACAGTTTGGGAGGATTTTTCATGGAAGCAATTATGACAGGCATTGAATTTTTCCATAAGGGTGGCTCCATCATGTATGTGCTGCTCTTGTGTTCCGTTTTTGTCGTGACGATCGGCATTGAGCGCGCGATGTACTTTTCGCGCATGGACACGGGACGCGCCTTTGCGCGAGAGTTTTATCAGTGCATGGCGAATGATGATTATGCGGGAGCGAGAAAGCTTGCCGAGGAGCATCGCGGTGCGCTTGCCCATATTCTTTTCGGCGCGATGAAGCTGATGAAAAAAGATGCCGCGCGTGTTTCATCCTATATGGAGATTCAGTCGGGCGTCGCGCTTTCGAAGCTCCGAAAGCGGCTCTATTACTTGAGCGTCATCGTGACGATGGCGCCGCTTCTGGGGCTTCTCGGCACGATCAGCGGCATGATCTCGGCGTTTTCCGTGTTCAACCTTCAGTCGGGACAGGCGACGGCGATCACGGGCGGCGTCGGCGAGGCGCTGATCGCGACTGCTATGGGGCTTTGCGTCGCCATCATCGCGCTCGCCGTGCACGCATACTTCACGCAGCGCATCGAGAGCATCGTGACGGATATGGAGCAGTGTTTCTCGCTCGTCGAGGGTGCG
Organism: Selenomonas sp.; assembly: GCF_052169755.1. GTDB lineage: Bacteria > Bacillota > Negativicutes > Selenomonadales > Selenomonadaceae > Selenomonas. Next base: position 3,839 of record NZ_JBQNBV010000115.1, on the reverse strand, counting down.
ATGGACGCGCTTTCTTCCGATGAGGGGGCGGCGCGATGAGGCTCAGGGACAGAAAGGGCTTCGATAAGCCCGAGATCATCATCATCCCGATGATCGACATCATGTTCTTCCTTCTCGTATTCTTCATGCTCAGCACGCTCTACATGGTGAATCTCAAGACCGTCGACGTCAATATGCCGAAGGCGGCGAATGTGGAAACGCAGATGCGCGTGACTTATGTCGTCACGATGAAGAAGGACGGCAGCCTTTTCCTTGAGGATCAGCCCATCGCGGAAAAGACGCTTCTTGAGCGCGCCAAGGCGGAGAACGCGAGAAACGGCAACTTCTCCCTCGTGCTGCGCGCCGACCAAGACATAGACTATGGCATGGTCTATGCGCTCCTCGACAAGTTCAAGGGCGCGGGCATCACGCGCTTTGGGCTTGCCGGCGAAAGCGCAGGAGGCAAGTAGCGTATGGAGAATACGAGGGATAAATACAAGGCTCTGCTCGCGTCTCTCGGTGTACATCTCATCATCTTCCTCATCGCGGCGGCTGTCGGCATCTTTTCTATGGCGACGATGAAAGAGAAGAGCGACAACGTCGAAGTCGTCATCTATGATGAGGCGCAGGATGAGGGAAGCGAGGGCGGCGGCTCGCCGCCGCAGGTGGAGGCGGCGCCTGCCGTCGACGAGGTCGTGATACCCGACAAGACCTTGCCTCCGATCGAGCAGAAGCCTCCCGAGGAGTCGGATAAGCCGAGTCAGAAGCGAGAAGCGCGTGCGGGCAATCCCTTTGGGCAAGGCGGTGAAGGGAAAGGCGTCGGCACGGGCATCGGCGATGGCGAGGGACCGGGTACAGGCGGCAAGGGTACGGGTCTCAGTCAGTCTGAACCGCCTCCGCCACCGCCCCTGCCGCCCCCGCCGCCGCCCAAGGAGCGCATCGAGGCGAGCCTTCGTTCGGAAGCGCGTCCCGACTATCCGCCCGATCTCATCGAGGAAGACGTCGAGGGCAGCGTCACGATCAAGATATTCGTCGCGTCCGACGGCTCGATCGAAGACGTCGCCGTCATCTCGTCCTCGGGATACGCCGCGATGGACAGTGCGGCGGTAGCGGCAGGCTACCGCTTCACATTCAACCCCGGTGACGGCGGTGCGCGCGGCGTCTGGACGAAGACGTTTCACTTCCGCTTGAACTGAATTTATGGAAGAAGGCTGTATTTTGCAAAGCAAGAAAAAGAAGATGCTCACGCTCGCCATCGCGGCTGCATTTATGGCGACATCCGTCCCCGCTTGGGCGGCGCAAATGCCGCAGCAGACGGGTGAGGCATCAAAGGAAGAGTCTTCTGCTGCGCCTGTGGCAGCGGCAGAAGACGATCATGCGCTCGAAGATACCGTCGTGACGGCGACGCGCCGCGAAAAGCGCGACATCGACGTGCCGGCGGCGACCGTGGTCATTACGTCGGAAGCCATCAAGGAGAGCGGCGCCGCTGATGCGGCGGACGCGCTCGCCAAGGTCAACGGCTTCGCTTATAAATCCTTCGGCCCTTCCGGCGCTTCGATGGGAACGATGAACAACGAGCTGAACGTGCGCGGTTTCAAGAGCGGCACGCTCGTGCTCATGAACGGCAGCCCTATCTCATGGCGCGGCAAGTACAACCTCGACCAGATCCCTGCCGATCAAATTGAGCGCATCGAGGTCGTCAAAGGCTCGGGTTCCGTCCTCTACGGCAGCGAGGCGATGAGCGGCATCGTGAACATCATCACGAAGAAAGGCGCGAGCAACGCAGCGCATGTCGGCTTCGGCAACTTCGGACAGCGCCAGTACGGCGTGAGCGCAGGCGACGATCGCTTCGGCGTCTACTACAATTACGACAAGTGGGGGCATCTGAACGGCCTTGCCGAGACAGATGTCATATCTGCGAAGTTCAACGGCTCGACGCGCACCGACTTGCGCGATGTGGAGAAGACGAGCGCGGGACTGACATATCATATCAATCCGCAGATTGATTTCCTCTTCGGCTATTACAAGACGGAGGCGACCTATCTGCGCTTCGTCGACCGCGTGGATCGCACGTCCTCAGGCGTGCGCCTCGGCGACCCGTTCCATGCGCGTACCTACACGACAGAGCAGTACGTGAGCCAGCTCAACTACCACGATCATGCGTGGAAGGGCAGCCTCTACTTCAATACGGGAACGGTGGAAGCGAAGGGGCCGACAGACATCTCGCGTACGGGTGCGAAAACGCCCGGCGATTGGTACAACACGCGCGAGCGCAACACGACATACGGCGTCGATCTGCAGCGCACATGGAAGCCCGATCCGAAGGCGACCGCCGTACTCGGCTTCAGCTTGGAGCATGAAGTCTACGAAGCGCTGCCTGCTCGCTCGACGGCTAGCCCTGCGAGCTACATGCGCAACAACTGGGGCGTGTTTGCCCAATGGGAGCAGAAGTTCACAGAGCGCGACACGGGCATCTTCGGTATGCGCGAGACGTGGACGACAGCGGCGATGCGCGATGAGAACTACCATAATTTCAGCGCTTCCGGTCAGTGGCTGCACAAGCTCGACCACGAAAACAGCCTCTATCTTTCCGTCAGTCAGTCCTTCATCATGCCGAAGTTCGCGCAGATGTACGGCGCGAGCAGCCGTCTCGTGCCTGCGCCGGATTTGAAGCCGCAGACGGGCGTTACCTATGAGATTGGCTGGAAGGCGAAGCACGCAGGGCATACGTGGAAGGCGGCGCTTTTTCACATGGACGTCGAGGACAATATCACGGCGACATGGAAACCGCGGGATAACAGGTATCAATACAAGAATGAAGATTTTCGCAACACGGGACTGGAACTTTCGTGCGAGACGCAAGGAAAGCACGGCTTTTCGTGGAACTGGGGCATTACATGGCAGAACCCGGAGGCGAAGGGCAGCAAGGGCGCGGACTGGGAGCGCATCTTCGGCAAACTGCAGCTTACGGGCGGCGTCCTCTACAAGAAGGGCAAGTGGAGCTCGTCGCTTACCGGCTCTTACCTTGCTGATCGTGTGCAGTCGCCTTCGAGCGAGCCGTCCTATGCGTGCAAGCCGTACTTCCTCACGAGTTGGAGTACGGCGTACCACCCCGACGAGAAGAGCGAGATACGTCTGACTGTGGAAAACGTGCTCGACCGCGCGGACGTGACCTCGCATACGGGCGCGAATTACCGCGTCGCGCCGACGAACTTCATGCTGAGCTGCAGCTATACGTTTTGAGTAGAGTTTCTGATTTTCCGATGAATAGAGTGACAGGAAAAGGCATGGCAGAAAAACCTTTGGGGAGGTGACGCGGAGGCACAGAAAAATGTAGATTGGCTGTTTTCACTGTTTTTGTAGGAGAAGGAGTGTATTTTCATGAAATTGAAAAAGATTGCCGCAAGCCTGCTGCTGGGCGCGACGCTCGCCGCCGGAAGTGCCGTCTGCGGCGCGGAGGGTCTCGACTGGATCACGCCGCAGGATATGTCGCTCGGCGGCGTGGAGTCGGGAATGTCGCTCGACTATGTGGAGAGCATCTACGGACCGATGCAAGACGTGCAGTCGCATTACGTCGATCATCTCTTCGGCTACGGCGACACTGTGAAGATCGTGCCGTCAGCGGACGGCATGAGCGTGAAGTCTGTCCTCGTTAAGGGAAACAACGGCTGGGCGACGCCCGCAGGCGTGACCGTCGGCATGGACGCCTCGATCCTGCAAAAGATTTACGGCACGGGTGCAGTCGACTCGATGAAGCATAAAAAACACCGTATGCCGGGCTACGACTACTACACGTATTGGCAGACGGACAATCCGCTTCACTATCTGACCTTCGGCGTCAAGAACGGCAAGATCGCCTT
>NZ_JBQNBV010000114.1:0-6553 GCF_052169755.1 Selenomonas sp. | reverse complement strand
CGTCTGCGCCAGAAAAAGGCGGAGGCGGGCATCGCGAAGCTACAGCAGCATGTCGACACGATCATCACGATCCCGAATGACCGCCTGCTGCAGGTCGTTGACAAGAAGACCTCGATCACGGATGCGTTCAGTTTTGCCGACGATGTCCTGCGCCAGGGCGTCAAGGGCATCTCCGACCTCATCGCCGTGCCGGGGCTCATCAACCTCGACTTCGCCGACGTCAAGTCCATCATGAGCAATGCAGGCTCGGCGCTCATGGGCATCGGCGAGGCGACGGGCGAAAACGCCGCCGTCGCCGCCGCCAAGTGCGCGATCGAATCGCCTCTTCTTGAGACAAGCATCGAGGGAGCGCACGGTGTGCTGCTCAACATCTCGAGCTCGGCGGAGAACCTCAGTATGTACGAGGTCAACGAAGCCTCTTCGACGATTCAAGAAGCTGTCAATGTTGACGCGAACATCATCTTTGGCGCTTCGCTCGATGAAACGCTCGGCGACATCGTGCGCGTGACCGTCATAGCGACGGGATTCGACACCGATACGGTAGGCATCCAGCGCCCCTCTGCGACGACTGTGACAGGACAGGGGGCGCAGCCCGGTGTCAAACCGATCCCCTCGGCGGACGCCCCGATGCCGAAAGCTCCGAGCTTCAGCAACTTCGACATTCCCGTGTGGATGAACAAGAAGCGCGACTGAAAGAAAAAATGAATATCGTAAACAGACACCTTCTCCGTTACGGTGAGGGTGTCTGTTTTGCTGTGCAAAACTGGATAACAGATGCGTTGGACGCTTCTTGTAACGAAAGGGGCTTCATAGTATAATGGAAAAAAGAGAACAGGAGAAATCGCTATGGGATGGGATGAGAAAGCTGAATGGCGGCAGAAGTTCTTGCGGGTGCTGGCAGGGTTTCGGCTGCTTGACGACGACTTCATGACGGCGGCGTTTCAGGACAATTTGGAATGTGTGGATTTGGTGCTGCAAATCATCTTGGATAAGCCGCAGCTCAAGGCAACGAAAGTGACTACGCAAGATACGCTGAAAAACCTGCAAGGGCGCAGCGTGCGCTTGGATATTCATGCGTTTGCCGACGGGCAGGAATTCAATATTGAGATTCAGCGCAGCGGCAAAGGCGCAGCGGAGCGCCGAGCCAGATACAACAGCAGCTTGATGGATGCCAACGCGCTGTTGGCGGGAGAAGACTATGACAAACTGCCGGAATCGTATGTGATCTTCATCACGGAGACGGATGTACTTGCCAAAGGATTGCCGCTCTATGTTGTTGAAAGAGTGGTCAAAGGAATCAATGAAGATTTTGTCGATGGATCGCATATCATTTACGTCAACAGTTCGATGATGGACGAAGATACGCCGTTGGGTAAACTTATGCACGACTTCCGTTGTACACAGGCGGATGATATGTATTATGATGTATTGGCAGAACGGGTAAGATATCTCAAAGAAACAGAGGAAGGAGCGAGAAATATGTGTGAAGCAATGGAAATGCTCACAAATGAAGCTGAGATGCGTGGCATGGAACGTGGCATGGAACGCGGCATGGAACGCGGCATGGAACAGGGCATGGAACAGGGAAAGACGGCGGTCATCCTTGGGATGCTGAAAGAGAAATTGCCGTTGGAAATGATTGCGAAAGTGTCGGACATCTCTATGGACAAGATTCGTGAGATTGGCAAGATGCATCATTTGCTTTGAAGGTTTGTTTGCCTTGACATAAGGTATAGTCATCCGGAAAACGCCAGGGCGTCACGGGCAGCGCTCATGTGAACTGGGCGTTCTGAGGAACAGGAAAAAGCATATCGGGGAAAGAGCCTCCGTGCGGCAGCAGCTGTACGGAGGCTATTCCTTTCCGTAAATACTGAGTGAAACTTCCTTCTAATCTATTGACAACAATTCTTGTGCAAGGTAAGATAAAGATAATGTTATGAAACCGATTTCATGGGAAGGAGAAATTGGGAATGGCGGAATTGTTGCTGGAAAGCCCCTTAGAAGGAAATCTCGTTGCACTCAAGGAAGTCAATGATCCTGCTTTTTGCAGCGGCGCGATGGGGCGCGGCGCTGCGGTGAAGAACCCAAAGGGTAAGGTCGTCGCGCCGTTTGACGGCGAAGTGACCGTACTCTTTCCGACGAAGCATGCGATCGGACTTCATTCGGCAGATGGCGTCGATTTGCTCGTTCATGTCGGTCTGGATACAGTGAATCTTGAGGGCAAGCACTTCACGGCGCATGTGGAGCAAGGAGCTGAGATCAAGAAGGGCGATCTCTTGATTGCGTTCGACGAAGCGGCGATCCGTGCGGCGGGCTACGATACGACGACGCCGATCGTTGTAACGAACGCGGCGGACTATGGCGCTATCACAGTCTCCTTTGGCGACCAGAAGGTCGTTGCGCCGGGCGAAGGTGAGGCGGCAGAAGAAGCGCTGAAGGCAGAGGAAGCGCAGACTGCAGCGGGCTCGAATCCCGCTTACGCTTCGATGAGCGACGAGGAGCGCGTGGCGCGTGAGATCCTCGACCATATCGGCGGTATGACGAATATTCGTGCGGCAGAGCATTGCGCGACGCGCCTGCGCCTGATCTTGAACGACAAGGAGAAGATCGAGGAAAGGGCGGTCGAGAATATCGACGGCGTCAAGGGACAGTTCTTCGCAGCGGCGCAGTATCAGATCATCCTCGGCACGGGCTTCGTCAACAAGGTCTATGATGTTCTCGTTGGCATAAATCCGGCGCTCGCAGGCGGCTCCAACAAGGAGGCGGCGTACGAGCAGATGTCGACGGCGCAGAAGATCTCGCGCACGTTTGGCGACGTCTTTGTACCGATCATCCCTGTGCTTGTCGCGACGGGGCTTTTCATGGGCGTGCGCGGTATGCTGCAGAATCTTGGCGTCGAGATGAGCGACAATCTCGTGCGCATGAGCCAGATCTTGACGGATACGGCGTTCGCCTTTCTGCCCGCGCTCGTCTGCTGGTCGACAATGAAGAAGTTCGGCGGCACGCCTGTCATCGGCATCGTTTTGGGGCTTATGCTCGTCGCGCCGCAGCTGCCGAACGCCTATGCGATCGCAAGCGGCGATGCGAAGCCGATTGAGATGGTGTTTCTGGGGCTTTCGATCCCCGTTGTCGGCTACCAAGGCTCGGTACTGCCGGCGCTCGTGCTTGGCATTCTCGCCGCGAAGGTCGAGGCGTTGCTCAAGAAGTTTATCCCGGACGTCGTGGATCTCATTTTCACGCCGTTCCTCACGCTCGTTTCGTGCATGATCGTCGGGCTTTTGATCGTTGGCCCCATCATGCACACGCTGGAGCTTGCCGTGTTCGGCGCGGTGCGTGCGTTCCTTGAGCTGCCGTTCGGCATTGGCGGCTTCGTCGTCGGCGGCCTGCATCAGGTCATCGTTGTCAGCGGCATTCATCATGTGTTCAACGCGCTGGAGATTCAGCTGCTCGCTTCGACGGGACGCGATGCGTTCAATGCGATCATCACGGGCGCGATCATCGCGCAGGGCGGCGCCGCCGTTGCTGTGGCAGCGCGGACAAAGAACAAGAAGAAGCGCGCCCTCTACATTTCGTCGGCGATTCCGGCGTTCCTCGGTATCACGGAGCCGGCGATTTTCGGCATTAACCTGCGGCTGATGAAGCCGTTCCTTTATGCACTCGCGGGCGGCGCCTGCGCGGGTGCTGCGTCGAGTATCATGCACCTTGCAGGCACGAGCATGGGCGTGACGGTGTTGCCGGGCACGCTCCTCTATATGGATCATTTGCCCGAATATTTGCTCGTCAATGCTATCGGCTTCGGCGTCGCTTTCGGTTTGACGTATACGCTCTTTGATCCGAAGGAGTGAGAGCATGGCAAAAGAAGCGTTCGAGAAGTTGTTCGATAAGGCTGCGATTGATGCCAAGGTGCGCAAGGGATTCCCTCTGCGCCATCGTTGGCACAATGATTTTCACTTGGAAATGCCGTTCGGTCTTGTCAATGACCCCAATGGGCTTTCTTGGTTTGCGGGCAAGTATCATATCTTCTTCCAGTGGAATCCCTTGGGCGTCGAGCACAGGCATAAGTGCTGGGGGCATGTCGAGACAGAGGACTTTGTGCATTACCGTCTGCCGGCGCTCGCCCTTTGGCCGAGCGATATGCACGACAAGGACGGCTGCTACTCGGGCGGGGGCTTCGTCGAAGACGATGCTCTACGGCTCGTCTATACATGCAACTGCAGGGACGGTAAAAAGCGCATTCCGATGCAGCGAATCGCATCGTGGCAGCCGGAAAAGGGAATCGTGCAGAAGGATGCAATCATCATCGAGCATGAGCCGTCGGGCTATACGGCACATTTTCGCGATCCGAACCGCTTCCTCAAGGACGGACGCGAGTTCCTCGTACTCGGTGCGCAGACGGTAGAGGAGAAAGGTCGCGCCGTGCTCTATGAGAAGAAGGCGGGTGCATGGCAGCTTGCGGGCGAGATCAAGACGGATCTGCCGGACTTCGGCTACATGTGGGAATGCCCGACGTTTCTGCCTCTTGCAGAGGGCGATGTGCTGCTCTTTTCGCCACAGGGGCTTGAAGCCGAGGAGTATCGTTGGCAGAATCTTTACCAGTCGGGCTATATCGCAGGAAAGTTTGACGCCGATTCGTTGGAGTTTCAGCACGGCGCGTTTCATGAGCTTGATCAGGGTTTTGACTTCTATGCGCCGCAGGCGTTCTTGCATGAGGGGCGCGCGATCCTCTTCGGCTGGATGGGGATGCCCGACTTGGAGGAGGAGTATCCGACGAGAGAAGAGGGCTGGCTCTTTTCTCTGACAATGCCGCGAGAGCTGCGCCTTTCGGACGGCAGGCTCTTTTATGCGCCGTTGGAGGAGATGAAAGCGCTTCGAAAAGGCGAGGCGCGAAAGTTCACCGCCGCTCGAACGGTGGAATTTGGGCAGATGATCGCGCAGAAATCGGAGATCGAGCTGGAGATTCTGCTCGGTGATGCGCAGCAGGTGCATATCGACCTTGCGTATATCGGAGCGGGGGAATATGTGCGCTTTTCCTACCAGCGCCGTACATCGGTCATGACGATCGAGCGTCACGGCATGAAGTGCGGCGGGCGCGGGGTGCGTCGCTTTCGCTTAGCGGTGCGCGATTCGCTCAAGCTGCATATCTATAAGGATAAGACAGCGATTGAAGTATTCTTCCAAGACGGTGCGGAAGCCGCATCGTTCTTCGTATTTTCAACGCAGGACATCGTACCGAATTTCGTGATTTCGGCAGACAGGAAGTTGGACAAGATCGAGGGAAGTTTTTGGGAATTGGGGGGCTTTGAATGGAACGAAAGGTGACGATTCAAGATATTGCGGCGCTTGCCGACGTGTCGAAAAGTACGGTTTCGCGCTATTTGAACCAAGGCTATGTGAGTGAGGAGAAAGCAGAGCGCATTCAAAAGGCGATTGCGGCGACGGGCTTTTCATCCAATGCCTTTGCCCGCCGCTTGAAGGCGAAGAAGAGCGGCATGATCGGCGTCGTCCTGCCGCGTGTCGATTCGCCGACGGGCGGCAAGCTGCTTACGGGGATGGCGAAAGCGCTCGACGAAGTCGGCTGCCAAGCGCTTTTCCAAGCCTCTTTTCTTGATGCGTCGCGCGAGCTGGAAAGCATTGAGCATCTTGCACAGCGCGGCTCTGACGGCATCATTGTTGACTCCATCGGCATCACCGATGAGCATCTTGCACTCGTTGCGAAGCTCAAGGAACGCGATATCCCCGTGCTTTTTGTCGGGCAGCAGCATGAAAAAGTCAAGTATATCAAGGTCAATGATTTCGGCGCGGGGCGTCTGCTCGGCGATTATATGCGGCGCATGGGGCATGAGCGCGTCGTATTTGTCGGCGTCACGGAGAAGGATCGCGCCGTCGGCGTCGAGCGCAAGGACGGTTTCATCGAGGTGTTTACGCGCGGCAGTCGCGGCGCGAGTGTGGATTTTGTAGAAACGGGCTTCGGCTTTGCTGCCGCCTACGAGAAGAGGGAGGAGATTCTCTCGTATCGTCCGAGCGCTGTCGTCTGTGCAACGGATGGACTGGCTTTCGGCGTCATGCGGGCATTACACGAAAACGGCGTCGCTGTGCCCGGTGAAGTCTCTGTGGTCGGTTTTGGCGGCTACGATATGGGCGCCGTGACGTATCCGCCGTTGACGACCGTCGCTTTCGACTATGAAGCGCTCGGCCGCCGTGCAGCGAAGATGCTGCTGCAAATGTTGTCGGAAGAACTCGTCGAGTCCGTCAGCGACTTCCCCGCGCATCTCATCGAGCGCGAAAGCGTCGGCAAACTGCTGTGGGCTGCCGAGAGGTAAGCAGGCACATGGTGTCGTTTGACGAATGACGCATTGTGTCGTATCATGCGCATAGAAAAGGCGCTATCGGTAAGATACACGCACAAACGTCCACTTCGTGGACATTGTGCGCCGCCCTTACAGAAGCCCAGCCAATCCGTTTGCGCCCCTCAGACTTGAATTCTTAGGGGTTCATGTGACACAGTCCCTGTGATGATTTGGTTTATAAAAACCGCCCAATCCTTGTGGGAGCA
>NZ_JBQNBV010000113.1:0-6574 GCF_052169755.1 Selenomonas sp. | reverse complement strand
TATATGCCTTCGCTCAGATTGCACATTTCTGCCACTCCCTTCTCAATGTTGGGCATCGCCTTTACATGGAACCGTTCCTGCAGTTCTTTTTCTACTTCATCCCTGTTGTCAGCATTCTTATGAAGCAATACGATGTTTAATAGCCGCAAAAGCCCCTGCAGCTTCTTGTAGTGCTTCTTCCCGAGACAGACCATGACGGGCACGATCAGATCGTACTCCTCTTTCACCGACTGTGCCTTACCTTTGAGATTCATTTCCTGCATCGCATATTTTGTGATCGTGTATTCCCAAGCCTTGCTTGGGTGCGTACATATCCAAATCGAGTAGACCTTCTCCATTGAATCGTAATCCGAATGGGAAAACGTCGTGCCATACTGCGCCGAAATCATGCGGCAGCAGTAGTAAATCGCACGTTTCAAAAGCGAATATCCCGGCGTAAAATCGTTCTGCGCCTCCACGTTGATGATGAGCTTGATCGTCTTTTCACCGCACGGCAGTACCGCACGGAAGCGGATATCATAATAAACAACGCCTTCTGTCAACGAACTGCTTTCCGTATTAAGTCCATCGAGCTTCAGAAGCTCCGCCTCATCCGCGCACAGAGGAGTCGTACTGATCTCAGGCGCACCTTGGATACACTTCGTAGCTATATAATCAATCGTTTCATTTTGAAACTCCTCAACACATTCTTTGAGGATATTTGCCAAAATATATCGGTCAGCAAGTACATTCTTGCAGACGGCATCGTATGCACGCTTCTGCTCATCCACGGATTTTCCCATCGCCTCACCCCATTTGCAGCTCGTACTCATTTTATTATACCACATCTGCCAAAGCGACAGGCAAGCGAAACTTCACCGACGCTTCCCCCTACGCTTCTCCCGCCACTCGATGAATATATGCCGCAGCGCCATCCCCGGGGCGTGCAGCAGCATACGCGGGCCGCTGTAGCGCATCGCTTCGCGGATTTTCTCGCGCATCGCAGGCGCGTAGCAGTGCGTCTCGCACGCGCTGCAAAAAGTTTTCGTCTCTATATGCGGACAGCGCTCGACGCGTGCATAAGCATAGTCAAGCAGCTTTTCACACTCCTCGCACAGCGCCATGCCTTTGCCGTGGTGTGCGCGGCAGTAGATTTCGAGCATTTTTTTGACCGTCGCCATTTCACCCTTGCGTTTTTCCTCTGCTGTCATGCGAATCATCCGGCTCCTCTCTTTGGCAAAGCGACAGCCTCGCCGTCCCTCGTGTCTCATTCGCGAACATTATAGCAAAGCTCACTGTGGGAAACAATACTTTTGCATGACAGAAATCACCTGCCAAGTGCAAAGCCGACATCCGCTTCGAGTTTTTTCTTTCAAATTCTCTATTCATCTATACAAAACGGAACAAATCCCGTACAATAGAGAAGATGCGGTCAGCAAACATCTTGACAAGCCGCCGCGTCTATGATAACATGCAAATCATATAAATTTGGTATGATACTTTCCTGCCACCGCACGTCGGCGCAGGCACAAGGAAGTGATTCCGTGAGCATGATACAGCTCTCAAAAATTAAGAAAAGCTACGCAAGTACGGCAGGCGAAGTCACGGCGTTAAACGGCATCGACCTAGACATCGGGCGCGGCGAGATCTATGGCATCATCGGGCTTTCGGGCGCGGGCAAATCGACGCTGATCCGCTGCATCAACATGTTGGAACGTCCGACCGAAGGCAAGGTCATCGTCGACGGCAAAGATATGACCGCGCTCAATGAAGCCGAGCTTCGCAAAGCGCGCAAGGGCATTGGCATGATCTTTCAGCACTTCAATCTGCTGTCATCGGCGACCGTCTATGACAACGTCGCCTTCCCTCTGCGCCTGTCCGGCACAGACGAGCAGACGATCAAAAAGAAGGTCGAGCCGCTGCTCGCGCTCGTTGGTCTTGCCGACAAAGCGCAGCAGTATCCGTCGCAGCTCTCGGGCGGACAGAAGCAGCGCGTCGGCATCGCGCGTGCGCTTGCGTCCGATCCGAAAGTGCTCCTGTCCGACGAAGCGACGAGTGCGCTCGACCCGCAGACGACAAAATCCATCCTGCAGCTCATCGCCGACATCAACAAGAAGCTCGGGTTGACCGTCGTCATCATCACGCACGAGATGCAGGTCATCAAGGATATATGCGACAAAGTCGCCGTCATCGAGGGCGGCGTCATCGCTGAAAAAGGCTCCGTGCTCGACATCTTCACGAAGCCGCAGCAGCCGATCACACGCGAGTTCGTCAGTACGCTCTTATCGAACGACCTGCCGATCAACTACCGCCAAAAGGATCTGTCGCCGGAGCCGATCGAAGGCGGCGAGCTGCTCCTTCGCTTGACATTCCTCGGTGAACGCGCTGACGATCCTGTGATCGCCGACGTCATCCGCCGCTTTCCCATCGAAGTTTCGATTCTCTACGGCACGCTTGATCAGATCAAAAGCGTGCCCTACGGGCGCATGATCGTCGGTATCAAAGGCGAGCAGGCAGAGATCAACCGTGCGCTCGCCTACCTCGATACGCGCGACTTGAAGAAAGAGGTGATCGGCTATGTCCGCTGATATGCTGCCGCTCCTCACCAAAGCGCTCGGTGAAACGGTCTACATGGTCGTCGTTTCCATGATCGTCGCCAGTCTCATCGGCATACCGCTCGGCGTGCTGCTCGCGACGACGGCGAAGGGGCAGATTCTCGAATGCCTGCCGCTCAATCGCTCCATCGGCGCCGTCGTCAATGCGCTGCGCTCGATCCCGTTCATCATCCTGATGGTCGCGATCATCCCCTTCACGCGCTTCATCGTCGGCACCTCCATCGGTACGACAGCGGCGATGGTGCCGCTCGTCCTCGCCTCGATCCCCTTCATCGGGCGGCAGGTCGAAACCTCGCTCAAAGAGGTGCCCGCCGGCCTCGTCGAAGCCGCCCTCGCCATGGGAGCAACGCCCTATCAGATCGTGCGGCGTGTGCTTCTCCCCGAAGCCATGCCGAGCATCGTCGCCCAGCTCACGACTGTCATCATCGCTCTCGTCGGCGAGTCGGCGATGGCGGGCGCGATCGGCGGCGGCGGTCTCGGCGATCTAGCGATTCGCTACGGCTACCAACGCTTCCGGCCCGACATCATGATCGCGACCGTCGTCATTCTCATCGTCCTCGTGCAAATCGTCCAGTTCCTAGGCAACCGCCTGGCGGACGGATTAAATAAAAAGCAACATTCATGAAAGCTGCCAAAGGCTCAGTCTCCATTGGCTTTCACCGAAACATCCCCATTCACAAGGAGGAACATCATGAAAAAACTTCTCACCATCCTTGCGACGCTCACACTCGCCGTACTCGCCCTCGCAGGATGCGGCGGACAAGACGCCGCATCCAAGACCATCAAGGTCGGCGCAACACCCGTGCCGCACGCCGAGATCCTTGAGACGATCAAGCCGCTCCTCGAAAAGGAAGGCTACAAGCTCGAAGTTGTCGAATTCACCGACTATGTGCAGCCAAATATCGCGCTGAACGACAAGGAACTCGACGCGAACTTTTTCCAGCATCTGCCGTACCTCGATAACTTCATCGCCGAGCACAAAGAAATGAAGCTCGCGAACGCCGGCGGCATCCACATCGAACCGATGGGCGTCTACTCGCGCAAAATCAAGAAGCTCGACGAACTCTCTGACGGAGCATCCGTCGCCATCCCCAACGACCCGACAAACGGCGGGCGCTCGCTCTTGCTTCTCGAAAAAGCCGGCCTCTTGAAGCTCAAAGAAGGCTCCGGCACGAACCCAACGGTGCATGACGTCGCAGAAAACAAGAAGAACCTCAAATTTCAGGAAGTCGAAGCCGCCCAAGTGCCGCGCACGCTCGATGACGTCGACGCCGCCGTCATCAATACGAACTATGCGATACAAGCCAACCTCGTGCCCACGAAAGACGCGCTCTTCATGGAGGACAGCACATCCCCCTACGTCAACATTATCGCCGTACGCGTCGGAGACGAGAAGCGCCCCGAGATCCAAGCGCTGATGAAAGCGCTGAAGTCCGAGGAAGTCAAAAAGTTCATCGACGAAAAATACAAAGGCGCGATCGTTCCCGCATTCTGATCGGCAGCAGCATCTTAGCGAATGCACACAGAAGCATGAGCAAAAAGAAAAGCACCTGCGACGGGTGCTTTTCTTTTTGCTATGAAACTCCAAGAAGTCAAGCCGCAGACGCAGACCGATTGGCTAAGTTTCCGGTAAGAGCGTGAGGATATGCACAGCGTGCCGTTTTGAAGACGCCATTACAAGAAACGGGCGAAAAAGCAACACATGCCGCTTCGTATGACGGCTGAACATATATCCCGAAAGTTTGCCCATGCCAGAAAGACAACTTCACCGTTCTTTGCTTTACATATTATACGAGGAGGAATTATCATGGAAATTCTGCGCTCAGTCTGCCCTTATGACTGTCCCGACTGCTGCGGTCTTCTCGTCGAGGTCGAGGGCGGACGCGCCCGAAAGGTCAAGGGAGATCCCACGCACAGCTTCACGCGCGGCACGCTCTGTCCGAAAATGGCACATTACGAGCGCACCGTCCATTCGCCGCGCCGCCTGCTCACGCCGCTCAAGCGCACGGGGAAGAAAGGCGCAGGCGAATTTTGCCCGATTTCATGGCAAGAAGCGGTGCAGGAGATCGCCGCACGCTGGCAGGAAATCATCGCGCAGTACGGCGCTGAAGCCATACAGCCCTACTCTTACGCAGGAACGATGGGGCTTTTGCAGCACGATGCCTACCATGCACTCTTTCGCACGCTCGGAGCGGCAGAGCTTGACCGCACGATCTGCTCTCCCGCGAAGCGTCATGGCTGGAACTCCGTCATGGGATCGACCCTTGCCATCCGTCCGCAGGAAGCGCAGCAAAGCGATCTCATCATCCTCTGGAGTCTATCCATGTTCGCAACGGACATTCATTTCGCACACGACGTGCGGCTGGCGAAACAGCGCGGCGCCAAGATCTGGTGCGTCGATACCTACGAGACGGCTACGGCGCAGCAAGCTGACCGCGCCTTCCTCGTACGTCCCGGCACAGACGGCGCACTCGCGCTCGCACTGCTTCACGTACTGGAAAAAGAGGGACTCACGGACGAGGCTTTCCTCGCCGCACATGTCCAAGGCTGGCAGGAATTGAAAAAAAATGTCCTGCCGCGCCATACGCCGGAAAGCGCCGCTGCCGTCACAGGACTTTCCCCCGCGGCCATACGAGAACTCGCCCTCGCCTACGGCAAGGCGCGCGCCCCCTTCATTCGTCTGGGCAGCGGCTTCTCGCGCTATACGAACGGCGCGATGACGACGCGCCTCCTGCTCGCTCTGCCCGCCGCCGTCGGCGCATGGAAGAAGCCGGGCGGCGGTCTCCTCTCCTCTGTCCCGGGCAGCCGCGCCTTCAGCAAGGACATCGTGCAGCGCCCCGACCTGCGGAAAAACGTGCGTCTCGTCAACATGTGCGAGATCGGCAATGCTCTGACATCCGCCTTGGAGCCGCCCATCAAGAGCCTCTTCGTTTACTCCTCAAACCCCGCCTGCACAGCGCCTGACCAGAAGAAAGTGACCGAGGGCCTTCTGCGTGACGACCTCTTCACCGTCGTACACGAACGCTTCCTAACCGACACGGTGCTCTATGCCGATATCGTGCTGCCGGCGACAACCTCGCTGGAGCACAGCGACATCTATGCAGCCTATGGACACTACACGATCCAGCGCGGCGAAGCCGTCATTTCGCCCGTCGGCGAGGCAAAATCCAACTGGACTGTCGCCTGTCTGCTGGCCGACGTCCTGGGGCTTAACGACCCGTTCTTCCAAAAAAGCGAGACCGAACTCATCGAAGAGCTGATCGCCTCAACCGACGCATGGCCGCTCCCCGTAGACAAAGCGGCTCTCGCCGCAGGCCTGCCCGTTGACCTTCCTCTGCCCGAAGATTACAAGCTCGACTTCAAAACACCCTCGGGCAAGATCGAACTGCTGAACCCGAAAGAAGAGCCGCCCCTGCCCGACTACTTCCCCGCCCACGGCGACGAGGAGCCGTTCCAATTCATCAGCGCCCCCGACGCACGCATCCTCGACTCATCCTTCAACGAACGCGAAGAACTCTCGCACGGCAAAGTCATGCGGCTGCTGATGCACCCTGACGACGCCGAGAAACTGGGGTTTTCGGACGGTGATCCCGTCGTATGCAGCAACGAGCGCGGCACAGCCGCCTTCACGCTCTCCTTGAGCCGCCACGTCCGCTCCGGCACACTCGTCAGCGAAGGCGTCTGGTGGCGCACCTACTGCAAAGAAAAGTGCGGCATCAACATGCTGACCAGCCAGCGCCTGACCGACAAAGGCGGCGGCAGCACCTTCTACGACGTAAACGTCCGCGTCGAACGGGTTGAAAGTATGCAAAGATGACTTTTTTCTCCGAAAAGCGACGCCTCGCCCGAATAAACCGCACACACCAGCGTCCACTTTGCTGAAATTTACTTGTCAATTCTCTGCCGCCTTGTACGGGCGGCTTTTGGGAAGTTGTAAAATAAATTGACGCAAAAAGTTCCATTTTGGAAACTGTTCAGTT
>NZ_JBQNBV010000112.1:0-6577 GCF_052169755.1 Selenomonas sp. | reverse complement strand
CCTCGACGTAGCACCGCTACGCCTGTGGTTTGTCTCCTTGCTGAGCCGTCCAAGAAGCGAACCCTGAAAGGGTGAAGCTGATTGGGCAACGGCTCGTATGCGAAAACGTCCCAAGAATGCAAGTGCAAAGCGCGCCGCATGATTGGTTGACGTTGACCGCTATAGATACAGCGCATCTGTGCAAATCTGGGCGACCTCATTTTATCAGCGCTTCCTTAAAGTGAGGTGTAGAATATGCTGCAGATGTTCCTGCAACAGTTTGTGCCGGCGATGGAGCAGGTGCTGACGCTTGCTGTGCCGCTCGGCATCCTTTTCGCCATCCTGCGGCGGCTGCCGCTCGAAAAGTATCGCCGCAATTATAACACCGCAATTCATTGGGGCTTTTGGCTGTCCGTCGCCATTGTGGCGGCGCGTGTTGGCACGCGAAACGCCGTGAGCCGCGAGGTCGCCGAGGCCGGTGCGATCGCTTTCGCCATGATTGCGGAGATCATTCTCGTCGTTGTGCTCGTGCGCGGCGCAGGGCAAAGGGAGACGTTTTCAAGACCGCTGCAAGTCTCTGCCTGCGCTATCGGCGTTCTGCTCTTCTTCTATCACGGCATGGAACTTTGGCTCATTCCCATCGGCACGATCATATCGGCGGCGGGCGACTACATGACGCAGACGGTCGCCGTGAAGCTCGCAGGCTTTGCGGCAGGGATGTTCTTCGGTGTCGTCAGTTCTTATGTCGCTTACAAGGCGGCGGCGGCGCTCAATCCGAGAAGGCTCTTTTTCGTATTCGTCATTCAGGCGGGCGCCATGTTCATTCAGCAGGGCATCTTCCTTGTGCAGGTGCTGATGGCGCGGCACATCCTCGACAGCGCGGCGCTTCTTTCCATCATGGCGCCGATCATCGACCGCTCATCGTGGCTCATCTTCATCATCTTCTTCGCGCTGCTCTTTGTGCCGCTGACGCTCTTCTCGCAGAAAAAACCCGAGCGTCCTGCCGGCACGAATCCCGCCCAGTATCGCCGCATGATCATGCAGGCGATGCACAAGCGGCGCTGGGGGACGGCGACGGTGCTGTTCCTCGCGGGCATGGTCTTTCTGTCGAGTTTCGGCGCGAGCTATGCGAACCGCAAGGAAGAACTCGTGCCGGCTGTCCCCGTCACGGCGGTCGACGGCTCTGTCGATGTGGATCTCTCGGTGGTCAACGACGGGCATCTGCATCGCTTCGTCTATCAGACAGCGAGCGGGCAGATGGTGCGCTACATCGTGATCTTAAAGGGCGGCAACTCCTATGGCGTCGGGCTTGACGCCTGCGAGATCTGCGGTCCGACGGGCTACTATGAAAAGGATGGTCAAGTCATCTGCCGTCTCTGCGACGTCATGATGAACAAGGCGACGATCGGCACGAAGGGCGGCTGCAACCCGATCCCCATCGAGTACAGTGTGGCGGACGGCAAGCTGCGCGTGCCGCAGGAAGCCTTGGAAAAGGCGCGTGACGTGTTCCGCTGATGCGTGAAGGAGGGATACAATGTTTTGGCAGATGGTAAAAGGCGCTCTGATTCGCCAGAGGAAGCGCTTCTTCCTCATCGCGCTGACGGCGGCTCTCGGCGTATCGCTCGCCGCCGCCATGCTCAACGTCATGTTTGACATCGGTGAGAAGGTCAATCAAGAACTGAAAGCTTACGGGGCGAACATCACCGTCACGCCGCGCAATGCTTCTGTGCTGCAGGATGTCTATGGTCTTGAGGGCGGACGCAGGGAATACTTAAACGAGGCGGATGCGGCGAAGATCAAGACGATCTTCTGGACGAACAATATCGTCGCGTTCGCACCGGAGCTTTCGGGTGAAGTCGCGCTTGCGGACGGCAGGAATGTACCCGTCATGGGGACATGGTTCGATCATGAGGTCGAGCTGCCGACGGGCGAGAAGATGCGGACGGGCGAGAAGGAAATGAAGTCGTGGTGGAAGATCGACGGCGCGTGGCCGACGGAAAGCCCCGACGAAGCGCTTGTGGGAACGAAGCTCGCGGGCGCGCTGGGCTTGAAGCCCGGCGATTCGGTCTCCTACCGCACGAAAGACGGCGCAGAAAAGACGCTGAAGATCACGGGTGTCGTCACAGGCGGCGGTGCAGAGGACGAGGCTCTGACCGTGAACCTTGCGCTTGCGCAGGAGCTTTTGGGCGTACAGGGAAAGATCGACAAGATCGAGGTTTCCGCCGTCACGACGCCTGAGAACGACCTTGCGCGAAAGGCGGCGGAGAACCCCGAGCGCCTTTCGCAGAAGGAGCGCGAGATCTGGTACTGCACGGCGTATGTCAGCTCCATCGCCTTCCAGATCGAGGAGGCGATCCCCGGATCTTCTGCGCAGCCCGTGCGTCAGATCGCCGAGTCCGAGGGCAAGATCCTCGAAAAGACGCAGATGCTCATGCTGCTTATCACGGGGCTTTCGCTTCTTTCGGCGGCGCTCGGCGTGTCCAATCTCGTCAGCGCGAACATCATGGAAAGAAGCCGCGAGTTTGGCTTGATGAAAGCGCTTGGCGCAACCGACCTCTCCGTCGTGCTCGTCGTTCTTGCGGAAATTTTCATTTCAGGCATCTTGGGCGGCGCCGTCGGCTACTTCGGCGGACTTGCGCTTGCACAGGCGATCGGTCAGACGGTCTTTGGCTCAAGCATCGCGAACAATCTCGTCGTCATTCCCATCGTGGGCGGACTCATGGCTTTGATGCTCCTCATCGGCAGCCTGCCCGCCATCCGTATGCTTCTCTCCTTGCAGCCCGCAAGCGTCCTTCATGGCAGGTGATTCGATATGGCAGGAAGAATAAAAAAACTGGAAATGTTTCTGCGCATGATCGTGCGGGCGCTCTTTCGCCAGAAAGCCCGCATGTTCGTCGCCCTCTTGGCAGTCGCGGTCGGCGCGGCGATCATCTCGGGCATGATTACGGTCTATCGTGAGGTGCCGGCGCAGCTCGGGCGCGAGTTCCGCGCTTACGGCGCGAACGTGCTTCTCCTGCCCGCAGGCGAGGCAAAGACCTTCGGCGGTGCATCGCTTGAGAAGGTGCGCGCTTCGCTGGCAGACCGCGATGTCGTCGGCGTCGCTCCCTTCCTCTATGAGCGGCTTGAGGTCAATAAGCAGCCGGTCTTGACGGGCGGCACGGACTTTTCCGAGGTCAGGAAGGTCAGCCCCTATTGGATGGTCAAGGGCGAGTATCCGAAAGCAGGCGAACGGGAAATCCTCATAGGATCGGAGATGGCATCGAAGATCGCGCGTGATACGGACAAGCTCATCGGTCAGACTGTCACCGTCAGTGCGGGCGAGGGCAAAGCGATGATGCCCTTCACCGTCTCCGGTATCGTCTCGACGGGCGGCAAGGAAGAGCAGTTCGCCTTTTTGAATCTCGATGAGCTGCAAAAGATCGCCGAGAAGCCGGATGCCATCGGTCTTGCACAGCTCAGTATCGTCGCCGATGGCGAGAGCCTGAAATCCGTCGAGGACGCCGTGCGTGCGGCGAACGCCGGCATCGAGCCGCAGGAAGTGCAGCAGATCGCGCACTCGGAGTTCAACGTCTTGAAGAAGCTCGAAATCTTGATCCTGCTCGTGACGATCATCGTCCTCATTTTGACGCTCATCTGCGTGACGACGACGATGACGGCGGTCGTCACCGAGCGCCGCCGTGAGATCGGCCTCAAGAAAGCGCTTGGTGCATCGAACGGCAATATCGTCGTGGAATTTCTCGGAGAAGGCTGTGTGCTCGGTCTCGTTGGCGGTCTTTTAGGCAGCGGCTTCGGCTACCTTTTCGCGCAGAGCGTGAGCCTGAACGTCTTTTCGCGCGGCATCGCCTTTGCCCCGGGCATCGCCGTGCTCGCCGTCATCTTGTCCGTCATCGTGACGGGCGTCGCGAGCCTCATCCCCGTGCGCATCGCGACGAGCGTTGATCCCGCCATCGTCTTGCGGGGAGAGTAGGAGGGTCTTATGAGTCTATTGGAGTTAAAGGGCGTGACTATGGCGTACAACGGCAAGGTCAAGGCGCTCGACAATGTCAACCTCACGGTGGAAAAAGGCGACTGGCTCGCCGTCATGGGCCCTTCCGGCTCGGGCAAGACGACGCTCATGAACATCATCGGTTGCATGGATCATGCGACGAGCGGCACGGTCATGCTTGACGGCATCAATCTCACGGAGGTTTCTGACCACGAGCTTACGCTGATTCGCCGTGACAAGATCGGCATCGTCTTTCAGCAATTTCACATGATCCCGTACCTCACGGCGATCGAGAACATCATGGCGGCGCAGTACTATCACAGCATCCCCGACAAGAAGGAAGCGCTCGAAGCGCTCGACCGCGTCGGTCTTGCCGACCGCGCCGACCATCTGCCGAGTCAGCTTTCGGGCGGCGAGCAGCAGCGCGTCTGCATCGCACGCGCCCTCATCAACTATCCCGTGCTGATACTTGCGGACGAGCCGACGGGCAACCTCGACGAGGTCAATCAGAACCTTGTCATGAAGATCTTCCGCGAACTGCACGCCGAAGGTCATACGATCCTCACGGTCACGCACTCTGCCGAAGTCGGTGCGGCAGCGGAGCGATGCGTCGTCATCGAGCATGGTCACATGGTGGAGAAGAGCGCCGAAGAACAAGCGGCGGCGAAAGCGAAGGAAGGGATCAAGGAATGAATCTGCAAAAGAAGTCTTTGACGCTGGCTTTGAGCGTCGCCGTCAGCGCCGCGCTCTTTGTCGGCTGCGGCGACGAGGCGGCGAAGGACGCTCCGAAGGACGGCGGGGCGCCGCAGGGCGTCGCTGTCAAGAAGATCGCCGATATCGACCTCTCACAGGCGAAGGACGGCACGTATAACGGCGAGAGCAGCGAGAACTCCGAGTATGGTCACGGCAAGATCGCCATCACGATCAAGGATCACAAGATCGAAAGCGCGACGTACTTCGGCATCGACAAGGACGGCACGATGAAGGGCGAGGACTACGGCAAGAAGAACGGTCAGGTCAGCGATGCGCAGAACTACAAGAAGGCGCAGAACGCCGTCAAGGCGAATGCGACCTACGGCGCACAGCTCGTCGAGCGCCAGCAGCCGGGCAAGGTCGACGCCATCTCGGGCGCGACGATCTCCTATGAGCAGTTCATCGAAGCCTCGACGAAAGCGCTCGATGAAGCGAAAAAGTAACGATGATTCTTTTGCAGAAGCTGCACAATCGGTATCGGTCAGGAGCGCGGCGCATGAGAGATGAGCGTTCTTTGGCAACCCAAGGCGCAGGGCATCTTGCCCTGTGCCTTTTGCTCGTTTTTCTTGCCGCTTCTCTTGCGGCGGGCTGTTTGCCAACACGGACGAACCGAGATGTTTCCCACGCCGCATACGAGGCGAGCGAGGAGTTCTTCGCGATGGATACGAAGATGACGATCAAGGTCTATGGCGAAGGCGCACCCGAGGCGGCGCGGGAGGCGAAGGAGCAGCTTCTCGCGCTCGATGCGCTTTGGAGCGCGATGCGCGAGGGAAGCGACGTCGCACGTTTGAACGGCGGCGCGGGCGAAATGACCGCGCTCGCGCCCGAGACGATGCGGCTTCTGCGGCTCTCCGAGGCGGTGCGCGAGGAGACGAAGGGTGCACTCGACGTGACGCTTCTGCCGCTCCTCAAGCTCTGGGGCTTTGCGGGCGGCGCACATCGCGTGCCGGCGGCAGAGGAGATCGAGGCGGCGCGCGCCTTGACGGGAGCGGGAAAGCTCAAGCTCGATGAGGCGGCGGGTACGGCGCGGCTCGAAAAGGGCAGCAGCGTCGAGCTTGGCGCGGTGGCGAAGGGCTATGCGGGCGAGCTTGTCGCGGCAGGGCTCAAGTCGCGCGGCGTGCGCTCGGCGCTCCTCGACCTCGGCGGCAATATCGAGACGGTCGGCACGCGCGAGGGCGGCGCACCGTGGCGCGTGGGGCTTCGGAATCCTTTCGGCGGAGCGATTCTCGGTACGGTCGAGGTCGCGGACGCCGCCGTCGTGACCTCGGCGATCGACCAGCGCTTCTTCACGGATGCAGAGGGAAACCGCTATTGGCACATCCTCGATCCTGCGACGGGTGCGCCTGCCATGAGCGGACTTGCCTCTGCCACCGTCGTCGCGTCATCGGGCGGCAGAGCGGACGCGCTTTCGACGGCGCTCTTCGTCATGGGCGCGGATCGCGCCGCCGCTTTCTGGCGCGAGCGGCAGGATTTTGAGATGGTGCTCGTCGGCATGGACGGTCATGTGTGGATTACCGAGGGGCTTCTTGATCGCTTCTCGGCGGGCGAGGGGCTGACGGGAGAAGTGGAGGTCATTCGATGAACGGGGGAAAGAAGGCGCGTCTCTTCGCTCTTTTCGCCGCGCTCTTGCTCGGCGCGGCGGGCGCGTGGCTCTTCATCGCCGCTTTTCGCGGGGAAGAAGAGCCGGAGTTGGACGCGGTCGAGGTCGTGCAGGACGGCGTGGTGATCTATCGCTTCACACAGCAGGAGCTGCAGGAGGAGCGCCATATTCGCGTGCCTTATGGCGAGCACGAGAACGTCATCGAGACGGGCGGCGGCACGATCCGCATCGAGAGCGCGGACTGTCCCGATCAGATCTGC
>NZ_JBQNBV010000111.1:0-6658 GCF_052169755.1 Selenomonas sp. | reverse complement strand
AGCCCTGCTCCCACGAGAAACATACAAAGATAAGAGAAAATTACCGCTTGTCACATACTTCAAGCAGCTTTATAATTGATAATTGATAATAAAATCAAATCTCTTTAGGAGGATTTCCTATGGAAAAAACAAGCCCTATGCGGCGGCTATGGCAGCTCGCCGCTGCGGAGCACAGGCGGCTGCGCATGGCGATCGCACTGGCGGCTATCGGCGTACTCGCGGGGATTGTCCCCTACTGGGCGGCAGCAAAAATGATTACAGCGCTTCTCTCAGAAACGCCGGCAGCACCGCATTTCTATTTCATCCTATGCCTTGCCGCTTTCGTCGGCTACGCCCTGCGCAGCATCCTATATGCACAGGCTCTTGCGCTGTCGCACCGCGCGGCATTCGCAGTGCTGCGCGACATCCGCACGCGCATCCTCGAAAAGCTTCCCAAGCTCCCGCTCGGTGTCGTAATCCGGCACGCAAGCGGCTCGATGAAGCATACGATCGTCGATCAGGTCGAAGGCATGGAGCGCACGATCGCCCATCTATGGCCGGAGTTGACAGCGAATACGTTCGGTCCCCTGTGCATCTTCGTCTATCTGCTCATCCTCGACGTACGCATGGCGCTTCTCTCGCTCGTCTCCATTCCCGTCGGTATGATCTTCATGGCGATTGTCATGCGCGACTACGAGGAAAAATATGCGGGCGCAGTACAGACGACGAACGAGATGAACGCCGCTGTCGTCGAGTACATCGGCGGTATCGAAGTCATCAAAGCATTCAACCAAGGCGCAGCTTCCTACGAAAAGTTTTCAGAAAAGGTGCGTGCAAACGCTTCCTATTATTATCGCTGGATGCTGCATTGCCAGCTGCCTATGTCCCTCGGGAAAGTCCTCTCCCCGACAATACTGATTACCGTACTGCCCGTGGGATGGCTTTTATATCAAGACGGCACGCTGCCGATGGACGTCTTTATCCAGACGATCATCCTCTCCCTCGGAATTGCAGGTCCACTGCTTGCCTCACTCAACTTCATCGACGCGCTGGCAAAAGTCGGCACGACCGTCGATGCTGTCGACGAGTTTCTCTCTGCCGAGGAGCAGCGCCATGCGATAGAATCGCGCCCCATTGAGACGACAGACATCATCGCAGATCACGTCTCCTTCAACTACGATGGAACGAAAAACGTCCTGAACGATATCAGCCTCATGATCCCAAGCGGAACACTGAATGCTTTCGTTGGAGAAAGCGGCAGCGGAAAATCTACGCTTGCGCGTCTCATCGCCGGATATTGGGATGTAAAAAGCGGCATGATCCGCATCGGCGGGCGCGATCTGAAAGACATCCCGCTGCCCGATCTCTATGATATGGTTTCCTTCGTCGCGCAGGATACCTATCTTTTCGACGACACGATCCGCGCGAACATCCGTCTTGGCAGGCTCTCGGCGACCGATGCGGAAGTCGAGCGTGCGGCAGAGCTTTCGGGCTGCGCGGATTTCATCCGACGGCTCGCACACGGCTACGATACCGTCGTCGGCAGCGGCGGCAGCCACCTCTCGGGCGGCGAACGGCAGCGCATTGCGATTGCACGCGCCATGCTGAAGGATGCGCCCATCGTCATACTCGACGAAGCGACGGCTTATATTGACCCGGAGAATGAGGCGATCATCCAGCGTGCCGTTGCCCAGCTGATCACGGGCAAGACGGTCATCATCATCGCCCACCGCCTCTCCACCATCACCGACGCAGACACGATCTTCCTCATCGCAGATGGTACAGTCTCAGCAAAGGGAACGCACGCACAGCTCCTTTCGGACTCTTCAGCATACCGCAGCATGTGGCAGGCGCATATCAGTGCAAAGGATGGTGAAGAAAATGCTTGACGCACTCCGAAAAATCTGGGCGTTTGCCGGCAGGGAACAAAGAAACCTCAATTATTCGGTTCTGCTCGGCGTGCTCTACGCCGTGTTCCACGCCCTGCAGATTGCGGCGCTCTACGTCGTCTTGAAGGGGCTTATCGAGCACGCGAATGGTACGGATACGGCGATACAGGCGCTTGCCATCCTCGCCGTCAGCATCCTCGGCAGATCCGCAGCCGAATATATTTCGC
Organism: Selenomonas sp.; assembly: GCF_052169755.1. Lineage (GTDB taxonomy): Bacteria > Bacillota > Negativicutes > Selenomonadales > Selenomonadaceae > Selenomonas. Next base: position 4,563 of record NZ_JBQNBV010000111.1, on the reverse strand, counting down.
AGCTGCAGCGTGTCCATGCGGGCTACTTCATGGCAGCGAACAAGCGCATCGCCATCGGTGAGCATCTCAAGCGCGTCCCGATGGGTTATTTCAACGAAACCAGTCTCGGGCGGATCACGGGGGTCGCAACGACGGTACTCGGTGATGTAGAGGAAACGGCATCCAGGGTGCTCGTCCACACGCTGACAGGTTTTCTGAACACGCTCGTCCTCATCCCGATGCTGCTCATCTTCGATTGGCGCATCGGCGCAGTATTCATCATCGGCATCGCCGTCTATCTATGGATCACGGCGACTATGGAGACAAAGTCGCGTCTGCTCGCACCGAAACGACAGGCGGCGCAGGCGCTGCTCGTTGAAGCCGTGCTTGAGCAGCTGCACGGTATGCACGTCATCAAGGCGTTCAATCTCACAGGCAGAGGAGATGCGCGTGTGCGCCGTGCGCTTGCCGAAAGCGAACGCGCCAATCTTGCAATGGAGCGGCTCTTTACTCCCTATATAGCGGCACAGGAAATCACGCTGCGCTTTTTCAGCATTCTGATCATCGCCGCCGCCCTCTATGCACATCTCACGGGAACAATGACGCTGCTGGACGCAGTCATGTGCATCGTGTTCTCCTTCATCGCCTATAAGCAGATCGAGTCCGCAGGCAGCGCGCTTGCCCTGCTTCGCGCCGTATGCGCCTCCATCGACGAGGCGAACGAAACGGACGCCATACCGCAGCTCGATGCGGACGGCAAAGATATTGCGCCCGCACATCATGACATCACATTTGACCATGTATCTTTTTCTTACGGCGAAAAGCCTCTCCTCTGCGACATCTCTGCAAAGATTCCCGCGCGTAGTCTGACGGCGATTGTCGGACCGAGCGGCTCCGGCAAGACGACGCTGTGCCATCTCATCGCACGTTTCTGGGATGTCGATGCGGGCGCCATCTCCATCGGCGGTCACAATATCAAAGAATATACGCTTGAGTCTCTAATGGCGCAGATCAGCATTGTCTTTCAGCGCGTCAACCTCTTTTGCGACACGATTGAGAACAACATCCGCTTCGGACGTCCGCAGGCGACCCGCGCAGAAGTCATTGAAGCAGCAAAAAAGGCAGCGTGCCATGATTTCATCATGCAGCTGCCGGACGGCTACGAAACAGTGGTCGGCGAGGGCGGCGCGAATCTTTCGGGCGGCGAAAAACAGCGCATCTCCATCGCCCGCGCCATCCTCAAGGACGCGCCCATCATCATATTCGACGAAGCGACGGCAAATGTCGATCCGGAGAACGAGGATCGGCTGCAGCAGGCAATCGAAGCGCTGACGCAGAACAAGACCGTCATCATGATTGCCCATCGACTGAACACCGTTCGAAATGCCGCACAAATTCTCGTCGTCGCAGACGGCAGGATCGTTCAGCGCGGAACACACGAAGAGCTTCTTGCCGCGCACGGCATCTACGCCGACTTTATCGCAGCACGCAAAGCTGCCGTCGGCTGGAAATTATCGTCTTCAACAGATCGGCACAAAAGCAGATGACAGCAAATAGAAAAACATCCTCTCGCCCTGACACGAGAGGATGTTTTTCTATGCATACATTCCTTTGTATTTCATGAAGTCTTCGTCATGGCAGCGCCTACGCTTCGTTTTGATCGGCAGGCACGGCGTGAAGCAGCAGATCGGGATTGTTGTCCGTGATCCAGCCGAGCGCCCATTCGTTGCTCACGAGCAGCACGGGATTGCCCCGACGGTCGCGCACAAACATGCCGCGATCTGCGCCGCGCAAGGATGCGGGCGTGATCTCGCGCCCATCGGCAAATGTCATCCAACGCGCGACCTCGTATGGCTACATCTGCAAGACGATGTCAACATTGTACTCGTTCTTCAGGCGGTATTCGAGCACCTCGAACTGCAGCGTGCCGACCGTGCCGACGATGTAGGCGTCCGCACCCGCGCCCTCCTGCACAAAGAGCTGGATCGCCCCCTCCTGCGTGAGCTGCTCGACGCCCTTGACGAACTGCTTGCGCTTCATCGTGTCCTTCGCCGAGACGCGCGCAAACTTCTCGGGCGGAAACACGGGGAAATCCTCGTACTTGAACTTGTGCGAAGCGTCCGTCAGCGTATCGCCGATCGAGAAGATGCCGGGGTCGAAAAGCCCCACGATGTCGCCCGGAAACGCCTCGTCGATGATCTGCCGATCCTGCGCGAGAAACTGCTGCGGCTGCGCGAGCTTGATGAGCTTGCCGCTCTTTTCGTGCCAGACGCTCATGTTGCGCTCGAACGCGCCCGATACGATGCGGATGAAGGCGAGACGGTCGCGATGCGCGGGATTCATGTTCGCCTGGATCTTGAATACGAACGCCGAGAAACGCTCGTCCGTCGGCTCGATGACGCCGTCGGACGAAATGCGCGGCGCAGGCGCAGGCGCAAGGCGCAGATACTCCTCCAGAAAATTCTTGACGCCGAAATTCGTCATGGCAGACCCGAAGAACGTTGGCGTCAATTCGCCGCGATCGACCTTCTCACGGTCAAAGTCCTCGCCCGCCGCATCGAGAAGCTCGATGTCGTCGGCGAGCGTCCGGCGCTCTTCGTCCGTCAGCTGCGCCATGAAAGACTCGTCGTCGATCGAGCCGCAGACGGAGACGCGCTCCGTCTGCCCGTGGCTCGCGTCGGCGGCAAAAAGCTCGACCTCACGCTTCGCGCGGTCATAGACGCCCTTGTAATTGCCGTCCGTGCCGACGGGCCAATTCATCGGATAAGAGCGAATGCCCAGCACATCTTCCAGCTCCGCCATGAGGTCGAGCGGCACCTTGCCGAAGCGGTCGAGCTTGTTGACGAAGGTGAAGATCGGAATATGGCGCTCGCGGCAGACCTTGAAGAGTTTCTTCGTCTGCGCCTCGACGCCCTTCGCCACGTCGAGAATCATGACGGCGCTGTCTACCGCCATCAGCGTGCGGTACGTATCCTCACTGAAATCCTGATGTCCGGGCGTATCGAGGATGTTGATGCGGCAGCCCTCGTAGTCGAACTGCAGCACGCTCGACGTGACGGAGATGCCGCGCTGCTTCTCGATCTCCATCCAATCGGACACGGCATGTCGCTGTGTCTTGCGCGACTTGATCGAGCCTGCGAGGTGGATCGCTCCGCCGTAGAGCAAGAGTTTCTCCGTCAGCGTCGTCTTTCCCGCATCCGGATGCGAAATGATGGCGAACGTGCGCCTCTTCTCTATTTCCTTCTTCAATTCTTCCTGCGACAAAATACATCCTCCCACACCGTTATATTTGAAAAAAGACTGCCGCAGAATCTCTGCAGCAGTCCTAAGGAATCACCGAAAATCTGTGCTTCCTTCACCTATCGTTTTGGAGGCGACACCCAGAATCGAACTGGGGAATGAGGGTTTTGCAGACCCCTGCCTTACCGCTTGGCTATGTCGCCGTATGGAGCGGAAAACGAGGCTCGAACTCGCGACCCCCACCTTGGCAAGGTGGTGCTCTACCACTGAGCTACTTCCGCATGAAGTGGCGACCCGAAGGGGACTTGAACCCCTGACCTCCGCCGTGACAGGGCGGCATTCTAACCAACTAAACTACCGGGCCGACATCGCTGCCTTATAAGCGGCAACAAATAGTATTATACAGAGCGTTCGACGGCTTGTCAAGGAATCTGAAAGAAATTATTGAGGAAGTTCGTCTGCTGTGCTATCCTATATACGGAAGGGAGGAAAAATGGGATGCCAGAATTAAGTCGTTTCGGAGGCATGATCATTTATATGCTGTTTCGCGACATCGGTCAGCACCATAAGCCACATGTACATGTGTATTACGGGGAGTATGAAGCCGTCATCGGCATCGATGGTGAATTATTGGCAGGTTCTCTGCCTCGAAAACAACTGAAAATTCTTACAGGATGGCTTGCTTTTCATGAAGCTGAAGCTTACAAGGCATGGAATTTCGCCGTCCAAGGCGAGCATTTCGACAAGATTCCACCAATGGAATGAGGTGAATGGGATGTACATAAAGAATGATATTTGCTATGCAGGAGAAATGCAAGACGGCATAAAAGTTACAGATGCAAGACCTTTACGCGGCGGCATGATGCTCGTCACATTCTCCACAGGAGAAAAACGATTATTCGACACAACCCTTTTGTCCGGAGAAGCGTTCAAAGCGCTTGCAGAGGATGAAGTATTCCGTCACCCCGTACTGTTTCATGGTGTGATTACATGGCAACAGGGCGAAATCGACATCGCTCCTGAGTTTGTCTACGAAAACAGCTATGCTTACGATGACATGGCGATCTAGAAATCACCCTGCAACTATAGTATCGAATCGGTTCATCGAGAATATGCTGATACAAGCGACAACATCTGCATAGGCATGAGCTGCAGCGCTGCCGGAATCATGGCAAACATAAGACAAAAGCGCACGCCCCGACAAACGGAGCGTGCGCTTTTTGCTTCTTGGGACGATGGCGAAAGATTCGCCGCCGTTCTCCTCTTTAGTTGTTGAAGATATTCCGCAGCGCCTGCTTGTTGACGTCGCGGTTGAGCTGCGCGAGGTGCTTCGTGAGCTTGATC
>NZ_JBQNBV010000110.1:0-6714 GCF_052169755.1 Selenomonas sp. | reverse complement strand
GGCTTCATGACGCCGCTCGCCGTCGAGCGTCTGCGCGAAGTCTCGCAAAAAGTGCGGCTGATCCCCGTGACGACGCGCTCCGTTGAGCAGTATCGGCGCATCGAGTGGCCGGAAGGCACAGCGCCCGAATACGCCGTGACGACGAACGGCGCGGTGCTCCTGCACGGCGGCGAGGTCGATGCCGCGTGGCGCGAGGCGCATGACGCTTTGATCGCCCCTGCGCGAGAGGAGATCGCGCGCTGTCACGCGCTCTATCTGGGCGATGCCGCGTTCATCCGCTGCCGCATCGTCGACGACGCCTATCTCTTCGTCTACTGCGCTGACGGCGTGGACGCACGGACGATGGCGGCTGAGTGCCAAAAGCAGACGAGCCTTTGCGTCGAGCCGTCGGGCAGGAAGATCTACTTCTTCCCGCAGAGGCTCACGAAGGGCGCGGCGCTCCGTGAGCTTCGCTGCCGCTTCTCGCCGCGCAAGGTCTACGCCGCCGGCGACACGGCGATTGACGCGCCGCTCCTCGCCGCAGCCGACCGCGCCTTCGCCGCCAAGACGCTCGCGATGGAAGACGCCGCGCACATCCGACGGCACGAAGGCTGCGGCGTATTCGCCGAATGGCTGCTCGGCGAGATCTTGCAGGAGCTTGACTGAAAGAAGCGGCGTCTTGTGGTATAATAAAGAAAGAGTAGCGAAAGGAGCACACGCATGGCAAAAGGCCGCCAATATCAAGATACGGTGTTCCGCGCATATATGAATGACGTCGACCGTCTGAGAGATGTCGCAGGGGCGCTTCATGGAAGAATGTATGCGGCGGATGAGACGATTCAGATTATGACCCTCGAAGGTACATTCCTCTCGCAGTTGAAAAATGACATATCCTTTTTGATCGAGGATTGCTATCTGATTCTTTTGGAGCATCAGAGCACTTGGAATCCCAATATGGCGCTTCGTTGCCTGTATTATATCTGCGAACAATTCCGCGCGTTGGTGGAAGCGAAAAAGCTCTATCAAAGTGTGAAGATAAAATTGCCTGCGCCGGAATTCCATGTTTTTTATCTAGGCGAAAACGATACGCGGGAAAGCCATCTGCTGAATCTTTCCGATTCTTATATGACAAAGGATGGAAAAGTTTTTTTGGAGTTGACGGTTCTTTGTCATAATATTGCCTATGATAGCGGGAAGAAACTGCTGCAAAAAAGCCGAGCGCTGCATGATTACAGTTTTTTCGTGGCATGCGTAAAGAAAAATATGGCTCAGGGGATGGAACGAGCGACCGCCATCCGAACTGCCATGCGCTATTGCCGTGAGAACGACATCATGAAAAACTTTCTGGAATCACATGAAAGCGAGGTCATCGACATGGTCAATTTCGAGTGGAATCAAAAAGATTTTGAAGAAGCCATCCGCGAGGACGGCATTGAGCAAGGAATGGCACGAGGCCGCGAGGAAGGTCGTGAGGAAGGCCTCGCAAAAGGCCGCGAGGAAGAAAAGTCGGCGTTCATTCTCGGTATGCTGAGAGAGAAGCTGCCGCTGGAAACCATCGCGCGGGTGTCGAAAATGTCGGTGGAGCGCATTCAGGAGCTTGGTCGCATGCACAGCCTGCTTTGACGCGATAGAAAGGAGCATCGTATGCAGGGCATTGTGAAAAAGGGTCCGCGCCTGCAGTTTCGACAGGCGGAGGAGAGGGATCTCGACTACATCCTCGAAGTCGAATTTCGCCCCGAGAACGGCAAATTCGTCATTCCGTGGGAGCGCGAGGTGCATAGCCAGACGCTCAACACCGAGGGCGCGATTCATCTCGTCATCGAGCGCATAGATACCTTGGAGCCGGTCGGATTCCTGATGATCGCAGGGCTCAACAATCCGTCGAAGGAGATCGAGTGGACGCGCATCATCCTCGACAAGAAGGGCGAGGGCTATGGGCACGAAACGCTCAAGCTCCTGAAGTCGTGGGCATTCGACGATCTCAAGTTCCACCGCGCTTGGCTCGACTGCAAGGACTACAACGCCCGTGCGCTGCATGTCTACGAGTCGGAAGGCCTCGTGCGCGAGGGGTTGATCCGCGAGACGATTTTGACGGACGGCGTTTACGAAAATCTCGTAATTCTCGGCATTCTCGACCGCGAATACTTCGCACGCAAGGAAAGGGGCGATGAACTTTGAAAAAGATCAAGCGCGTGTTCCTCATCGTGCTCGACAGTCTCGGCGTCGGCGCGGCGCCCGATGCCGCCGACTTTGGCGACGGCGCGTGCAATACGCTGCTGAGCCTCGTGCGCACAGACGGCTTCGCCGCGCCGCACCTCGCCTCGCTCGGGCTCTTCTCCGTCGACGGCATCAAGGACGCGGCGGAGGCAGCCGCGCTTCGCGTGCCTGCGCCGCGCGGCGCTTTTGCGCGGCTGCGGGAAAGTTCGCGCGGCAAGGACACGACGACGGGGCATTGGGAGCTGGCTGGCATCGTCGGCGAGCATCCGATGCCGACGTACCCTGCGGGCTTCCCGCCCGAGATCATCGCCGCGCTTGAGGCGAGCATCGGCAGAAAGCTCATCTGCAACAAGCCGTATTCGGGCACGCAGGTCATTCATGACTACGGGCGCGAGCACATCGAGACGGGCGCGCTCATCGTCTACACCTCGGCGGACAGCGTGCTGCAGCTCGCGGCGCACGAGGGCGTCGTGCCGCGTGAGGTGCTTTACGAGGCGTGCCGCAAGGCGCGTGCCATCATGTGCGGCAAGCACGGCGTCGGCAGGGTCATCGCGCGTCCCTTCATCGGCGAGTATCCGAACTACGAGCGCACGGCGGGACGGCACGACTTCTCGCTTGAGCCGCCGGCGACCGTGCTCGACGCCTTGAAGGACGCGGGATTCGCCTCCATCGGCGTCGGCAAGATCTCCGACATCTTTGCAGGAAAAGGTCTGACGAAGAGCCTTGGCACGAACGAGGACAACGCCGACGGCATGAAAAAGACGAGATCGCTCCTCAGCGAGGACTTCACGGGTCTCGCCTTCGTCAATCTCGTCGACTTCGATATGGTCTTCGGTCATCGCCGTGATACGGCAGGATATGCACGTGCCGTCATGGAGTTCGACGCATGGCTCGGCGATTTCCTCACGGCGATGAAGGAGACGGACGCGCTCATGATCACGGCCGATCACGGCTGCGATCCCGGTGCGCCCGGCACCGACCACACGCGCGAATACGTGCCGCTCCTTGTTTATGGAGACGCCGTGCAGAAGGGCTGCGATCTCGGCACGCGCTCCGCATTCGCCGACGTCGGCGCGACGATCGCCGAGATCTTCGGCGTGGAGCTTGTGACGAGAGGGCGGAGCTTCTGGCGTGAGATTGCCGAAGGCTGAACGCCGCACGCGAAGGCTCGCGTCATGGCAGCAAGTTTCACGGCATGTACCCCTTTACGTCTTGCGTACATAGACCCCGAACGCCTCGAAATCGTTGGTTTCGAGGCGTTTTTCTGTATGATGGAGGATGGATTCGTCAGAGAACAGCCGCATAGGATTCCTGTGCGCCTGCATCCCGATAATCGACGATACGAAGAAACTTCGCAAGAACTTCGCCGTCGAATGTTCTCATAAAAGAGAAGAGTATGTTATAATGATATTGAGAACGGTATCGTAGAGAAATGCTTTCCGTGCCCAAGGGTGCGGCGGCGCTTTGTTAGGAGGCGTTTTTATTGGCAAGAAAGTGCAAGATCCTCATTTCAGATGATTCCAAGCTCCTGCGCAAGCAGCTGCGTGAGGAGTTGGAGGCGCTTGATTGTGAGGTCATAGAGACGGAGAATGGCAAGGAAGCGATTGCCGAGAGCTTGGGAGATCGGCCCGATGGCGTCATTTTGGATATCGTAATGCCCGAGGTCAATGGGATCGAGGCGCTTCGCGTCATTAAGGAAGTCGATGATACGATTCCCGTCATCATGCTGTCCTCGGCAGGTACGCCGGAAAAGCTTATGGAGACTTTGAAGCTCGGGGCGCTGGACTTCATTCAGAAGCCATATACGCCCGAGCAGATTAAGAATGCGATCTTGCGTATTCGGAAAAAGGCGGGGCTGGATGAGCAATGATCTGCTTTTCCCACAATTTCTCTTAAATCGCGGTGTCTTGGATGCGGCGGAGGTGAGGGGCTTTCTCAAAAAGATGCTCCATTCGAAAGTTGATGTGCCTGTACAGGCGCTTTTTCATGGCGTGGCGACGGCGGCGGAACTGACTTCGCTCGGCACGCTTTCGGGGGCGGCGTTTCGTGAGTCTGCGGAAAAAGAGGGCATCTTGACGGCATCCCAGCTGTATAATCTTGGCGAGGCGCTCTCGGGCGAGGGATGCCTTTTTGCGCAGGCGCTCTTGGATGCCGGGCGGCTCGACTATGGTGAGATCGAGCGTCTTTTTCGCGCCTTCATGCGTGCGGGCGAACATCCGCTGGCGGAAGCGGTCGAGCGTGCAGCCGGCGGTGCGCTTGTGGAAGAGCTGCCGCTTTATACGGAATATGTCGGCGTCGCCATGCTTGCTTTCAAGCGCTTCATGAAGATCGCCTGTGTGATCGACCCGCAGGCAGAGCCTTTTGCGGCGTCTGTGTCGCGCTGTGTTGTTTCGCAGGCGGTCACGGGCGGCGTATCCATTGTCGCGGGTCTTGAGATGCCTGACGATGTGTTCTTGGAGCTTGCACGGCGTTATAGTCACGAAGATTTTTCTGTGCCGGATGCTCTCGCGCTCGACAGCATCGCGGAGTTTTTGAATGTTTTGGACGGCTTCTTTGCGGTGCGCCTCGGCGAACGCAGTCTTGAGCTTGACTTGGAGATTCCCAAGACGGCGTGCGCCCTGAATCCGAAAGCAAGCCCGAGCAAGTTCCTGCGTCTGCATCTCGACAGTCCTGTAGGAGCTTTTGCGCTCATTTTGGCGGCGGATGAGTTCCTCTAAGAGAAGCTGATGAAAGGAAGTTGTTTGGATTTGTGCAGATTGGGGGATGAAAGATACTTTCAATAAAGAATTGACAATGGAAGTTATGCGGTATATCCTATAATAGGATGAGAAAGAAGACGCACTTGGCTGAGACGTACGGACTACTCGCGTTCTAAGATGGGTGTGCGTGTTTGTATGTTGGAAGGAGATTTTAATGTTTGGCATGAAAAAGGCTGTGGCCGCCCCGAACGGTGGCCAAAACTTGGCGGCTGCGATTCGCGCGATTGCACAGAAGCACGAGAAGAATCAATTTTTTGCGAAGGTGAACGGGAGTGAACCTTGGGCGGTCGCGGTCAATGAACTGATCGACCGGGTGAATGAGGAGATCGACTATCAGAAGTTCCGCATCCGTACGATCAATGCGGCGGTCCATTCGGGCGTTTGGTATATGAAGATCAATGCGGATTTCAGCATCGCCTATGCGATCTGGTCGGATGAATTTCGGCGCATGATCGGTTTTCATGATGAAAACGACTTTCCGAATACGGTCGAGGCTTGGAGTTCGCGCCTGCATCCGGACGATACGGACGGCACGCTTACATCCTTTACGCAGTGCATCAAGGATTTGAGCGGCAATACGCCCTACGATGTAAACTACCGCATGAAAGTGTATGACGGCAGTTACAAGTGGTTCCATGCTTCGGGCAACGTGGTCAGAAACCAGAGCGGTCATCCCGAAGAAATCATCGGCGTATTTGTCGATATCGACGAGGAAATCAAAAATAAGGAATATCTCGACTACACGCTGAAACGCTACGAGGCGATCGACAGCATCTTGTCGGAAGGCTCGTGGAATATGCGCGTGATCGGGGACGATCCGACGAATCCGAACAACGAGTTTTGGTGGTCGGATCGCTTCCGTCATCTCTTGGGTTTTTCCGATACGACCGATTTCCCGAATAAACTGAATTCGTGGTCGGATCGCCTGCATGAAGAGGACAAGGCGCGTACCCTGCAGGCATTTCAGTCGCACATCATGGACTACAGCGGCAGGACGCCGTTCGATCTGGAGTATCGCCTGAAAACGAAGACAGGCGAATATCGCTGGTTTCATGCCGTGGGCAAGACGATCCGCAAGCCCGACGGCGCGCCTGTCTTGGTCGCGGGCGCCATCGAGGACATCACGCTGTTGAAGAACAGCAAGGAAGAGTTCTACAAAGAGCTTGGTACGATGATGGATGCCCTGTACGCCTCGATCGAGGACATCACGAAGAGCGTCAGCGAGACGACGGCGCGGACGGCGGAAATTTCGGGCGTACAGGAAGAGATCACGACCGCTGCGGAGGATACGCGCGAGCAGACAGAGAATACGCTGAAGATGACGGAGCTCATCATGAACATCTCGAAGCAGACGAACCTTCTTGCGCTCAACGCATCCATTGAGGCGGCGCGTGCAGGCGATGCAGGACGAGGTTTCTCCGTCGTCGCCGAAGAGGTGCGAAAGCTCGCGGACAGCAGTCAAGAGGCGGTAGGCAGGATCGTCGAAGCGCTCGGCTCTATGGAAAAGGCGTCGAGCAACATCAGCGAGAAGATCAAGTCGATCAACGGTCTTCTCGAAAGTCAAGCCGCAAATATGAAGGAGATCAGCGCAGCCGTGGAAGAAGCAAAGGCGATGTCGAGCAGCATCGAGGAGCTTTCCAAAAAGATGTGATTGTCTTGCAGATTTGCCGCCCTGCGGCGCCGGAAGAGATTCGGCGCCGCAGGGGGAAGTTGTAAAATAAATTGACGCAAAAAGTTCCATTTTGGAAACTGTTCAGTT
>NZ_JBQNBV010000109.1:0-6838 GCF_052169755.1 Selenomonas sp. | reverse complement strand
ACGGCATGCTGCATCTCCTCGGCTACGACCATGTAGAAGAGGCGGAGCGGCAGGAGATGGAGGAGGAGCAGCGCCATGTGATGGCGGCGCTCGGCGTGACGCGCGAGGAAGCGGCGGAAGGCTCTGCAGAATGCACGGAGCAAACGACAGCGAAAGGGGAGAACGATGGAAAAGGCAAAGCATAGATCGGGCTTCATCGCTGTCGTCGGGCGGCCGAACGTCGGCAAGTCGACGCTCATCAACAGCCTCATCGGGCAGAAGATCGCCATCATGAGCGACAAGCCGCAGACGACGCGCACGCGCATCCTCTGTATCCTGACGGAGCCGGACGCGCAGATCGTCTTTCTCGACACGCCGGGCATCCACAAGCCGCGCCACAAGCTCGGCGAATACATGGTGCGTGCAGCGGAAAACACCTTGAAGGAGGTCGACGCCGTCTTTTTCGTCGTCGATGTGACGGAGAAGATGGGCCCGGGCGAGCGCTATATCTTAGAGCGCCTGCAGGCGACGAAGTGCCCGTGCATCCTCGTCGTCAACAAGCTCGACCTCATCGAGAAGCCCGCCGTGCTGCCGATCCTCGAAAGCTACATGAAGGCATATCCGTTTGCGGGCGCCGTGCCCATATCGGCGAAGGAAGAGGTGAACCTCGACTCGCTTCTTGCGGAAGTCAAGAAGTATCTGCCCGAAGGACCTGCCTACTATCCGGAAGATATGGTGACGGATCAGCCCGAGCGCCTTATTGTGGCGGAGCTCGTGCGCGAGAAGGCGCTTCTCGCGACGCGCGACGAACTGCCCCATGCCATCGCCGTCGACCTCGATGAGATGAAGGAACGCCCGAAGGGAGGCTTCTACATCCGCGCGACGATCTATGTGGAGCGCGAGTCGCAGAAGGGCATCGTCATCGGCGTGAAGGGCGCTCTTCTGCGCGAGATCGGCGCACAGGCGAGGAAGGACATCGAGATGCTTCTTGGCGCGAAGGTCTTCCTCGACCTCTGGGTCAAGGTGAAGAAGGACTGGCGCAACCGCGAGGGCGTTCTGCACAACTTTGGCTTTGAATGAGAGGAAATAGGGAAAGGGCGGCAGCAGGATGAACAAGGTATCGAAACGCTTTATTAACGGTCTTATCCTTCTCGTGCCGCTGGCCATCACGGTTTTCGTCGTGACAGAGGTGCTGAATTTCACGGAGATTGTGCTTGGCAGGCATTTTCCCGTCTATTATCCGGGCATGGGCATCGTGACGGTGCTGCTCGTCATTTATCTCGTGGGCTGGCTCTCGTCGTACTGGTTCATGAAGCGTGTGATTTCCTATGGCGAATGGCTGCTCGGCAAGATTCCCGTCGTGAAGTTCATTTACAACAGTGTCAAGCACCTTTCGACCGCCGTTTTTGAGTCGAACAACATGTTTGACCACGTCGTGCTCGTGCCGTTTCATCAGTCGCGGGCGCTCGGCTTCGTCATGGCAGAGGTGCCGGCGGTATTGCGCGAGAAGCTCGGCGACGACTACGTCTGCGTCTTCGTGCCGTGGAGTCTCAACATGACCTCGGGTACGAACCTCTTCGTCAAGAAGAGCGACGTCATCTATCTCGACATCAGCAACGAATCGGCGCTGCAGTACATGCTGACGGCGGGCGCCGTCATGCCGCAGCGGCAGTCGTCGGGAGAGATGCAGGATGCGGGATCTGTGACGCGGTTGGCGGATGAGGTCGTGGCGGCGTCGCAGGAACAGGTTTCGTGTGCAGGCGCAGGGAAACGTGCGAACGAGGGAGCCGAACCGCATGGCACGCCGCAGCGCTGAGGCGCTCGTGCTCGCCACGAGAAACTGGGGCGAGGCGGACAAGATGGTGTCGCTCTTGACACGCGAGTGCGGGCGCATCGAGGCGGCGGCGTTCGGCTGCCGCCGCCCGAAGAGCGCACTTGCGGCAGGGATGCAGGTGTTCAGCCACCTCGACGTGGAGCTTACGGAAGGCGGCAGGGTCTGGACGGTGCGGCAGTGTTCGCTCAAGGGGCGGTTTCGCCGTCTCTCGGAAGACCTCTCGGTCATGGCATACGGCTCCTTCGTGGCAGAACTGGCGCTTGCGCTTTTTCCCGAACACGAGCCTGCGCCCGATACTTTCGACCGTCTGCTGCAGATTTTCTGCGCTTTTGAGGAGCGCAATCCGCGCCTCGTGGCGCTGGCGGCGGCGTATCAGCTCCTCGCACTCGCGGGGCTTTCGCTTCATCTTGCAGGCTGCGTCCACTGCGGTGCGCCCTTTGAAGAGCCGATGTCCGTCGACATCGGCGAGGGCGGCGCATTGTGCGCGGATTGCCGCAAAGAGGATGTGCCGCTCTTTTCTGCCGAATGGAAGGCGTTCATTGAGAAGCTGACCGCTCTCGACTGGCAGGCGTTTCTCTCGCCGCAGAAGGCGGCAGATGTGCGCTCTCCGGCGCCGTTTTCCGTCAGAAAGCAGGAACTTCTGGCAGCGGAAAGTCTGCTGCTCGCTTACCTGCGTGCGCTTTTCGGCAAGCCGTTGCGCTCGCTCGCCTTCATCGCACAGATCGGCGGCGTTTGAAGCGTTTGCCGCTTGCCTGTGGCGAGGGCATGAGGAGCGTTTCGCGATAGTTTTTGGCAATATATTTGGAGGGGGATTTTTCCGTGGCAATTCTGGTTTGCGGCGGCGCCGGCTACATCGGCTCTCATGCCGTTCATCAGCTCATTGAAAAGGGCGAAGAGGTCGTCGTCGTTGACAATCTGCAGACGGGTCATCGCGGTGCGATTCACGCACGGGCGAAGTTTTACGAAGGCGATATCCGCGACCGCGCCGTGCTCGATGCGATCTTCACGGAGAACGAGATCGAGGCTGTGATTCATTTCGCGGCGAACTCGCTCGTGGGCGAGAGCATGGAGAAGCCGCTTCTCTATTTCAATAACAACGTCTACGGTATGCAGGTTTTGCTCGAAGCGATGGTGCGGCACGGCGTCGACAAGATCGTCTTTTCCTCGACGGCGGCGGTCTACGGCGAGCCGAAGCGCGTGCCGATTTTGGAGGACGATGCCACGGAGCCGACGAACACCTACGGCGAGACGAAACTGACGATGGAGAAGATGATGAAGTGGGTCAGTCGTGCCGATGGCGTTCGCTATGTGTCGCTTCGCTACTTCAACGCGGCGGGTGCGCTCTCAGACGGCTCGATCGGCGAGGATCACAAGACGGAGACGCATCTGATCCCGCTGATCCTGCAAGTGCCGAACGGCAAGCGAGCGTACATCACGATCTACGGCGATGACTACAAGACGCCCGACGGCACCTGTCTGCGCGACTACATCCACGTCGTCGACCTCGCCGATGCACATGTGCTCGCACTCGAATACTTGCGGAAGGGCGGCGAGAGCGACATCTTCAACCTCGGCAACGGACAGGGCTTCTCGGTCAAGGAAATGATCGCTGCTGCAGAAAAGGCGACGGGCAAGAAGATCGTAGCAGAAATCGGCGCACGCCGTGCGGGCGACCCCGCGCAGCTCATCGCCTCCAGCGACAAGGCGCGCCGCATCCTCGGCTGGCAGCCGCACTTCACCGACGTGGAAGAAATTATTGCGACGGCATGGAAATGGCACGAGAAGCATCCTGCTGGGTATGGGGAGTAACTTTCTGGCTAAAGTGCGTAATCGGTGCTATAATGATGACAGAGCGTGGAAGGGAAACCGTTTTCACACAACAAGGAGAAATCCTAATGCCAGAGAAACCAGGAGCTTCCTATCAAAATCCGACATATGATCAACATGCTAAGCGTCTGCTTTCGCAAAGAACGATCATGGCACGTCTCTTGAAGCGAACTGTGCCGGAATTCGAGGACGCTGCAATCGCTGACATCGCAGAAAAATATATCGAGGGCACGCCGCAGATCAGCGAGATTCCCGTGGACAGGGATAAGACGAATACCGTAAGAAACAGGAAAGATTCGCCGAAAGAATTCCTCGGTGATGCCACGGAAAACATCGGCATCACGGAAGGATGGATTCGCTTCGATATACTTTTCCACGCGAGAGTTCCCCAATCGGGTGAACGCATCACCTTGATTATCAACGTTGAGGCACAGCGGACACAGAAAAGAACGAAGCTGGGCTACGCACTCCTGCGCCGAGCCGTCTACTATGCGAGCCGCTTGATTTCTTCGCAGAAAGAAACTGAATTTACAGGATCATCCTACGATGAAATCAAGAAAGTCTACAGTATTTGGCTTTGTATGGACTCCCCGGACGGCAGGAGCGCCATCAATCGTTATGACCTTGCCGAGCATCATATTCTGCACCATCATAAAGAAAAGCGTGCTGACTATGATTTGATGAGCATCATCACGGTTTATCTTGGAAATGAACGACAGCAGGACGAGGATTGGCTCATTCGATTCCTGCAGATCTTGTTCAAGGACACGGAAATATCTCCGGCAGCGAAGAAGCGGCTTTTAAAAGATGAATTTGATATGGATATAAGTGCAGATATAGAAGAGGAGATGAGGACAATGTGCAATCTGAGTACAGGCATCTATGAACAAGGCATGGAACATGGCATGGAGCGCGGCATGGAACGCGGCATGGAACGTGGGCGCGAGGAAGGAAAGGTTGATATTGTCCTGGAAATGCTGCGAAATAAGCTGCCGCTTGAAATGATCGCAAGTATGTCGAAGTTTTCTTTGGAAAAAGTGAAAGAACTTGGCAAGATGCACAGCTTGCTTTAATTCATGGAATTTTCGTGTTCTGCTGAAGCTGGTTCTGATATGTATAAGCTACATGCACAAACGTCCACTTCGTGGACATTGTGCGCCGCCCTTACAGAAGCCTAGCCAATCGGTCTGCACCTTCGGCTTGACCTCTTGGGGCTTCATGGTAAAACCGCTCCTCTACTGCTCGGACGAGTAAGGAAAGGAGCGGTTTTATGTGTTTGATACAGAATTATCTTTCGCCCTTGTTCTCTTCTATGGGAGATCCTGTTGTGTCTGCATTTGGGTACGATATATTCCCTTTCCGCGCCAATCGTTGTATAATAGGATGCAGTGAGCAAATCCAATCGAAGAAAAGGAGCGAGTCTTATGTATACGCTTTCCAGCACGGAATTTCATGGTATCAAGCCGCAGATCGATGAGGAGGCTTTCGTCGCGCCGCAGGTGTTCCTTTCGGGCGATGTGCGCGTCGCGAAGTACGCGAGCCTTTGGCCGGGCGTTGTTGCGCGCGGCGATGTGAATTATATCTCCGTTGGCGAGTGCTCGAATGTGCAGGATCTCGTCTGCCTTCATGTGGCGGATGACAATCCGTGCATCATTGGCGACTATGTGACGATCGGTCACAGCGCCGTCGTGCACGGCGCGGAGATCGGCAACCATGTCCTCATCGGCATGAATGCGACGGTTCTGACGGGCGCGAAGGTCGGCGAAGGCTCGATCATCGCCGCAGGGGCGCTCGTGCGCGAGAATGAGGTCATTCCGCCGAACTCCCTCGTCGTCGGTATGCCGGGCAAGGTCGTGCGCACGATTGACCGCATCAAGACGATTCATGCGCAGGCGATCAAGTACAAGTGCGAGTGGGCGATCGAGTACGGCGTTTATCCCGAAATCGGCGGCGAGAAGTATCACGGCGAGCATATCATCTGACATTTGCATGAAGCTCTCTGTTAAGAAAATGCTGATAAACTGCACGCACAAATATAACGAAAAGGAACCACGTGTCTATCGCGTGGTTCCTTTTCGTTATATTGATGATGGAAAGTTATCCTTCGTGTCGCGGCATGAGATCGGCGGTGGCGAGGGTGCCTTCTTTGGCGCGTTCTGCAAATTCAGCGGTGGCGGTGAAGAGGACGTCGCTGGAGCTGTTCAAAGCCGTTTCGCACGAGTCCTGCAATACGCCGATGATGAAACCGACGCCGACGACCTGCATGGCGATGTCGTTGTGGATGCCGAAGCTCGCGCAGGCGACGGGGATAAGCAGAAGCGAGCCGCCCGCGACGCCCGAAGCGCCGCAGGCGCCGACGGTCGAAATGACGCAGAGAAGCAGCGCGGTCAGCATATCTACTTCGATGCCGAGGGTGTGCGCGGCGGCGAGGGAGAGGACGGCGATCGTGATGGCGGCGCCGCTCATGTTGATCGTTGCACCAAGCGGAATGGAGAGGGAGTAGCGTACGATGGGGCGCATGGAAGCGCTGGCGTCAGCGTTCTTCTGCGCCATAGCGTTCATGACGAGCACGAATACGAGGACGGGCGCGACGCCCTTGAGCGCTTTGACAAAGAGATCGCCGAGGATGGCGATCGCAGGTACGACCTGTGGCATGGTGACGGCAACGATGATACCGAGCACGAGACCGATGGCGATAAGTTTAATCAGGGCAGTTTCTTGATATTTTCTGCCGATAGAGCCTAGCAAGGAAATTCCTCCTTTGATGATAAATTACACGCACAAACGTCCGCTTTGTGGACATTGTGCGCCGTCCTTAATGAAAGGTATCCAATCCGTCTGCGCCCTTTGGGCTTGACTTCTTGGACTTTCATGTTAAATGGTTGCAGAGTACTTTGATAGTATATTATAAAGAAGGAGAAGTTGCAAGGTTTTTCTGTCTTTATGTATCTTTACAGTGGACAAAGACAAGAAATCCTTCTTCTAGGAACCTATAATACGATGAAATAATGCCCGAGATTTGAGGATGATAAATCTCGGGTATTATTTTTGTGCTTAAGGAAACCCGGATAAAATGAAGTCACCCGGATGCGATGCGCTCTTAAAGCGAAATCACCTGATTCATGCGCTCTAAGAGCGGCAGATCGTGTGTGATGACGATGAGCGTGCCGCCCCTTTTGTCGAGTTCTGCGAGTATGG
>NZ_JBQNBV010000108.1:0-6876 GCF_052169755.1 Selenomonas sp. | reverse complement strand
ACACAGTCCCTGTGATGATTTGGTTTATAAAAACCGCCCAATCCTTGTGGGAGCAGGCGGTTTTTCTTATGCCTCCTGAGTGACGATGATGAATGGCGTTACTAAGAGCCGTGCGATGCAAGCATTCTTGATGGTATGTGTGATATCCAGATGGTCAAGGAATATTTATAATGTAATTATTGACATTACAATAAATACTGTGTTACAATAAGCGTGCGAAAGAACGATAATGGGAAGCGATGATAGGATGAACGTTCAAGAATATCTGGAAATCCTGCGCAATATCCGTGATTGCGCCTTTGCGACGATCGATCGTACGGGAGCGCCAGCCGTGCGCATCATCGACGTGATGCTGGTGGAAGAGGGGAGGCTTTACTTCTGTACGGCGCGCGGCAAGGATTTTTATGCCGAACTTATGGCGAATCCTGCCGTCGCCGTCACGGGGCTCAACAAGGAATGGCAGACGGTGCGTCTTGCAGGAAGTGCCGAAAGGCTTGCGGACAGCGAGCAGAAGGCGATGATCGACCGCATCTTTCAGGAGAATCCCTCGATGGAGGGCGTCTATCCGGGCGAGGCGCGTTACATCCTCGAAGCCTTCGTCATCGCGGAGGGCAGACTCGAATTCTTCGACCTCGGCAAGAGTCCGATTTATCGTGAGAGCATTTCCTTCGACAGTGCAGAGCGCGAGGAAAAGGGATTTTGCATCACCGAGGACTGCATTGGCTGCGGCACCTGCGCGGCGGTCTGTCCGCAGCGGTGCATCGAAGAGGGCGAGCCGTACAAGATTGTGGACGCCCACTGCCTGCACTGCGGACTTTGTTTTGAAAGCTGTCCTGTAGAAGCGATCGAAAGGCTGGGCGGCGAGTAGTGATTGAGGAGGAATCCCCATGTTTTCAGAGATGATACGACTTTTCCAGGAGCGCGGCGATTTTTTTCTGCAGCTTACGTTGGAGCATATTGCCATATCACTGGTGGCGATCGTCCTTGCCATCGTGATTGGCGGCGCGATGGGCATTTTGATCGCCGAGGTTGACCGCATCGCGCAGCCGACGCTGCTCGTCGTCAACTTTCTCTACACGATCCCCTCGATTGCGATGTTCGGCTTTCTGCTGCCTTTTTCGGGCATTGGCAATACGACGGCGATCATCGCCTTGACACTCTATGCGCTCTTGCCGATGGTGAAGAATACGCATACGGGCTTGAAGAACGTCGATCCGCTCCTCATCGAGGCGGCGGTCGGCATGGGGTCGACACGCTTCCAGGTGCTCAGACGCATCGCCCTGCCGCTCGCCATGCCCGTCATTCTCGCAGGCATCCGCAACATGACGACGATGACGATCGCGCTCGCGGGCATCGCGTCCTTTATCGGTGCGGGCGGCCTCGGCATCGCCATTTATCGCGGCATCACGACGAACAATGCGGCGCTCGCCTTCGACGGCTCGCTCCTCATCGCTTGTCTGGCGCTCCTTGCCGATACCGGTCTATCGCGCGTGGAAAAACGCGCCTTTCGCCGTCGGAGCGGTGTGAAGGGGCGCTCGTGGCGTAAAATTGCGGCGGTTTCGCTCGCACTCATCACGGCGGGCGGCGCATACGCGTTCTTTCAGAGCACGAAGGTGGCTGTCATCCGCATTGCGACGAAGCCGATGACGGAGCAGTTGATCCTCGGCGAGATGCTCAAACTCGTCATTGAGCAGGACGGGCGGCTCAAGGTCGCCTTGACGCCGGGCGTCGGCGGCGGCACATCGAACATCATGCCCGCGATGGAGCATGGCGACTTTGACCTTTATCCTGAGTATACAGGGACGGGTTGGCTCAAGGTCTTGAAGCGCACGGACATTTACGATGAATCGCGCTTTGATGAGCTTTGTGATGAGTACCGCAAGCGTTATCGGATGGAATGGCTTGGCATGACGGGATTCAACGATACGTTCGGCATTCTCGTGCGTCGGGATCTCGCTGAGCGGTATCATCTCAAGACCTACTCGGATCTCGCGCGTGTCGCACCGCAGATGAATTTTGGTGCGCAGTATGATTTCTTCGAGCGCGAGGACGGCTTTCCGGCGATGTGCCGCGCCTATGGCATGAATTTCGCATCGACGATTGATTTGGATATTGGGCTTAAGTATCAGGCGCTTGATGAAGGAAAGCTCGATAGTTTGATCGTCTTCACGACGGACGGGCGGCTGTCCAAGGCGAACGGCGTTGTGCTTGACGATGATAAGAATTTTTTCACTTCGTATGAATGCGGCATGGTCGTTCGCGAAGAAGCTCTCTCTGCGCATCCGGAGCTTCGCGATCTGCTCAAAAATTTTGATGGGCTGATTTCGGAAGCGGAGATGGCGCAGATGAATGATGCAGTCGAGTCGGGCGGCGAGGAGCCGCGTGCGGTTGCACGCCGCTTCTTAGAAGAAAAGGGGGTGCTCCGATGAGCGCGGTCATTACATTTCGAGATGTGTGTAAATCCTACGCGGGTGCAGAGGCTGTGCGCGGCTTGAATCTTTCGATAGAAGTCGGGGAGTTCATCACGGTGCTCGGCGCGTCGGGCGGCGGCAAGACGACGTTTCTCAAGATGATCAACGGACTCGTCGAGCCGTCTTCGGGCGAGATCACGGTGCTCGGTGAAAGTCTCAAGACGGCGGATCTCGTGCAGCTGCGCCGCAAGATCGGCTATGCGATTCAGGGCAGCGTGCTCTTCCCGCATCTGACGGTCGAGGAAAACATCGCCTATGTGCCGAACCTCTGGAACAAGAGCGACAAGGCGCGTACGCGCGAGGCAGTGGCGAAGTGGATGGCGATCGTCGGCCTTGCCGCAGAGCTTGGCGGACGCTACCCTGCCGAGCTTTCGGGCGGGCAGCAGCAGCGCGTCGGCATCGCGCGCGCCTTGGCGGCATCGCCCGAGCTTCTGCTGATGGACGAGCCGTTCGGCGCGGTCGACGCTCTGCTGCGCCGCCAGCTGCAGGACGAGATCCACGCCATCCATGCACGCGGCGGTCTCACGATCGTCTTTGTCACGCACGATGTCGAAGAAGCTCTGCGCCTCGGTACGCGCGTCCTCATTTTGAAGGATGGCTGCATCGAGCAGTTCGCCGCGCCCGAGGAGATCGAGGCGCATCCTGCGACGGACTTCGTGCGGCAGTTGGTGGAAAAAGTGTAGAGATTTTCCGACATGGACAAATTTTGTCCATGTCGTTGGTTATACTATGGATGTAAGGTGATACGAATCCTTGTTGCTGCATGAATGAAAAGGAGGCAGTCTTATGTATGGAGCGATTTTAGGCGATATGATCGGTTCGCCGTATGAATTTGACCGCGGCGGCAAGACGAAGGAGTTTCCTCTGTTCAGCCAAGGCTCGCGCTTTACGGATGATACGGTGATGACGATCGCCGTGGCGGACGCTTTGTTGGAAGTGGGAGAAGAGGCGGACGAAGCGGCGGTTTGTGCGGCGGTCGTTCGCGCGATGCAAGCTTGGGGCAGACGGTATCCGCGCGTCGGCTACGGCGGACTCTTCCGCCACTGGCTGGTGAGCGATGAGCCGGCGCCTTACGGCAGCTTCGGCAACGGCTCGGCGATGCGCGTCGCCGCTGCGGGCTGGCTCTATGATACGCTCGCAAGGACGCGTGAGGTTGCACGGCAGACGGCGGTCGTCACGCATAATCATGCGGAGGGCGTCAAGGGAGCAGAGGCGACGGCGAGCGCTATATTCCTCGCGCGCGAGGGAAAGTCGAAGGAAGAAATCAAGGATTATATCGTGCGGGAGTTCGGTTACGATTTGTCGCGTACGCTCGATGAGATTCGCCCCTTTTACTCGATGGATGCTACATGCCAAGGATCCGTGCCCGAGGCGATTATTTCGTTCCTCGAAAGCACGGATTTCGAGGATGCCGTGCGAAATGCCGTATCGATCGGCGGCGATACGGACACGGTCGCCTGCATCGCGGGCAGCATTGCCGAAGCCTTCTACGGCGTGCCCGAAGCGCTGAAAGCGGAATGCCGCCGCCGTCTGCCGCAGGAGATGGATCGGATACTTTGTTTGATGGATTCGTGCAGAGTGGCATAGATACAAGCAAGGGAGCCGCAGCAGCGATGATTTCATGGCTGCTGCGGCTCCCTTGCCGTATCGGCATTTTGCTGTTTGTTCGGTTTCTGACGGGCAGCGCCCCCCTGCCTTGCTTTTGCAGCAGGGTCAGTCAGCCCCTCGATGGCGCCGCCTGCGACTGCCCAGAGATAGAGACTTGCAGTGCTGGCGTAGGGAGCGTATCGCTTTTTGTATCGTTCGAATTTCTTACGGTCGATTTCCCTATGACGGTAAAGCATTCGAAGGCCGCGTTGTATGCCGAGGTCGCCGAAGCTCAGTACGTCGGGACGCTTGAGCGTGAAGATCAAAAGCATCTCCGCTGTCCACGCGCCGACGCCCTTGAGCGAAGAGAGTGCAGCGATGACCTCTGCATCCGGCATCGTCTCTAAAGATGCGATGTTGAAGTCGCCGCTTGCCACTTTGCTCGCAAAGTCCAAGATGTAATCCGCCTTGCGAAAGCTCGTGCCGACGGCTTGCAGCTCCGTGCGTCCAAGGGCGAGCAAATGCGCTGCGTCCACCGTATCAACTCTCGAAGAAAGTCTTTCCCAGATGGCTTCCTGTGCCTTCGTCGATATCTGCTGCCCGAGGATGTGATGTACGACCGAGGAAAAAATGTCGTCATGTACAGGACGCTGCAGCACGCCAAGACTGTCGATGACGGCGCCGAGCCTCTTGTCCTTCGCTTTTAAGTAGGCGAGTTCCATTTCGCCGCAGGAAACGATCATAGGGATCCTCCTAGCTAAAAGTTGGAGATTATCGCTGAATGAACTCTCATTTTATGAAAATAGCTTTTCTGCCTGAATGGCTGGGAGTCGGAAATGCAGCCCCTTTTCTCGCCATCTCATCGGTCAATGTTTTGCGTGATTTTTGTTCCGTACATGCTAGGCTGCCTTAGGCGCAGCATTGGTGTTGATGCCATCGATGACGGCGAGGATGTTTTTAATCATGTTTGGCTCGAAAACTTCGCCGATGGAAAGACCGCCAAGGTTTTCCCTGTCGCTGAGGTCTTGGCGATCCATTGTGCCGTTTTGTACCAACCAATCCATGATGCACTTTACGAGACAGAGTTGCTCTTCGTTATATACGCTTTCGTCAAGAAAAGCAGAGAAGGCCTTTTGCGCTGCTTCCTGTGTAAGTCCTGTAAGGCTTCGGACGAATTTTCCCAAAGGCATATCCTGCGTTTCTTCCGGAAGCATTTTTTGATACTCTTCTTGGCTGCCAACTTCGTGCCAAAAAATCTTTTCTAAGGTAGCGATGTCGCTGTCATCGAGAGGAAGATTATTCTTGAGTTTTACGAGAACGGGCGTGTTTTCATTTTCCTTCACATAGCGGGAGGCGCGTTCATAGTAATCGTCCAATGTGTTGTCCGTTCCTAGTCGCTCCCCTTCGCGTTCAAAGATAACGGCATCCGTGATATTGATTTCTTTCAGCTTCATTTCTTTCTTCAGATACTGCATGAGTCCTCGCAGTTCCTTGCGGATACTCTCTATCTTCATAATGCCGGCGTTTTGCCAAAATTCTTCGGTTGATATCGCCGTCAGCGTATCGTAGGACTTCATCACATCTGGTATGGTGGTTTTCTGTGAGAGTTTCCCGGCAATCAGACGGATTTGTCTGCTGTATCTGTCAAAAGTTTTATCATCGTGCTGCGCTCTGGAAAGCATCATGCGATACATGATTACATCCAGTCGTTTTGCTGATTCATCCTCGTTCGCGGCAGGAATCAGCGGGGCGATGTTGTGCACGAGTTCCTCTGAAGATATTACTTCCAAGCACTCAAACGCTTTTGGGCTGGAAAATTTCTCCACATATTCGAGGTTTTGGCGAACTTGGAATTGTAGCGGATTTAAGGCAGAAATGGCTCCTAGAGCTTCATCTACCAGTTCTTTTCGGTATTCCATCAGATCGGATTGTTGGTATTCTATTGCCTGCAGTTCCTGCATCATCTTCACCTTCAAACGGAAGGTGAGTTCAGAGAGGGATGGCGCTCCATCGACTTCTTTTCCTTTGGGGTTGTTGGTAAAATAGGTGCAGTTTCCCATGTAATCAAAGATATAGAATTCTTTTTTGTCTTCACCGGGACCGAATAAATCCGCGCAGAGTCTTGTGCCGCGTCCGAACATTTGCCAGAATTTGGCTTTTGAGAACACAGGCTTGTAAAACACTAAATTGAGAATTTCCGGCACGTCTATGCCTGTATCCAGCATGTCCACGGAGATGGCGATTTGCGGGAACGTATCTTTGTCTTCAAAATCCTCTAATAGTTTTTTACGATACTTTTCCTTGGTGTCAATCACTCGCGCAAAATGTCCTTTGTACTCGGGATAGAGCTTATCAAACTGTTTCTTGATAAACTCGGCATGATTGTGATTCTTAGCAAAGATGATGGTCTTGCCTAGTTTGTCGCCGCCTTCCACCTTTAGCCCCTTTAGCATTATTTCGGTAAGAACTCGCTGCGTGGTGTCCGCATTGAAATATACCCGATCCATTTCCGAGGAGGAAATAAAATCCGGCATGTCATCATCTTCGTCAAAGGCGTCCTCATAGCGTTCCTTGTCCTTCGGCGATAATTTATCATAGCTTATGCCCTCGGTGGGAATGCTGTAGAGTTTTTCAATGCAGTGATAATCTACAAGATATTTGTCTGCAAGAGCCTCTTTATACTCATAGGCGAAGGTCGGCATATCGTTTTCAAGATCGAAAAAATCATAGGTGTTGTGATCGACATCTGTTTTGGGAGTAGCTGTAAGACCTATCAGCAAGGCATCAAAATACTCGAAAATGGCGCGATATTTCTTGA
>NZ_JBQNBV010000107.1:0-6877 GCF_052169755.1 Selenomonas sp. | reverse complement strand
TCCTGGCTGATGATCCCAAGGAGAATCATGAGCATGGCGCCGCAGATACCAATGATGGTGCGGTGAATCTTCTCTGAAATAATCAGCGCGTAAGCCGCGACGAAGATCACAATAGCAACAATTGTGCTTGTTTCCACTGGTTACACTTCTTTCTTCATAAAATTTTTGATGATACACCTCAAAAAAGCCTTTCACCTTGGAGCCCGCCCGCGAAGAAGCCGCCTCACCTCCCTTTCGTCTCTTTTGGCGCAAGCATGATCGTCGTGCCTATGCGCTTGATTTCTATGTGATAATTCTTGACGCCTTGGGTGAAGAGGTCAAGTTTCAGCTGCAAAAGCTCCTTGCCGAGTTTTTCCAGCAAAGCGGGCGTGAGCGCCGCGCGCGAAAGATCGCTTTCCTTCTCGCGCAAAGCACGGCGGCGTTTTTCTTCCTCACGCGCCTCGTGCTCCAAGAAGCAATCCTCAAGCGTAGCCTCTTCCTCGAACCCTTGGAGCATCGCCTTATCGGAAAGCCCCTTCGGTATCTTACCCATCTTCACCCCTTGACCTTTCCCCACGAATCCTTGAGTCCGACGACGCGGTTGAACACGAGCCTGTCGGGCTGCGTATCCTTGTCCACGACGAAATAGCCCGTGCGCAGGAACTGATAGTGCGTGCCTTCCGCCGTGCGTGCAAGGCTCGGCTCGACCTTCGCCCCCGCGATGACTTCGAGCGAATGCGGATTCAAGGACGAGATGAAGTCCGCCGCCTCTTCCTCCTCATCTGACTTCAAAAGATAATCGTAGAGGCGCACTTCAGCATCAACAGCGTCCTTCGCCGAAACCCAATGCAGCGTGCCCTTGACCTTGCGGTTCGCCGCACTGCCGCCCGACTTCGACTCGGGGTCATAGCTGCAGCGAAGCTCCGTGATCTCGCCGTTTTCATCCTTGACGACTTCCTCGCACTTGATGATGTAGGCGTGCTTCAAGCGCACCTCGCCGCCCGGGCGCAGACGGAAGAACTTCTTCGGCGGCTCCTCCATGAAATCCTCGCGCTCGATGTAAAGTTCGCGCGAGAACGGCACATAGCGCTTGCCGCCGCGTGTCGGATGGTTCTCTGCCAAAAGTTCCTCCGTCTTGTCCTCGGGATAATTCGTCAGCACGACTTTCAAAGGACGCAGCACTGCCATGACACGCGCGGCATGCTCATTGAGGTCTTCCCGCACACAATGCTCAAGCATTGCCACGTCGACCGTGCTGTTCGACTTTGCGACGCCGATGCGCTCGCAGAAGTCGCGGATCGAAGCCGGCGTATAGCCGCGCCGCCGAAGCCCCGAGATCGTCGGCATCCTCGGATCGTCCCAGCCGCGCACATGCCCTTCTTCGACAAGCTGGCGCAGCTTGCGCTTGCTCGTGATCGTATTCGTGACGTTGAGCCGCGCGAACTCGATCTGACGCGGGCGCGTATTCTTATCGAAGCCCAAGACTTCCAGAAGCCAGTCGTAGAACGGGCGGTGATCCTCGAACTCCAGCGTACACAAAGAATGCGTGATATTTTCGATGGCGTCCGACAGAGGATGCGCGAAGTCGTACATCGGATAGATGCACCAAGCATCCCCCGTGCGATGATGCACGGCGTGCGCGATGCGGTAGATGACGGGGTCGCGCATCGTGATGTTCGGCGACGCCATGTCGATCTTGGCGCGCAGCACGCGGCTGCCGTCGGGGAACTCGCCCGCCTTCATGCGCTCAAAGAGCGCGAGGTTTTCCGCGACGCTGCGACTGCGGCAGGGGCTCTCCCTGCCCGGCTCCGTCAGCGTGCCGCGATAGGCGCGAATCTCCTCCGCCGTCAGATCGTCGACGTAGGCAAGCCCCTGCTCGATCAAGGCGCAGGCGTACTCGTAGAGCTTTTCAAAGTAATCCGACGCATAGTAGCGGCGATCCCCCCAGGAAAATCCCAGCCACTTGATGTCCTCTTGAATCGAGTCGACGTACTCCGTATCTTCCTTCGTCGGATTCGTATCGTCAAATCGCAGGTTGCAAAGCCCCGCATACTTCTCCGCCGTGCCGAAGTTCAAGCAAATCGACTTCGCATGACCGATGTGCAGATAGCCGTTCGGTTCGGGCGGAAAACGCGTGTGAATACCCTCGGGGTGCTTGCCGCTCTTTCGATCTTCGTCAATGATGTTATAAATAAAATTCGATGCTGTCGCTTCTGCCATATTCGCTGCTCCTTCTGCGGCGCGTCCGATCTGCGCCCCGCCGACTGCGGCGGAAATTCGAGAAAAATCATAAAAAAATTGAACGCCTCTTTATTCGAGGCGCACAGGTCAAAATCCTTCTAATTCGTTGAATTTTTCTCAAAAAGTATAGGAAACAATGCCGTCGCCGGATCTGCACAGATGCGCTGCATCTATTTCGGAGACAAACCCTCATCTTCCTCGGCACATTTCTTCTCCACATAGGCGTGAAGGCGCTCGATGCCAAGCGCCATGCGCGGCTCCTCGGGCAAATGCGCGATGATGTCCTCGATGTAGCCGCGCTCTTTGACGCGCCGCAAGGTCCAGCTGAAATTCACGTCGTAGACCCACATGAGGCGCACGAGCTTGCGGTCGTCCATCGTGCGGATCCGCGTATAGTCGACCTGCTCGCCCGCGATGAACTTTTCGAGGAAATCGGGACTGACGCCCCTGCCGTCGGGCGGCGCGAGAAACGGGCGCAGCACGCGGAAAATATCGAGCTTGTCGGCGTCGCGCAAAAGCCGCGCGAAAAACACCTGCCGCGCGTTCTCGGTCGGCGCGATGACCTTCTTATTGTGATTCAAGATAGAAAAGCGCACGAGCGCCTCATCCGCAGGCGCAAGACGCGAAAGAAACGGCAATTCGTCGAGCACCTTGAGACCGAGAGCCGCATGATCCTCTGATACGGCGTCGTTGAACGTGCGGTAGAGCGTGAATTGGCGAAAGCGCCCTACATCGTGGAAAAGCCCCATGATTTCCGCCAGCTGCACATCGTGCGCAGAGAGCCGCAGATGCTTGGCAAGCTCCACGGCAATCGAGGTCACATAGCCCGTATGCACTTCCTTCATGCGAATCGCCTGCTGCACTTCCTCGTCCTCCGTATAGAAGGAGCGCATGTAAGCCGCCATCCAAGCGTGCATCTCACGCAGTAGTTTCTCCAAAAGTGTCGCCTCCGCTTATGTGCTTCAATTTACAGTATAACACAGCGCCTTCCGAACAACAATTTCCTCACGCGCCTTTTTTCTTCTTGCCCGGCAGCGAGCCTTCCAGCTCGATGATCATGTCGCGCAGTTCTGCGGCGCGCTCGAATTCCAAGGCGCGTGAAGCCGTCTGCATCTGGGCGAGCAGCGTGCGAATCAGAGACTCCTTCTGCTTCTTCGTGAGCTTCTTTTTCTTTCCGTCGGACGCCTCGCCGTAGGATGCGCGGCTCTCGGCGACGAGCGTCGTTTCGATCAGCGGCACGACGGGCTTGACGATGGTCTTCGGCGTGACGCCATGCGCCTTGTTGTACGCCTGCTGCACCGTGCGGCGGCGCTCCGTCTCGTCCATCGCACGCTTCATCGAGTCCGTGATGCGGTCGGCGTAGAGGATGACCCTGCCGCCCGCATTTCGCGCCGCGCGCCCAATCGTCTGGATCAGCGACGTATCGGAGCGCAGGAAGCCTTCCTTGTCCGCGTCGAGAATCGCCACGAGCGAAACCTCGGGCATATCAAGCCCCTCGCGCAGCAGATTGATGCCGACGAGCACATCGAACTTGCCCGCACGCAGATCGTGGATGATTTCGGCACGCTCGAACGTCGCTATGTCCGAATGCAGGTAGCGCACGCGCACCTGCATGTCCTTGAGGTAGTCCGTAAGGTTCTCCGCCATCTTCTTCGTCAGCGTCGTCACGAGCACGCGCTCGTCCTTTTTCGCGCGAATGCGGATCTCCGACAGCAGATCGTCCATCTGCCCCGCCAAAGGCCGCACCTCGACGATGGGATCGAGCAGCCCCGTCGGGCGGATGATCTGCTCGACGACCTGCTGCGCCTTTTCCAGCTCATACTTCGCGGGCGTCGCCGAGATGTAAATGATCTGGTTGATGCGCTGCTCGAACTCCTCGAAGGAAAGCGGACGATTGTCAAAGGCGGACGGCAGACGAAAGCCGTTTTCCACAAGCGAAATCTTGCGCGAGCGGTCGCCGTTGAGCATCGCCTTGAGCTGCGGCATCGTCACATGGCTCTCATCCATGACGATGAGGAAATCGTCGGGGAAGTAATCGAGCAGCGTATACGGCGCCGCGCCCGCCGGACGGTGCGTGAGGTGGCGCGAATAGTTCTCGATGCCCGAGCAGTAGCCCATCTCCTGCATCATTTCAAGGTCGTAGTTCGTGCGCTGCTCGATGCGCTGCGCCTCAAGCAGCTTGCCCTCTTCCTTGAAGTGCGCGACCTGCGCGATCTTCTCCTCGTCGATCGCCGCCATAGCGATCTCCATGTCCTCCTTCTTCGTCACATAATGCGACGCAGGAAAGACCATCGAATGCGTGCGCTCGCCGTAGATCTCTCCGGTCAGGACGTCAAACTCAATGATGCGCTCAACCTCGTCGCCGAAAAGCTCGATGCGCACGGCGCGGTTGTTCCAGCCCGCAGGAAACACTTCGATGACGTCGCCGCGCACGCGGAAGCGGCCGCGCTCAAAGGCGATGTCGTTGCGCTCGTACTGAATGGCGACGAGCTTGCGCAGGATGTCCTCACGCGCGACCGTCTGCCCCTTGTGCAGCGACAAGACCATCTCGTGATAGCTCTCCGGCGAGCCGAGACCGTAGATGCACGAAACGCTCGCGACGATGATGCAGTCGCGCCGCTCGAAGAGCGAGCACGTCGCCGAGTGACGCAATTCGTCGATCTCGTCGTTGATCGACGCATCCTTTTCGATGTAAGTGTCCGTCGAAGGAATGTACGCCTCGGGCTGGTAGTAGTCATAATAGCTGACAAAATAGCCGACATAATTCTTCGGAAAAAATGCCTTGAACTCACTCGCGAGCTGCGCCGCCAGCGTCTTATTGTGCGCGATGACCAGCGTCGGCTTCTGCACGCGCTCGATCGTCTTGGCGATCGTGTACGTCTTGCCCGTCCCCGTAGCGCCGAGAAGCACCTGCGCCTCCTGCCCGTTCTCGATGCCCGCCGCCAAGTCCCGAATCGCACGCGGCTGATCCCCCATCGGCTCAAAAGGCGCCGAAACCTCAAACGGTATCTCCTTGTCAAACTCCATCGTATTGAGCTTAGGCAAAATCGCCATACATGCGCCCTCCTGTGCAATCTACTTCAACTGTCCATGATATTCAAAAGCTGTTTTGGTGTAACGATATATGGTCTTTCAGGAAAATGCTTCATGTTTCCAGTGACGAGATATGCTCCATCCAAGCGCTTTTCCATGACGACTTTGTAAAAAGGTATATCTTTCATATCGGGCAAAATAATATCAATCGGTCTTGCCTGCACCAAGATGCCGAATCGTTCCATAAAAGACAGCAAATACTCTATCTTCTGCGGAGAAAATCCAAACTTCTTGCGTTCTAAAACCTCTCGATACTCTTTCATGATTACATCGCTGTACAACGGAACGATTTCTCCTGTAATCATCCTGCCAACAACCTGCACAGTAGCAGCATCCTCTTTAGAAGACAGCAACGCAGATACCAGTACATTCGTATCAATCACAGCAAGGCAAGTCATCTCCCTGCTCCCTGTCGAGCCATTGCAATCTCTCGATTGATTTCTTCCAACGTCATATCAGCCGCACCGCTTCTCTTTGCTTCTTGGCGAAGATTCATGAACGCCTGCATAGCGCCCTCTCTCGTCAACTCCGTCTCCGAAGAGATTTCAAAAGGTATCCTGCGCTCTCGTACCACGGCTCTGACAAACACATGGATAGCGGTCGCCATATTCATCCCAAATTCCTGGCACAATCCCTCAAATTGCCGTTTAAGCCCCTCTTCCATCCGCACGCTGAATGTTGTCTGCGCCATATTGAACACCCCCTTGAATATCCAAAATCCATACATCTATTCACCGCACCTGTACGGCTCTGTTCTCGCCGAATATCTACCTTTATTATATCGAACGAACAAAAAAAAGCAACCGCGCCAAGGAGACAATCCTTTCTCGGCGCAGTTGCTTTTCTCATACGCATATATTCCTGCTGTACTCTTTTGCTTTTCTCTTACCAGACCTTGCCGACCATGAACCACAGGCGGTTCTTTGCCTTGGCTTCGTCGCTTGCTTTCTCGGCGAGGCCGATGCGGCGCGCCCAGTCGAGGCGCAGGAAGTAGTCGCCGGGGCGGCTGTAGGTGACGCCGATGCCCCAGCCTTTGAGGGTTTCGCTGCCGTCTTTTCCGTCGTTGGCGTACTGCACGCGCCCCATGTCGAAGTAGGTGCTGAGGACGAGGTTCGGCACATCCGTACGGTACGAAAGCTCAAGGTTCGTCAGATAGCCGTTGTCTCCCGAGGCTTCGCCCTGCGGGTAGGCG
Source organism: Selenomonas sp. (assembly GCF_052169755.1). GTDB lineage: Bacteria > Bacillota > Negativicutes > Selenomonadales > Selenomonadaceae > Selenomonas. Next base: position 372 of record NZ_JBQNBV010000107.1, on the reverse strand, counting down.
CGTACGCCGCTCGCTCCGCCGAGGTAGATTTCTTCCGAGCTGTCGAGGTTCGTTCCGGCTTTCTGCGCCTGCGCCTTGAGGCTGATGTTCCAGCGGTCGCTGATCTCGTGGCGCAGGTTGAGGTTCAGCACGGCTTTCGTGAAGCTGCCTTCCGTACCCGCGCGCTTCATCTGCCGACGCGCCCAGGTAGAGTCCGCGCCGAGCCGTCCGGCGTAGCCCGTGAGGTCGTAGCTCCACGAGGTGCGATATTGACGCTCTGCCCCCTTGATGCCGATATGGAAGGCGCTGCTGTGCTTTTCAAGCTCCATGCCGATCTTCTTGTACTCGTCCTTGAGCCTGCGCCAGTCCCAGCCGTAGGTGACGGCGAGCGAG
>NZ_JBQNBV010000106.1:0-6957 GCF_052169755.1 Selenomonas sp. | reverse complement strand
AGAAAAATATTAGGTTACCGCACTCCAGAAGAGCTGTTTCAAGAACATCTCAACCACATTGTTTTTGCTGCTTGAAAAAATTTTAGGAAACTGTCCGATTTGCTATTGCAATTAACCCCTGTACAATTATATAGATTGAGACTTGTTCCTTGGAATCAGCGACAAAGACCTGCTACAGAAAAAGAAAGCGACCAAACAAGCCGTGCGCAAAGTACGAAAAGTTGCTTGGAACAACCGAGCCGGCAAAAGCATAGAAGAACGCCCGGAAGAAGTGAACCAAAGGAAAGAATTTGGGTATTGGGAGATTGATCTAGTGGTTGGGCGACAAGGAAGCAAACTTGTAATTTTGACCTTGGTAGAACGGCAAACACGCAAATCCATCTATGGGATCGTGAAAAACAAAACACAAAAGGAAGTGCTGCAGGCAGTTCGGCGCACCCATCGCCGCGTGAAGGGGGATTTCACGCAAGTGTTTAAAAGCATTATGGCAGACAATGGTTCAGAGTTTTTGGATAGCAAAGGGCTGCAAAAAGCAGCAAAGTGCGATGAAGTGTACTATGCACATCCTTTCAGCAGTTGGGAGCGCGGAAGCAACGAAAACGGGAACCGTATTCTGCGCAGATTTTTGCCGAAAGGAACGGATTTCAGCACGCTGAATCCAAGAGATCTGAAAAGGATTGAAGATTGGGTTAACAACTATCCGCGCAAAATCTTCGGCTATAAGACTGCAAATGATATGTATGCTGCGGCTGCATAAGCTATCAAAGTTTGACAGAACGATGCGACAATAAACTTGCAATCTTCCGTCCGATTTCATTGTACAATTAACCGTAGGAAAGTTCATAATTATATGCTACAATAAATTTGGTGATTTATGAAACTTATGAACTTGAACCTCTGAGGAAGATAATACTGAAAAACAATGTAGAAGTTGATGTGAAAGTGAAGTGTATAGACGATAACACTACCCATGCAAAGGTGGCTGAAAAAGTTGGCACTTCAGCATCCTATCTTAGCCGTGTGATCAATCGCGTTGATAAAGTCGTGTACAAGACCTTCGTTTCCGTTATGGAGGCACTTGGATATGATATTGAACTGCACTATGTGAAGAGGGATAGCGAATGATAGTTAAAGAAATTCAGGATGAATTATTTCGTCTCCAGGATGAAAAATATCAGGATTTCCAATCGAAGCTAATGCCGACGATTGAACCAGATACGGTGATAGGAGTGAGGACACCGGAACTTCGCAGATATGCCAGGCAGCTTGTGAAAAGAGAGGATATTTCATGCTTCCTCAACAATCTGCCACATCGACATTTTGATGAAAACCAGCTACATGCTTTTATTGTCTCTGAGATGAAAGACTATGACAGATGTATGAAAGAAGTGAACCACTTCCTGCCGTATGTTGATAACTGGGCAACTTGTGATCAGATGTCTCCAAAGATATTTAAGAAACACAAAAGAAGATTATTGGATCATATCAGGATCTGGATTCAATCGGATGAAATCTATACTGCACGGTTTGCAATGGGAATGTTGATGGAACATTTTCTGGATGAGGATTTTAATGCAAAATACCCGGAGATGGTGGCAACGGTCAGGTCGGACGAATACTATGTAAATATGATGATCGCATGGTATTTCGCAACAGCGCTGGCAAAACAGTATGAAGTTACGCTGCCTTATCTTGAGAAACAGCGGTTGGATACGTGGACGCATAATAAGACGATACAAAAAGCTGTTGAAAGTTATCGGATTACTCAGGAACAGAAAGAATACCTTAAGAGTTTGAAGGTAAAGAAGTAACATGAAGCAAATAAAAGAAAAAGAATAAGTGCGAGAGATGCTGGGCAGGGTTCGTAACGAGCATATTCCCACATGACGAGCGATAAACATAAAAAGTATGTAATCCGTAGCATTCGTAAAGGAGGGAAACCGATCTGCTGAAAGATTTCCGGTATGAAGCAATCTTCATACCGAAGGGAGTGGAGCCACTTACGGGGCTATCATCGAGAAACTGGAATTACGTGTGTACACAGATGATTTCGGTATCCGAAAGGGCGATAATTGTCTAGTGGCGGATTTCGGCGGTAAGGTGATCGAAGCGGTCTGGACGAGGATTATGGACGATTACGGTCACGTGGATGATGAGCCACCGTCCTTCGCAAGTTCGCTTTATAAGGAATATCGAGGTCAGGGCATCGGCTCACAGCTTATGGTGAAGATAAAATGGAAGGGATATGAACGAGCATCCCTGGCGGTGCAGAAAGCGAACTATGCCGTAAAGATTGTACAAGGATGTCGGATGCAAGACGGTCGATGAGAATGTCAAGGAATACATCATGGTGTGTGACTTGTAGGAAAATCATGACTTTTGGGTCAGACAGATTTGCTCCACGATATTTTTGGATGAGCCGATGACATTCATGGCATTGTCTCAAGGCATGTGGAGTGCGTTGTACTGCTTTCAAGAGATCAGAAGCAGGGAAAAGGCTTGGAATCGAGGAATTCCGAGAGATCGCTCGTGTGCGGAAGGGGGAGCGGAATCTTTTTTAAAGCGTTTAACAACAGTTTTGATCACTGAGATCTAGAGGGGGGTAACTACAGAACTGCTTTTTGTGCATAGCCGCGAGTATTTCGTCGATACAGGGCAACTCGTCTATGAAGAGCATCGCACCGTCTGCCGTAAGCCCTATAAGGTGGATGTCTCATTCGCCTTCTTGCGACACTTAGAACGAGCCGTGTTGGAGGAAAAACTCTCTCCCGATGCGGTTTGCGGCAGAGCAAAATTAGGGAGTGTTATTTCACACCCCCAATGTCACAGCATGAGCTAGGTAATCAACGAAAATGAAGAAAATTTTTATTGAATGAACAGCTATGCAGATCTATCAAACAAACAGCCGCAAACTGCAGGGAAAGATTGCAGTTTGCGGCTGTTCGAGATTTTCAAGCGCATTTTATGGCACGGGAATTAAGCGGGAGCAGGTTTCGTGACCGTCGTGCAGGAGATTCGTGCGCAGGTTTTGCAGATGTGAGAAGAGCGGTGTGAAGAGGATGCGCATCTTGAAGCGCAGGAAGGAATGGGATGTGCAGCCGAAGATGGGGATGCGATTGAGCGCGTAATGGTCGTCGCTTGGGTAGTCAAGTCCGTAGTTGACGGTGAATGCCGTGCGGTAGCCGGCTTCTTTTATGACGCGCTGCACCTCGTCGTTATATGCGCCGCAGGGATAGGCGATGGATGTGACACTTTTTTGGAGGTGTTCTTCGATTGCTCGTTTTGAATCTACAGCTTCGTGGTGCAACTCTTCGGGTGAACCGAGTTCGCTGAGTGCGACGTGAGTCATCGTGTGGCATTGGATGTCGATGGAGCCGGAGTCCTGCATTTCTTGGGCGATTTCCCATGTGAGATAGTTTGGATAGACATTGAGATAGTCTGTGATGATGTAGATTGAGCCTTTAAGTCCATATTTTTGCAAGATGGGGTATGCGTTGTTGTAGTTGTCTATATAGCCGTCATCGAAGGTGATGAGGATAGGATGATCCGGGAGAGATGCACCGTTTTCTAGGTGATCGGCGAGTTCATCTGCCGTAATGGTATGGTAGCCATTTTCGGCAAGATATTTCATCTGCGCATCAAATTCAGCGGTGCTCAAGGTCAGAGCGTTGTGGTCGCGGTCATTGATCTGATGATAGTTAAGCACGGGAATGCCGCCTTGATAGCTTGTAGATGAGAGAATGGCTACGGAGAGCAGGAGCATGAGGAGAACAGCGAAGAGAATTTTTTTCTTTGATATACGCACGGGAAAACACATCCTTCATTGAGTAGCGTTTGACAAGGTTTTTGAAGAAGCACGGATAAAATAGAACTCTCCGATTTGTCGATGCCAAGAGGCAGGAAGATGTGCCGAGACGACGAAACGGCATGTAGAAGGCACGATTCTAAACAAGAGGAGTCGTATTTGATAGCTTCTAGTTCCCTATCATATAGCAGAGCGTTTTTTCTGTCAAGAATATAGGAAATGCGGATAAAGGAAGCATGGATAAAATGAAATCGCCCAGATGAGGATCTGTCGACGACGAGGGGATGGTAGAGATCTGTGAAGATGAGTGGCTGAATTTATCCGTGATTTTTATGGAAAACGGAGGAAAATCTTGTTGACAAATAGGAGCGATGTTGCCATAATGTATACATGTTTACAACAGGAATGAGCGTTGGGAGGATTTCAGATGAGACATGTGCTTTCCATACTTGTGCGGAATCAGTCCGGCGTGCTCGTTCGTGTTGCGAGCATGTTTTCGCGGCGGGAGTTTAATATCGACAGCCTATCGGTCGGTGTAACGGAAACCGCAGAATTTTCCAGGATTACCGTCGTCGTGCATGGCGATGAGGAGCTTATTGACCAGATGATGAAGCAGCTCGAAAAGCTGCCCGATGTCGTCGAGGTGCAGGCGCTTTCGCCGGAAACGTCGGTTTTCCGCGGCACGACGCTCATCAAGGTCAAGGCGGACGATACGAATCGGCTTGACGTGCTCAAGATGGCGGAGATTTTCCGTGCGCATGTGGTCGATGTGCGGCCGACGACCTTGATTTTCGAGATCACGGGGGACGATGAGAAGGTTACGGCGTTCTTACAGCTTCTCTCACCCTACGGCATCTTGGAGACGATCCGCGCGGGGTTGATCGCCCTAGAGCGCGGCGAACATACCATTTATGAGAATTGCGAGGAGAGAGAGTACTATGGCAAAAACTTACTATGATCAAGACGTGAACTGGGAAGTCATGAAGGGCAAGACGGTTGCTGTCATCGGTTACGGCAGCCAGGGACATGCACATGCGTTGAATCTCAAGGAGAGCGGCGTCAATGTTGTCATTGGTCTTTACGAAGGATCGAAGTCTAAGACCGCCGCCGAGTCCCATAATCTCAAGGTTTTGCCGGTCGCTGAGGCGGTCAAGCAGGCGGATGTCACGATGATCTTGATTCCGGATGAGAAGCAGGCGGATGTTTACAAGAACGAGATCGCACCGAATCTCAAGCCCGGCAGTGCTCTTGCATTCGCACATGGATTCAACATCCATTTCCAGCAGATCGTTGCGCCGGCGGATATCGATGTGTTCATGGTCGCGCCGAAGGGACCGGGTCATCTCGTGCGCCGCACGTTTACGGAAGGCGGCGGCGTCCCTGTCGTCTTTGCTGTCTATCAGAATCCGACGGGAAAATGCTTCGACGTTGCGCTCGCTTATGCGCGAGGCATCGGCGGTACGCGTGCAGGCGCGATTGAGACGACCTTCAAAGATGAGACGGAGACGGATCTCTTCGGCGAGCAGGCTGTCCTCTGCGGCGGTGTATGCGCACTGATGCAGGCAGGCTTCGAGACGCTCGTCGAGGCGGGCTATAAGCCGGAGATGGCGTACTTCGAGTGCTTCCATGAGATGAAGCTCATCGTTGACCTGCTCTACGAGGGCGGTATGGCGAAGATGCGCAAGTCGATTTCCGATACGGCGGAGTACGGTGATTACATGGTAGGTCCGCGCATCGTTACGCCTGCGGTCAAGGCAGAGATGAAGCAGGTCTTGAAGGAGATTCAGAATGGTACGTTCGCACGCAACTGGCTTCTCGAAAATCGTGCTGCCGGCCGTGCGAATTTCCTCGCTGAACGCCGCATCCATGCCGAGCACCAGATTGAGAAAGTCGGCGCAGAACTGCGCGGCATGATGAGCTGGCTCAAGGATCAGAAAGAGCTTCAGTTCTGATTTTGGACGACCATAATTGTTGAATCTTGGAACGGCTTACACTCCTTTATGGTATAATGAGGTGTAAGCCGTTTTCTTTCGACTTGTAAGGAGGCGCTTCTTGTGCCCGTCATCTGCACGTTCAGCGGCATCAAGATTTACATCTATGTGGAACGCAATGAGAGGCATAAAATACCGCATCTTCACGCATATCACAATGAGGACAGCATTGTTGTTGACTTTGAAGGGAATGTTCTGGAAGGCAGTTTGCCGCGCAAGAAGCAGGCAATGCTTGTGGCGTGGACAATGATGCATGAAGACGAATTGCGGGAGAATTATGCATTGATGCTCGAAGGGAAACTGCCGTTTCGCATTGAACCTTTGCGTTGATAGGAGGCCGGTCATGAGAATATATCCGATATCGGTAAAGCCTTTGGCAAACTATATGCTGCAGCTGGAATTTTCCAATGGCGAGGTGCGCTGTTTCGATGTGAAGCCGTATTTGGAGATGCCTTTTTTTGCGCCGCTGAAGGATGAAGAGGCATTTCGTCAAGTTTCGGTCAACGGCATCACCGTCGAATGGCGCAACGGCAGAGATATCGCTCCGCATGAGTTATATGACGATTCGCTTCCTGTTTCGTCGATTGCGTGACTTTCTGCGGCATGAGCATCTGGAACACGAACGAGTTTCCAGGCAATGAATAGACTTATCCAGGAGGAAATTTCATGGGAATGAATATGACGGAGAAGATTCTCGCGCGTCATGCAGGACTTTCGCATGTCGAGCCAGGACAGCTGATTACCTGTCAGCTTGACATGGTGCTCGCGAATGACATCACGGCGCCGCCGTCGATCAAGGAGTTCGAACGCATCGGCCGCCCTGTGTTCGACAACGAGAAGATCGCGCTCGTGCCCGATCACTTCCAGCCGGCGAAGGACATCAAGGCGGCTGGACTCGGCAAGATCGTGCGCGACTTTGCGAGAAAGCACAAGATCAAGAATTATTTTGAGATCGGCCGCGTGGGCATTGAGCATGTCATTCTGCCTGAGTTCGGTCTTGTGGGACCGGGTATGCTGACGATCGGCGCGGATTCGCATACTTGCACGTATGGCGCCTTGAACGGCTTTTCGACGGGCGTTGGCACGACCGATCTCGCTGTCGGCATGGCGACGGGGCGGGCTTGGTTCAAAGTGCCCGAGACGATCGAGGTGCATCTGACG
>NZ_JBQNBV010000105.1:0-7184 GCF_052169755.1 Selenomonas sp. | reverse complement strand
GGCTTGACCTCTTGGAGTTTCATGGTAAAATATAAAATAGGTTGTTTTGGTGAGGGGAGGATGGGCTGAGATTTTTTCTTTTCCTTTAGGGGAGAATATGCGCGGTTCATGGCGGCGGGAGTTTTTGGGCGGCGCTCTTACGGCGCTTTCGCTCCTTGTTTCTTGTGCCGTTGTGCCTGCGCTTTGGGCGAAGGCGGGAGCGCCCTTTGTCGGGGCTTATGCGGCGGCGCTCATCTCTGCGTTTTTGGCGACGTTTTTCTTGGGGCTTTGGGCGCGTCAGCCGCTTGCGGCAGCGCCGGCGCTCGGCGTCAATGTCTGGCTCGTCTATGGCGTCGTCTATCCTCTGGGGGTGTCGTGGCAGGCGGCTTTGGCGGTTTCTTTCACCGCTTCGCTTCTTTTTTTGCTGACGGCGCTCACGCCGCTTCGCCGCATTCTTGCAGGTGCGGTGCCGGATGTGATCGTGCAGGCAGTGCGCGGCGGCATGGGACTGCTCGTCGTGTTCATGGGGCTTCAGATGGGAAAGCTTGTTGTCGGTTCGCCGCTTGCGGTGACGATGCTCGGGAACCTTTCTGAGCCGATGGCTTTTGTAGCGCTTGCAGGTCTTGCCGTATCGCTCGCGCTTTGGGCGATGGGGGTTCATGCGGCGGCGTTCTGGGGTGCTTTTGCGGCGGCGGCGCTGGCTCTTTTTGAAGGATTTCTCGTCGTGCCGGATGCGCCGTTCCTGCTGCCTGAGGGGCTTGACCGAGTGTCTCTGGCGCTCGACTTCGCGCACGTTTGGGAGCTTTCGGGCGTCGTTTTGGCGCTTTGGCTCGTTCTCTTCTTTGATACGCTTGGTGTTTTTGCTGCGTTGGGGGAGCGGGGGGAGCCATGCAGCCTTGCAGAAAAGCGTACGTTTGCTGTGCTTGCTGCAGGCAATGCTGCAGCGGCTCTTTTCGGTGCGGGTCCTCTCGCTTTGGCAAAGGAGTCGGCGGCGGCGCGCGCCGTCGGTGCGCGTACGCCTCTTGCGGCATGTGCAGCGGCGCTCTGTTTACTTTTCGTGCTTTTCGTGGAGCCTGTGGCGGCGGCTGTTCTTGATTTTTCGGCTATTCTCGCACCGCTCCTCGTGTTTTCCGGCTGCCTGCTGCTCAAGGGGCTGCGGCTCGATTGGCGTGAGCCGTCGGAGCACGCATCCTTCTTCGCCGTGCTTCTCATAACGCCGCTTTCGTTCAGTCTTTCGACGGGCTTGGGTGCAGGTCTGATTCTCTATGTTTTCTTGGAGGTCTTTTCGGGACGAGGGAAGAAGGTTCATCCGGTCTTGTTTTTCTTGGCGGGGTGTTTCTCGCTGTATTTTGCGTATGGCACGCCATGATTTCTAGGGGGAATTTCATTGAGTTTCAAAAGGTCTTTTCGAGGCAGAGCCGTTTTGACGGCATTCGTGCTCGGGGCATTTGCTTTTTCGCTTCCATCGGCGGCGGACGCCAAGCGTCTGCATGATCCGCAGGTGGAAACGAAAGTGGAAATGCGCCAGGGCGTCGAGCAGGGAACGTCGAAGGAGATGCCGGTGCATGTACAGGACGCGCAGGAACAGCAGCCGCTTTCCGAGCGGATTCAGCGCATCCTGAATCCGCCTGCGCCGAAGAAGCCGGCGGATCGTCTGCCGAGCGAGTATACGGCAGCGCCGCGTACGGCGGATGCTATCCTAGGCACGGCGATGGCGACGCAAAGACAATGTGTGGAGTATCTTCTGAGCAATAATCCGCATCCGAACATTTCCGTTTCGCCGGAAGTGCTTGTCTCGTATTATTATAAGGAAGGTGCGCGTGAGGGCGTGCGCCCGGATGTGGCTTTTGCACAGGCGCTGAAGGAGACGGGCTTCTTCCGTTACGGCGGTACGGTCACGCCCGATCAGAACAACTACTGCGGCTTGGGCACGACAAGTGCGACGGTCAAGGGCGCCTATTTCGCCTCGTCGGAGCTTGGCGTGCGTGCGCATATCCAGCACCTTTTGGCGTATGCTTCGACGCGTCGTCCGACGTCGCCGCTCGTCGATCCGCGCTATGATCTCGTCCGTTCGACGTATGGCGCACGCACGCTTGACACGTGGACGGATCTCAACGGACGTTGGGCCGTCCCCGGGCATACATACGGGCAGAGTATCCTGCAGCTTTTCCGTGACATCCTGCGTCAATGAGACCATTTCTTGATGCAGATGAAAACATGACAGAGCCGCAGGAGAAGAAATACAGCATGAGAAGGTTGAGGATCAGATTTTATGATTAGTACAAGCGGATTGACGCTGCAGTTTGGCAAGCGCGTCTTGTTCAAGGATGTAAGCATCAAGTTCACGCCGGGAAATTGTTACGGCGTCATCGGCGCGAACGGCGCGGGCAAGTCGACGTTTCTGCGCGTCCTTGCGGGCGACATTGAGCCGTCGAAAGGCTCGGTAGACATCACGCCGGGTGAGCGTCTCGCCGTGCTCAAGCAGGATCACTATGCGTTCGACGACGTTGAGGTGCTGCGTACGGTCATGCTCGGGCATGAACGTCTCGTCGCGATCATGGACGAGAAGGACGCGCTTTATCAAAAAGAAGATTTTTCTGATGCCGATGGGATGCGTGCTTCGGAGCTGGAAGCAGAGTTTGCCGATATGAATGGCTGGGATGCGGAGCCGGAAGCGGAACGCCTGTTGAATGGTCTCGGCATTGAGCCGTCGAAGCATCACAAGAAGATGGCGGATCTCACGGATAAGGAAAAGGTGCGCGTCCTTTTGGCGCAGGCTCTTTTTGGCAATCCTGATATTCTGCTTCTGGATGAGCCGACGAACCATCTTGATATCGATTCGATCAACTGGCTTGAAGCGTTCCTCGACGATTTCCCCAATACGGTCATTGTCGTTTCGCATGATCGCCACTTCCTGAATCAGGTCTGCACATATATCGCCGATGTGGATTTCGGTGCGATTCAGATCTATGCGGGCAACTATGATTTCTGGCTCAAGTCAAGCCAGCTCGCCTTGCAGATGGCGAAGGATCAGAATAAGAAGAAAGAGGAGAAGATCAAGGAGCTGCAGACGTTCATTCAGCGTTTCAGCGCCAATGCTTCGAAATCGAAACAGGCGACTTCGCGCAAAAAGCTGCTCGAAAAAATCACGCTCGATGACATTCGTCCGTCCTCGCGCCGCTATCCCTACATCGCCTTTACGCCCGACCGTGAGGCGGGCGACCAGCTGCTGCAGGTCAGCGGTCTGACAAAGACGATCGACGGGGAGAAGGTGCTGAACAATGTGAGTTTCACGCTCAAGAAGGGCGATAAGGTCGCTTTTGTCGGACCGAATTCCGTGGGAAAGACGGCGCTCTTTGAAATCCTCATGGGCAATATGGAAGCGGATTCCGGCACGTTCAAATGGGGCGTGACGACGACGCAGGCATATCTGCCGAAGGACAACAACGCCTTCTTTGATGACGTCGACTTGAACCTCGTCGATTGGCTGCGTCAGTATTCGCGCGATCCCGATGAATCGTTTGTGCGCGGCTTTTTGGGGCGTATGCTCTTTTCCGGCGAGGAGAGCCAGAAGAAAGCAAAGGTGATTTCGGGCGGCGAGCGCGTGCGCTGTATGCTTTCACGCATGATGCTTTCGGGCGCGAATGTGCTGCTCTTGGATGAGCCGACGAATCATCTGGATTTGGAGTCCATCACAGCGCTGAACGACGGCTTGATTGCGTTTTCGGGCACGGAGCTTTTTGTCTCGCACGACCATGAGTTCATCCAGACGATTGCGAATCGCATCATCGACATCACGCCCGAGGGCGTCGTTGACCGCGTGACGACATACGATGAATTCTTGGAAAACGAGACCGTGCGTCAGCAGTTGGACGAAAAGTACGGCAGGAAGGGCTGATGGTGAAATTTTCCTTCTAGGGCAGGAGGGGATGCGATGTTCGCACAGGCTTTTCGCGAAGCGGTGAGCCAAGAGGATAAGGGATCGGCGAAGCGTCTGCGCGAGATGGTCAACGTCCTGCGTACGCGCGATATCGTGCGCGGCATAACGCCTGAGAAGCTGCGCCTGATTCTTGAGGATCTCGGTCCGACCTTCGTGAAGCTCGGGCAGATCATGAGTATGCGTCCGGATTTTCTGCCGCAGGAGTATTGTGACGAACTCATGAAGCTGCAGACGGAGGCGAATCCGCTGCCTTTTTCTGTCATTGAGGAAGTCATTGAGCAGGAGTACCAGCGCCGTTGGACGCGTATTTTCCGCTCTATGGACGAGGAGGCGCTTGGCTCGGCGTCTATCGCGCAGGTGCATCGCGCCGTGCTGCTTGACGGTGAGAAGGTCGTCGTCAAGGTGCAGCGTCCCGGCGTGCATGATGTCATGAGCAAGGATATCGTGCTGTTGAAGCGTGCGGCGGGCATCTTAAAGATTTTGGGGCCCGTGCAGGATGTTGTGGATTTCAGTATGGTGCTTGACGAGCTTTGGGCGATTGCCAAGCAGGAAATGGATTTCGTCATGGAGGCGAACCATATCGAGGAGTTTCGCCATGCGAATATGGATGCGGACTTCGTGAGCTGCCCGAAGGTCTATCGTCATTTGACGACGCCGCATGTGCTCGTCATGGAGTTTATAGACGGCATACAGGTCGATGACGCCGCAGAGCTTAAGGCGGCAGGCGTCGATATGCGCCGCATCGGCGAACGGCTCGGTGAAAATTATGTCAAGCAGATCGTAGAGGACGGCTACTTTCACGCCGATCCGCATCCGGGGAATATATGGGTGCGCAGCGGTAAGATTGTCTGGCTCGATCTCGGCATGATGGGGCGTCTTTCGAACAAAGACCGCACGGCGATTCGCAAGGCGGTCTTTGCCTTGGCGCAGCACGACGTCTTTGAGATGAAGGCGGCTGTTCTCTCGCTTGGCGTGCCGCAGGAGCGCATTGATCATGCACTCTTATATCAGGATATCGACGCGCTCATGGCGCAGTATGGCGATCTCGATTTTCGCTCACTGAAGATGGGCGTGCTCTCGCGCCAGATCATGAATGTGCTGCGCGCTCATCACATCGCGATTGCGCCGGGCATCAGCATGTTCTGCCGCGGCGTCATGACGATCGAGGGCGTCATGCGCATGATTTGCCCTGAGGTCAGCTTCGTTGAGATTTTTGCACGCAGTATGGAGCTGAACTTTACGAAGGACTTTGACTGGCGTGCGGAAGCCGCCAGGGCAAAGCGCGAGGGGTATATCCTCATGCGAAAGTCTTTGCAGCTGCCCGAGCAGATTTCAGATATTCTGAAGATGACGCTGAGCGGACAGACGAAGGTCAATCTTGATCTGACGGGTGCGGATGAGCCGCTTGTGAGGCTCAACAAGATGATCAACAAGCTCATCATTGCGCTTTTGAGCGCGGCGCTTCTCCTCGGCTCAAGCACGATATGTACGACGCAGATGACGCCGAAGATCATGGAGATTCCTTTTTTGGGCGTCTTGGGGTACTTGGCAGCCATCGTGCTCTCGTTTCGTTTGCTGTGGAGCATATTGCGCGGGCATTGAAGGGATGTATGGAAACGCACAGGATGCGCGTTTCTTTGGGATTCAGAGGTAGGATAGGAGGGTTTCCCATGCGTGGAATCAGGGGTGCGATCACGGTAGAAAAGGATACGAAAGACGATATATTTCAAGCGGTAAAGCTTATGGTTATGGGGATGTGCCGCACGAATAAGATTGCGCCGGCAGATATCGGTGCGGTGATTTTTTCGATAACACCCGATCTCAAGGCGGCTTTTCCGGCGGCGGGCGCAAGGTTTTTGAAGGGATTCGATACGGTGCCGCTTTTCGATACGCTTGAGCCGGACATCGAGAACGCTTTGCCGCGCTGCATACGCGCACTTTTGCTCGTCGATACGGACAAGCCGCAGAGCGAGATTCGTCATATCTATCTGGGCGGCGCCATTGCACTGCGTCCTGATCTGCAAGTGGAGGAGTGAGGCGCGGTATGTGCTTGCGCTGGTTTGAGAAGAAAAAGAGGGGAGTGTTTGTACAATGAAAAAGAAAATTGTCACGGATCGTGCGCCGAAAGCAATCGGTCCATATTCGCAGGGAATCCGTACTTCGGGCGGCTTCATCTTCGCCTCAGGGCAGATTCCGCTCGATCCCGCGACGGGCGAGCTTGTCGCGGGCGGTATTGCCGAGCAGACAGAGCGCGTGCTTGAAAATCTCAAGGCGGTTCTTGAAGCGGATGAATGCTCGCTGGAGGATGTCATAAAAACGACGGTTTATCTGAAAAATATCGAGGATTTCGCGGCGATGAATACGGTGTATGCAAAGTATTTCACTTCCTGCCCGCCGGCTCGTGTCTGCGTCGAAGTGGCAAGGTTGCCGAAGGATGCCTTGATTGAAATTGACTGCGTCGCTTCGGAAGGGCAGAATTTTTCTTATTGAATCGTATCTGCATAAGGATTTGCTGATATCATAAAACAAGCCGTTGAATCTTTCGATTCAGCGGCTTGTTTTATGATATATCAGTTCTGATTCTGTGCACGAATAAATCAGATGGCGCGTTCCACTTTGCCGGAACGCAGGCAGCGCGTGCAGACGTTGACATGCTTCGTCTCACCATCGACGATCGCACGTACACGCTGAATATTCGGCTTCCACTTGCGCTTCGTTTTCAGATGCGAATGGCTGACATTCATGCCGGACATTTCGCCCTTTGCACAGATTTCGCAAACACTTGCCATAGGGTACACCTCCTTCGCGGCGCAGTAAATATTGCGCCATAGACAACAAAAGCATTTTATCACAAAGTACGGGGAAACGCAAGATGTAAATACAATATCTCGCATCTTGCGTTTCCCCGGGCGTGCATTTGTCTGGCTTATTTGCTGTTTAGGTGATGGAGGCTTTGTAGATGCCGTCGATGGCAGTCTTTAGAGTCTTGTCGAATTCGGCGTCGCTTTGTCCGGCGCGCAGATCTTGAGCGAGTGCGCGTGAGAAGCTGGCGATGAGACCGCGATTCTTGGCAAGTTTTTCGTTGGCTTCATTCTGCGGATAGCCGCCGCTCAGAGCGACGATGCGCACGACGTGAGGATCCTTCATGAGTTCTTCATAGAGGTTTTCCTTTGTCGGGATTGTGACCTTGAGCATGATTTTGTCATCGGCAGGGAGCTTTGCCACATGCGCTTTGATCTCTTCGAGCATGATGGCTTCCGCTTCG
>NZ_JBQNBV010000104.1:0-7372 GCF_052169755.1 Selenomonas sp. | reverse complement strand
GCGCATGAAGGAGCTTGGCTATCACTGTGTGCAGACGATGGGCGATTCTTCGGGCATCGGCTGCGGGTACAAGCGCGGCTATGATCGTATGCTTGTATCTCCGTGCATCACCCATCCGGCGTATGAGGGCGTCAAGCGGACGATGGATCATCTCGACGCCTTTGATGAATGCGATAACTATGTATTTCTTCATGTCGAGGATTCGCATCCCGTTGTTTCGTATGTAGTGCCGCCGCGGTTTAAGACGCAGGCGAAGCTCCCGTGGCAGGAGCGCGTTTATCAGGGGACGCCGAGGGAGCGAGCGTTCGTTCTCGATGGAAAGCGGCGCAATGTTTACGATAACATGGCTGCGATTGAGCGCATGGATCGGGATCTCGGCGAGCTGTTTCGATACATTGAGGAGCGTTATGCAGAGGATGAGTACATCATCAATGCGTATTCCGATCATGGCATTTCGATTCATAGCGCGGATCCGTTTTTTTTCAGCGATGAGCGCTGCGGTACGGCTTTGATGGTGCGCGGCGCAGGCGTTCCTGCGCTCGGCGTGACGGATGAGCTTGTGAGCAGTCTCGATCTTCATGCCATTGTCATGCACGAGGCGGGACTGCCTGTGGATGAAACGCTGGATGCGAATCTGCCCGCTGCGTTCGGCGGCAAGGCGCGTGAATATGTAATTTCGAACTCGGTATTCCCGGGACAGACGTACAAGCTCGACATACGCACGAAGGAGCATGAGTTTCGTCTGGAAACGAAAGATTTGACGCGATTGGACGGCACGATCAACATGAGCGCCTATACTTGGCGTCTTTATGAGCGCGAGGGGCATCGGGAGATCTGGAGCGACGCGTTGCGCGACAAGTTCCTCGCAATCGCATGGCAGCATGTGGCGTCGTTCGCCCATCTGTGATATGATGAGGTTGCCGCCCAAGGGCGATCCAAGGCGGCAGGAAGGCGGTTGAATCAACCATGATGCAGAAATTTTTCCTCGCGGCGCTTCTTGACAATAAGCCGGGCGTCCTCACGCATATCTCGGGGCTTATCAGCCGACGCGCGTTCAACATCGAGAGCATTTCGGCGGGCTATACGGAAGAGCCGGACGTGACGCGCATCAATATTGTCGTGTCCGTCGAGGATGAACGCGAACTCGCGCAGGTCACGACGCAGCTCGCGAAACTCATCGACGTCATCAAGATCGTCAATCTCAGCGAAGTGGATTCGATCAAGCGCGAACTTGTACTCATCAAGGTGCGTGCGACGAAGGAGACGCGAGCTGACATCATCAACGTCGTCAACATCTTCCGAGCGCGCATCGTCGATGTGAGCAAGGAGAATGTCGTCATTGAGCTTACGGGTGAGGGCGACAAGATCGACGCTTTGTCCGAGGTGCTTTCCGAGTACGGCATTATCGAGATCGCGCGTACGGGCGCCATCGCGCTCTCGCGCGGCCCTGTGCCGGTCAAGGCGATGTAAGGGGGAAGATCTTTTGCTGGGGGTACGAAAAATCTTTTCTTTTGAAAAATCAAGAAGCTCTGGGCTTGCCTTGGGGCGCGGCGTTTTGCGCGTCGGCTTGGCGGCGCTCGTGCTTTTGGCTTCGGCGGTCGGCTCGCCGCTCGCGTTGGCGGCGCACGCGCCCGCCGCAGTCAGCGAGCGTGCGCACGATGTAGGCGAGACTTCGGTGCATACGGATCCGCAGCACGGCGGCACGGCGCGGCGCACGATCGCTTTTGGACAGCCTGCGCAGCGCAGGACTGCGCCGAGCGCCGCCAAGGAGCCGGCGGCTCTTGAGCCACCGCCGCCGCCCGCAGCGCGTGCTTTTGCGACGCCGCCGGCGAGCGTGCGTTCGATGACGGCGGATGCGGCGATCCTCATAAATGCGAAGACGGGCGAGGTGCTTTACGAGAAAAATGGCGACAAGCGCGAGTATCCTGCGAGTATGACGAAGATGATGACGTGCATCCTCTCCGTCGAGAGCGGCAAATCCGATCTCGCCGTGACGATCACGCCGTTTGCCGCCGACGTAGAGTCAACGCGCGTCCGCCCCGGTGAGCAGGTGCGACTCCGAGATCTCACGCGCCAGATGATGCTGATCTCCGACAACGGCGCCGCGCTCGCCATCGCCGAGACGCTCGGCGGCTCGGAAGAGAAGTTTGCGAGGATGATGAACACCAAGGCGCGAGAGATCGGCGCTTTTCATACGAACTTCGTCAATCCGAACGGTATGCCCGATGCGAATCACTATTCGACGGCGCATGATATCGCCCTCATCGCCGCTTACGGTCTTAGGAATCCCGAATTTCGCAAGATTGTAGGCACGAAAGCGAGTACGATCTATTACTTGCAGCCCACAGGCTACAAAACCTATTGTGAAAACACGAACGCGCTTCTCTATGACTACCCGGGCTGCACCGGGCTAAAGACCGGCTGGACACGCGCGGCGAAAGGCTGCCTTGCGGCGTCCGCCGTGCGCGGCGATACGGAGCTGATCGCCGTCGTCATGCACTCGGACGACGAGGAGACACGCGCTTTGGAAGCCGCCGCACTCTTGGACTATGGCTTCGATTCCTTCAAGAGCGGCTCCTAAAGACAGGGGGAGACAGATGGATATGGAAGATGAGAGACTGCATGAACCGCTGATTTCCATTGTTTTGCCTGTTTACAACGGCGAAAAGTATCTGCGCGAGTCCATAGACAGCATCTTGGCGCAGACGATGCGGGATTGGGAGCTTATCGTCGTCGATGATTGTTCGAAGGATGCGACGCCGGCGATTTTGGCTGCATATGCCGCACGCGACAGACGGATACGCATCGTGCGCAACGAGGAGAATCAACGACTGCCGCGCTCGCTGAACATCGGCTTTGCCGAGACGCGCGGCGAGAAACGAAGCCGCTCGGATGTGTGCTGGCGGGCGGCTGGATGTATCTGTGATCTCTAAAGGCTATGCTCTGAGAGATGAGGGGGCGTAAGCATGACAAAATACGATCCGAAATCCGCACGCGCCGAGGAATTCATCCATCATGAAGAAATCCTTGCGACGCTCGCGTGGGCGGATGCGAATAAGGATGACCGTGCACTCGTGGAGCGCCTTTTGCTGCGTGCGCGCGACTGCAAGGGGCTGACGCATCGCGAGGCGGCGCTCCTGCTCGCGGTTGATGCCCCCGATCTTTTGGAGCGGATGTTTTCGCTTGCCAAAGAGATCAAGGAAGAGCTTTACGGCAAGCGCATCGTGCTTTTTGCGCCGCTGTATCTCTCGAACTATTGCGTAAACGGCTGCGTCTACTGTCCCTACCATGCGAAGAATCGAAAGATTCGCCGCAAGAAGCTCACGCAGGATGAGATTCGCCGCGAGGTCGTCGCGCTGCAGGATATGGGGCACAAGCGGCTCGCGCTTGAAACGGGGGAAGATCCGCTGCACAATCCGATCGACTATGTGCTTGAGAGCATCCGGACGATCTACTCGATCAAGCATAGGAACGGTGCAATTCGCCGCGTGAACGTCAATATCGCGGCGACGACGGTCGAGAACTACCGAAAGCTCAGGGACGCGGGCATCGGCACATACATCCTCTTTCAGGAAACGTACCACAAGGAGAATTACGAAAAGCTCCATCCGACGGGACCGAAGCACGATTACGCATGGCATACGGAAGCGATGGACCGCGCGATGGAGGGCGGCATCGACGATGTCGGCTGCGGCGTGCTCTTCGGGCTGAACCTCTATCGCTACGACTTCGTCGGGCTTTTGATGCACGCCGAGCATCTGGAAGCGCGTTTCGGCGTCGGTCCGCATACGATCAGCGTGCCGCGCATTCGTCCGGCGGATGACATCGACCCCGGCGCGTTTTCCAACGCCATCGACGACGACATCTTCGCCAAGATCGTCGCCGTCATCCGCATCGCTGTGCCGTACACTGGCATGATCGTCTCGACGAGGGAATCGGAGGAGAGCCGTCGGCGCGTCCTCGATCTCGGCATCTCGCAGATCTCGGGCGCATCCTCGACGAGCGTCGGCGGTTATGAGAAGAAGGAAGCCCCGACGGAAAATTCGGCGCAGTTCGACGTCAACGATACGCGCACGTTGGATGAGGTCATCGAATGGCTCTTAGACCTCGGCTATGTGCCGAGTTTCTGCACGGCGTGCTACCGTGCAGGCCGCACGGGCGACCGCTTCATGAGCCTTTGCAAGAGCGGACAGATCAAGAACTGCTGTCTGCCGAATGCGCTCATGACGCTGAAGGAATACTTGGAGGACTATGCGAAAGAGACGACGCAGGAAAAGGGCGAGCGCGTCATAAAGGAACAGTGGGCGGACATCCCGAACCCTGCCGTCAAGGAAAAGGCGGCGCTCTATCTCAAGGAACTCGGCGACGGGATGCGTGATTTTCGTTTTTAATAGAAAAGAGGAATTTTTCCCTTCGTTGGCGAAATAAAAAATATTCATGGGAGGATTTGGGAGATTTCGGGAGGTAAGCAAGATGATGGATTTCAAGGACAGCGAGATCCGGAGGATTCTCGTGCCTTACGACGGCTCGGAGCAGGCGCAGCAGGCTGTGCGGCAGGCGGCGCACATTGCGCGTCTGCAGGGGGCGGCGCTCATGCTGCTCTCGGTCGTCGATCTCAATGCGGAGGTCGCCGCTTTCGAGCGCGTGAGCTTGGGCGGCTACGCACCGGCGGAGCTGAAGGAAGGCGCCTATAAGGAGCTGGCGAAGATCCTGCGCGAGGTGCCCGAGGATATTCGCACAAACAGTATGGTGGAGATCGGCTCGCCCGCCGAGGTGATTGTGGAAACGGCGGACGATGAAGGCTATGATCTCGTCGTTATGGGCAGCCGCGGGCTTGGCAGGCTGCAGGGATTCTTAATGGGCAGCGTCAGTCAGTATGTGCTGCAGCATGTGCATTGCCCCGTCATGGTGGTTCGCTGATATGCAGGGCAACGATAAGAAAACATCTCCCCTATCCCATCTCTTTCGAAGCAAGGATGATGCAGCGCGTTTGAGGCGCGGCGTCGTCCTTTTTGCGCTGTTTTTTTTCGCGGCTTTCCTCGCGCTTGGCTATCATGCTTACGACAGCGCACGCACGTCGAATGCGACGATCTGGAAGGAAAAGGTCGATGCCGATATGCGCGGCGTCCTCTTGCTGCTTGAGGCGACGCATCCCGGCGACTGGACGGTGCAGGACGGGCGCATCTACAAGGGCGGCCGGCTGCTCAACGACAACAACAGTTTTGTCGATCACTTGAAGGAAGTCACCGGCTCGGAGATCGCGCTCTTCGTCGGCGATACGGTCGCGGCTTCGACTTACGAGACGGACGATAAGCGTCTTGCCGGGCAAAAAGCGGACGCCGCTGTCACGAAGATCGTGCTCACGGGCTGCACGCCGTATCTCGGTCGCTCTGATCTTGGCGGCCTGCGCCCGATCGGCTCGTATCACACGCTCTTCGACATCGACGGTGAGGCGATCGGCATGATCTTCGTCGGTGTGCCTGAGGCTTCGGAAGCGCGTTCTCTCGGCACGCTGACAAATTCTTTGGCTTTGGCGGGGCTGGGGCTGCTTCTTCTCGTGCTCACGGGGCTGGGGCTTCTGCTTGCCTATACGGGGCGCATCGCTCTCCACTTGCAGGGCGCAGATGAAAGCGGGGGCGAGGATACGCCGCCGCCCATGCCCGAGGCGGCGCATGTGTCTGCGGCGGAAGAGCTGCAGGTGCATCGCGCTCCGCCTGCCGATGCGGCGTTCGAAGCTGTGCCTGCTGAAGCGCTTTCGCGCATGGGCGCTTTCTGCACGACCCTTCTTGCGGGGACGGAGGCGCAGGCGCAGGTGATGGAATCGGCGCTCGCGCAGGTCGGCGCGTGGAAGGCGCAGGCGGAAAAGGCGGCGGCTCTTCTCGCCGATGCGCAGGGGCGTGCAGGCGAGGGCGATGCGCATGAAGTAAAGAAAGAAGCCGAGGAGACGCGCCGCCGCCTCAGCGAGAGCCGTGCGGCGGCGAATGCGGCGGCGGCGCGCACGGGCGAAGTCGCCAAGGAGCTTCGGGCGGCGGATGAGATCGCACGCACGCTTTCCAAGCGGGCGGCGGCGATCGGCGAGACGCTCGTCGAAGTCGCAGAGCTTGCAAGCCAGACGAACCTCTTGGCGTTCAATGCGGCGGTCGAGGCGGCGCGTGCGGGCGATGCAGGCAGACGCTTCGCCGCCGTCGCCGATCAGGTGCGCCGCTTGTCAGAAGATGCGGGCAAGCTCTCGTCGAATGCGGCGGAGCTTTTGTCGGCGCTCGGAGACGACGTCGCCAGAGCCGCCGCTGCCATCGAAGCGGGCGGCGCGGGGGCGAAGGAGAGCCGCGCGGCGCTTCGTGCGCTCGCCGATACGGCGGCGCAGTTGGAAGAGACGGCAAAACGCGCGGGCAACCGCCCAAGCGGTGCGCAAGATCTGCTGCCGATGCTTGCCGAGGTGCGCACGCTGCACGAGCAGATGGCGAAAGATGCAGAAAATATGCTCGCCGTCAAAGACGGCGAAACGGCGAAACTCGCCGATCTGCGCACCGCTGCCGATGGCTTGCGCGCCCTTTTGGGCGAGGCTGTGCCGCCGCTTGCCGCTGCTCTTGCGGCGGACGGCGAAGAGGTGCATGACGCAGACCGTGCGCCTGAAGAAAGCCACGCGTATGGAGAAGCGGAAGCGGATGGAATGTGTGAGGAGGAAAAGCCGTGATTATCTCATGGGATGAATACTTTATGGGCATCGCCCTCTTTTCCAAGTATCGCAGCAAGGATCCGCACACGCAGGTCGGCGCCTGCATCGTCAACGAGGCGAAGCACATCGTCGGCGTCGGCTATAACGGTATGCCGAACGGCTGCTCGGATGAAGAATTCCCGTGGGGCAGCACGGGCGATTTCGGCGAGAAGAAGTACGCTTATGTCGTCCATGCCGAGCTTAATGCGATTTTGAACGCGAGCACATCGCTTGCGGGCTGCCGCATCTATACGTCGCTCTTCCCATGCAACGAATGCTGCAAGGCGATCATCCAGTGCGGCATCAAGGAAGTCGTCTACCTCTCGGACAAGTATGCGGCGACCGACAGCACCCGCGCTTCGAAGCGCATGTTCGCCGCCGCCGGCGTTCACTATCGTCGGCTGGAGACGAATCTTCGCGAGCTGCCCGTCAATTTTTCGCTGCCGCAGGGGGAGCAGGAAGATTGACCGCTTTTGCTTCATGGCGCAGCAAAAGCCGTAAGAATCGCCGATTGTGCGTGCAGTCTTGCACAATCGGCGATTTTTATGTACAATAAGGAGACGTTGAAACGGATTTTTGCATTTGGCAGCTGCTTTTTTTTTGCCGCTTTTTGTGTTTCTCAGCGAGGAGGATTTTCATGTCCTTTCAGACGACGAT
>NZ_JBQNBV010000103.1:0-7409 GCF_052169755.1 Selenomonas sp. | reverse complement strand
GTAAGGAGAGATTCGAATGACAGAAGCAACAGTGACGATTGAGAACAAGACGGGGATTCATGCGCGTCCGGCTTCCGTTGTTGTGCAGACGGCCGCGAAGTTCAAGTCGAAGGTACAGGTCAAGGCGAAGGGGAAGACGGCGGACGCCAAGAGCATCCTTATGCTCATGAGCTTGGGGCTTGCCAAGGGCACGGAGATCACGATTGCGGCGGATGGCCCCGATGAGGCGGATGCTGTAGCGGCGCTCAAGGAGCTTATCGAAACGAAGTTCGGCGAGGAGTAATGAAAAAGCTCCGGGGTGGTTTCGCGTATGCCCCGGAGCTTTTTTTATAAGAAATCATCAAAATATATAAGTACTCTCGTATAAGGAAATATTTGCAAAGTCAATGAATGGGGGAGACGTATATGGCAGAGGGGTTGCGCGGCAAGGGCGTCATCGCCGGCATTGCAATCGGCAAGATCATGATGGCGGGGCAGAACATCGACGGCTATTTGAAGGGCTATCGACCCGGCAATAAGGATATAGAGAACCAAAAGATCAAGGATGCGATCAAGGCGGTCGTCGCCGTGCTGCAGGGGAATATCAAGACGCTGCAGGCGAAGGATATGGCGGAGCAGGCGGCGATCCTTGAGGCGCACCGTATGCTCGTCCAGGATCCGATGATGGAAGAGACGATGCACAAAAAGGTCGATGCGTTCTCGAACGCGCCTTTGGCAGTGCTCGATACGGCGAAGGAGCAGGCGGCTGTTTTCGAGCAGATGGACGATCCGTATTTCCGTGAACGCGCCACCGACATCCGCGATGTAGGCAAGCGTATCGCCAAGTACATCCTCGGCGTCAAGGAGCCGGAGATTGGCGACGATCCCGTGATCCTCTGCGGGCAGGAGATCGAGCCGTCCGTCATCGCGAACATCCCGACGGACAAGATCGCAGGCGTCATCTTGGGGCAGGGCAGCACGACGTGCCACGCTGTCATCATCGCCAAGGCGCGTGCTATCCCGACGGTCGTCGGCATCGGCGAGCGCCTTGCGGAGATTCCCGACGGTGCGCTCGTCGTCATCGACGGCGAGCGAGGCGATATTCTCGTGCGCCCCGATGAGGCGACGCTTGCATCTTACCGCGAGAAGATCAAGCAGCAGGAGGAGCGCAAGGCGTACTATGCCGAGCTTGCGCCGCTGCCCGCTGTCACGACAGATGGCGTGCGCGTCGAACTCTGCGCCAACATCGGCAACCACATGGACGTCGATGCGGCGCTCACTTATGGTGCGGAGGGCGTCGGGCTTTTCCGCTCGGAATTTGTATTCATGGGCAGGCAGGACATCCCGACGGAAGACGATCAGTTCAAGGCGTACAAAGAGGCGATCGAAAAGTGCGACGGCAAGATCTGCGTGATACGCACGATGGACATTGGCGGCGACAAGCCGCTGCCGTATCTCAACATCCCGCCGGAGGAAAATCCCTTCCTTGGCTACCGTGCGCTTCGCATCAGTTTGCAGCGGCGCGATCTCTTCCTGCCGCAGCTCAAGGCGATCCTTCGTGCCGGCGTTTACGGCAAGGCGGCGATCATGGCGCCGATGGTCATCAACGTCGCGGAGTTCAAGAAGGTCTTGGAGTTCGTCGATGAGGCGAAGCTTGAACTTTCGCATGAGGGCAAGGCGTTCTCTGAGAATGTGCAGGTCGGCATCATGGTTGAGACGCCGGCGGCCGCCATCATGACGCCCGAGCTTGCCAAGTACGTCGACTTTTTCAGCATCGGCACGAACGACCTCGTACAGTACACGCTCGCCGTTGACCGCGGCAACGCAAGCATTTCGTACCTTTACAACCACTTCAATCCCGCCGTCCTGCGCCTTGTCGAGCGTACGGCGCGCGCCGCCAAAGACAACGGGATATGGTGCGGCATGTGCGGCGAGATGGCGAGCGATCCCTACGCCGCTGTGCTTTTGATGGCGATGGGGCTGACGGAACTGAGCATGAGCGCACCGTCGATTCCGCGCGTCAAAGAGAAGCTGCGCAGCGTTTCCGCCGTGCGGGCGAAGGAAGTCCTCGCCGATGTCATGAAGATGGAGGATGGGGATGAGATCAAGGCATATCTGCAGAAGGTTCTCGCCTGATGCTGCGCCTTGCGGTACGTCAGAGAAATTTTATTCGAGGTTTGATCGCGGCGGTGTTTCTCGCCGCGATTCTCGTTTTTGCCGACCTCTTCGTCTTGAGCCGCAGCGCCGCCTTGATCTTCAATCATGCGATGGCGGATCAGACGATGCTGCGCGGTACGGTGACTGTGGAGAAGCTGCGCGCGAACATCTTGGGCGAGGTGCGCTTTGAAAATCTTGAGTGGAAGGACGCAGGCGGCGGTACGATCCTTTTCGTGCCGCGCGGCAGTTTTCGCGCCCGCCCCTACGATGTCTTGACGGGCAATTTGAAATCGACGACGATTCAGGAACTGACGCTCGACGGCGCCGTGCTTTCGATGGCGTTGGACGACGATATGCAGTTTGACTTTCTGCGTCATTCGCCGGAATTGGATGCGGCAGAAGAGGCGGCGCTCAAAGAGAAGGAGCGAGCGGAAAAAGAACGTGCGAAAGATAAAAATGCAAGGCGTGAAGATCTGACGGAAGCCGAGCTGAAAGCGCTCGGCGAGAAGGTGCGCGCCGAGCGTACGCAGGCGATGCACGAGCATCTGCGGAATTTTGACCGAGAGGGCAGGAAACTGCGTTTGAAGCTCGATCTTACGAACTGCCGCGGGGAGCTGTTTTATCGTCGCTGCCACTACCTTTTGCAGGGCATGGAAATCCATGCCGACATCAATACGGCGGAGGCGGTCGCCATCAAGGGGACGATCGTCGGACTTGGCGGCACGATGCGCGGCAATGGCATGACGATCAACGGCGCGGTTGACATGCGAGAGCCGGCGACTCCTGTCGCTGACCTCTCTGTGCTTGTCAGTGAGGTTGACCCAAGCTCCTTGGGCTTCGGCATGAATATCCGCGACAAGATGACGCTGTCCGTGCGCTTTACCGGTCCTTTGGCGGCGATGGAGGGCGCAGGTACGGTGCGGCTGCGCGATCTCCACATTCCGGGCATTGCTTTCAAAAATGTCGAGGGTATGGTGCATTGGCGCGATGCGAGGCTCGATTTCACCGATGTTACGGCGGATGTATTCGGCGGCAGGCTGTATGCTTATGGCGATTACGACCTCGATACGCGCTATTGGCATCTCTACGGACACGGCGAAGGGCTTGAAGCGGCGGAAGGGTTCCCGAACGGCTATTTGGACTGCAAAGTGGATCTCGATCTCGTGATCCGTTCGGCGGGCAGCACGCAGCGAACCGAGTACAGCGGCAGCTTTCGCTCGGGCGCGGGCACATACCGCTGGGTGCTGCCCTTCGTGAGTTTGTCCGGCACCTTTGACAGCGCATGGCGCGACCTGCGCTTTGGCGATCTTGAGATCGACTTCGGC
Source organism: Selenomonas sp. (assembly GCF_052169755.1). GTDB lineage: Bacteria > Bacillota > Negativicutes > Selenomonadales > Selenomonadaceae > Selenomonas. The sequence goes on along the minus strand of NZ_JBQNBV010000103.1, from coordinate 3,948 downwards.
GACGGCTATCGTGCGCGCGCTGCGACGTTTCGCAGGAAGGACGGCGAAGTGACGCTCGCGCCGATCGAGCTTTACGATGCCGAAGGCAAGCGCAGCGCCTTCGGCTGGAAGGAAAAATGGTAGGAGCAAATGCCGCTTTGTGTGGCGGCTGTTGGCAAAAATGAAAAATGACGGAAGCAAAAAGCGGGACGGCTGCAGGAATATCGTGCGGTCATCCCGCTTTTTATGCCTTGCAGGATGCAGCATAAATTCACCAAAGACGAGTTATATTAAATTTATGTCTGCATAAAAGAAAATTATTTTCCGAAGAAGGATTTTCGCCGTCTCTATCGAATATTGTAAGCGCAAGGCAGGAAAGCCCTATTTTTTTGTCGTTGGGCAAGAGAAAACGCGTGGAAAGCAGATTCTTTCCGAAAAAATCCGAAAATTTTTTATTGCCTATTGTGCAGGTTTATAGTATCATAAACAGCGTAGGGCTTTTAGCGACATTATCATAAACGGAGGGGTAATTGTGGAAATTCTTGTATGTATCAAACAAGTCCCTGGCTCGAACAAGGTTGAAGTCGATCCGGTGACGGGCGTCTTGAAGCGCGACGGCGCAGATTCCAAGATGAACCCGTACGACCTGTTTGCCCTCGAGTGCGGGCTCAGCCTCAAGGAGCAGTACGGCGGGCGCGTCAGCGTCATCACGATGGGACCGCCGCAGGCGAAAGCCGTCATCTACGAGGCGTTTGCTATGGGCGCCGATGAAGGTGCGATCATCTCCGACCGCTCGTTTGGCGGCGCGGACGTCCTCGCGACGAGCTACACGCTTTCGCAGGGCATCAAGAAGTTCGGCAAATTCGACCTGATTATCTGCGGACTACAGACGACGGACGGCGATACGGCGCAGGTCGGTCCGGAAGTCTCCGAAGCGCTCGATCTGCCGAGCGTCTGCAATGTCAAGAAGATCAATGGCGTCGAGGACGGCGGTCTTTTGGTCGACATGGAGATGGCGCAGGACATCGAGCATCTGAAGGTGCAGTTCCCGTGTCTCATCACGGTGCAGAAGGACATCGTGCAGCCGCGTCTGCCGTCGTACCTCAAGAAGAAAGCGACGGAGACGAAGGACATTCCGATGTTCACGCTTCAGGACATGGACGACAAGGACAAGAATCATTACGGCTTGAACGGCTCGCCGACGCAGGTCAGCCGCATCTTCCCGCCGACGTCCGACAAGGAGCAGGTCTCTTGGACAGGTTCGGCGGAAGAGGTCACGGACAAGATTATGGGTATGCTGAAGAAGAAGAAATTCATCGCCTGATCTTTCGAACCGAGCCGAAGAAACTGCCCGCAATGGCGCGAAGAGCGTGTCTTGGCGGGGGTCGAACAAGAACTGGAGGAAACGCAAATGGGGAAACTCATTGTCCATCAAGACAAAATCACCAGCACGGAGATCATGGAAGCGGTCATCGCCGTCTGCCCGTTCAATGCACTGGAAAACAACGACGGCAAGCTGGACATCAACGCAGGCTGCAAACTCTGTAAGCTGTGCGTGAAGAAGGGGCCGGCGGGTGTCATGGAGTTCGTCGAGGACGAAGTGAAGCCGTCGGTTGACAAGAGCAAGTGGAACGGCATCGCCGTCTACGTCGAGCATGAGGAAGGCGTGATTCACCCCGTCACGTTCGAACTCATCGGCAAGGCGAAGGAACTTGCGGCAAAAATCCACCATCCTGTGTATGCAGTATTCATTGGCAGCGACATCAAGGGCCGCGTCGATGAACTCAGGCACTATGGCGTAGACAAGGTGTTCTGTTGCGATGATCCCGAGCTTAAATATTTCAAGATTGAAACGTACACGTCCGCATTTGAGGCGTTCATCAACAAGGTGAAGCCGACGGCGATCCTCGTCGGCGCTACTTCCGTCGGCCGCCAGCTCGCACCGCGCGTCGCCGCTCGCTTCAAGACGGGTCTGACGGCGGACTGCACGATTCTCGACATGAAGGAGAACACGGATCTCGTCCAGATTCGTCCGGCGTTCGGCGGCAACATCATGGCGGAGATCCACACGCCGAATCATCGTCCGCAGATGTGCACGGTGCGTTATAAGATCATGAACGCTCCCGAAAGAAGCGAGTCGCTGACGGGCGAGGTCGAGGAGTTCACCGTCTCCAAGGACAAGCTCAAGAACCGCGTCGACGTCCTCAAGACGACGAAGAAGCCGAAGGAACAGAGCATCGAGAATGCCGAGATCCTCGTCGTTGCAGGCCGCGGCATCAAGAAGAAGGAAGACCTCGCGATGATCGAAGAGCTTGCAGAACTCTTGGGCGGGCAGGTCGCCTGCACGCGTCCGATGATGGAAAGCGGCTGGTTCGATGCGAAGCATCAGATCGGCTTGTCGGGCCGCACGGTTCGCCCGAAACTCATCATCACCTGCGGCGTATCGGGCGCGATTCAGTTCGTCGCCGGCATGAACAACTCGGAAAACATCATCGCCATCAATTCGGATCCGAAAGCTACGATCTTCGATGTGGCGAACTACGCCATCGTCGGAGACATCTATGAGATCGTTCCGCAGCTGATCGAAAAGATCAAGAAAGGGGAGGCCGTTGTAGCATGAGTACCTACAAGACTTTCGACGAAAAAGACCTCGAGGCCCTTGCCCAGATCGTTGAGCGCGAGCGCCTTCTTTGGAAAGATGAGATCAAGGAAGAGTACAGCCATGATGAGCTCAGCGCTGAGGCGCATTTCCCTGATGTCGTCGTGCGCGTGCTTTCGACAGAAGAAGTTTCCAAGGTTATGAAGTATTGCTACGACAACAACCTGCCGGTGACGCCGCGCGGCGCTGGCACGGGACTTGTCGGCGCAGCCGTCGCTGTGCATAAGGGCGTCATGATCGACACGACGCTCATGAATCATTTCCTTGAACTCGATGAGAAAAACCTCACGCTGACAGTCGAGCCGGGCGTGCTCATCATGGAGATCTATGCCTATGTCGAGCCGCATGGTCTCTTCTACCCGCCCGATCCGGGCGAAAAGTCCGCGACGATCGGCGGCAACATCTCGACGAATGCCGGCGGTATGCGCGCGGTTAAGTACGGCGTCACACGCGACTATATCCGTGCTTTGGAAGTCGTCTTGGCGGACGGTACCGTCATGAACCTTGGCGGCAAGGTCGTCAAGAACTCGACGGGCTATGACATCAAGGACATGATCATCGGCTCGGAGGGTACGCTTGCCATCGTCACGAAGGCGACGCTGAAGCTCATCCCGCTGCCGAAGAAAACGGTCACGCTTCTCGTGCCGTTCCCGACCTTGAAGCACGCGATCGATACGGTTCCCGTCATCATGAAGTCGAAGGTCATCCCGACGGCTGTTGAGTTCATGGAGCGCGAAGTCATCATGGACGCGGAAGAATTCCTCGGCATGAAGTTCCCGGACAAGACGGCGGACGCTTATCTGCTACTGAAGTTCGACGGCAATTCGACGGAGGAGATTTCGGGCTATTACGACGACGTCGCGAAGATCTGCCTCGATCAGGGGGCGATCGACCTCTTCATCGCCGATACGGAAGAGCGCGAGACGCCGATTTGGAAGACGCGCGGCGCGTTCCTCGAAGCGATCAAAGGCTCGACGACGGAGATGGACGAAGTCGACTGCGTCGTGCCGCGTGACTGCGTCAACACGTTCGTTGAATACGTGCATCAGGTGCGCGAGGATATGGGCATCCGCATCAAGAGCTTCGGTCATGCGGGCGACGGCAACCTCCACATTTACATTCTGCGCGACGACATGACGCCGGAAGTTTGGAAGAAGAACCTCGAAGAGGCAATGGCTCGCATGTATAAAAAAGCGCGTGAGCTGAAAGGTCTCGTTTCCGGCGAACACGGCATTGGTCTTGCGAAGATGTCCTACATGGGCGAGACGTATGCGCCTGAGAAGATCGAGCTGATGCGCGGCATCAAGAAG
>NZ_JBQNBV010000102.1:0-7502 GCF_052169755.1 Selenomonas sp. | reverse complement strand
GTGCCCATCGAAGGCTCGGAGTTCGAGCTTCCCGTCGATACGGTCATCATGTCCATCGGCACGGGGCCGAATCCCATCGTCGCGACGACGACGCCCGGCATGGATACGACGAAGCGCGGCAACATCGTCGCTGACGAGGAGACGGGTGCGACGACGAAGGAAGGCGTGTTCGCGGGCGGCGACATCGTGACGGGCGCGGCGACCGTCATCTTGGCGATGGGCGCGGGCAAGAAGGCGGCTGCCGCCATCGACGAGTATCTGCAGAAGAAAAAGAACGCCTGAGCTTCGGAGAAGACCGAAGCGGCAGGCGTGTTCGAGGGACGCGGGAGAGACAGCGTCCCTCGGCGTGTATATGGCGCGGCAGTGCCGCAGAAAGTGTTTTGCGAGGTGATCGCCATGATGAACTATATCGCGATTGATTTTGAAACGGCGACGGGCAGCATGAACTCCGCCTGCAGCGTGGCTACCGTAGAGGTGCGGGACGGACAGCTAAAGGAAGGGTGGACGACGCTCATTCAGCCGCCCGGACTTCGCTTCGACAGTTTCAACATCGGCATCCACGGCATAAGGCCTAAGGATGTGGCAGATGCGCCGACCTTCGCCGAGGTCTGGGAAGAGTTGAAGGAGCGCCTTGCCGGCAAGCTCGTCGTCGCGCACAATGCGTCCTTCGACATGGGCGTGCTCAAGGCGTCGCTCCTTGCCAATCGCCTGCAGGCGCCGGATTTTCGCACATGCTGCACCGTGCGCATCGCACGCAAGGTCTGGCCTAGCCTTGACGATCACAAGCTCAACACCGTAGGCGCACACCTCAATATCAACTTCCGCCACCACCGCGCCTTGGACGATGCCAGAACATGCGCCGCCATCCCGCTTTTCGCAGGCATGGAAACGGGCGCCGACGACATAGAAGAGCTTGCACAGAAAATCGGCGTGAGGATCGGCCATTTCGGCGCGTGAAGGAAAGAAAGGAAGCGCAAGATCGTCTGTGACGAGATTCATGCGCTTCCTTTTTCTATGAAAGCCAAGAAGTCAAGCCGAAAGCGCAGGCTGATTGACGAACTTTCATTAAGGGCGGCGCACAATGTCCGGAAAGCGGACATTTGTGGTGTAGTTTATCCAGCTTCAGAAGAGCGTATACATGCGTGCTAGTTTTGAATGTATACAGGGGTTTGTTAATCTGTATCTTTTGAATGACTGGTCGAAGAAGTTATATAATGCTATAATAAAAACAGAAAACAGATTCTACGCCATCAAGATATGATAGGAATTTAAGCGGGAGAAAATTATTATGGATAGAGATGAGAAGGCACAATGGCGGCAGAGATTTTTAGAGATATTAGCAGGTTTTCGTTTGCTTGATGATGACTTTATGACGGCGGTGTTTCAAGGCAGTTTGCCGTGTGTTGATCTCGTTTTGCAAATCATCTTGAATAATCCTCAGATTAAAGCAACGAAAGTGACTACGCAGGATACGTTGAAAAATTTACAAGGACGTAGTGTACGCCTCGATATCCATGCGTGGACAGACAAGCAGGAATTTAACATCGAGATTCAGCGTGGAGGAAAAGGTGCGGCAGAGCGCCGAGCTAGGTATAACAGCAGCCTTATGGATGCCAATGCTTTGGGCGCAGGGGAAGATTATGATAAACTGCCGGAATCGTATGTGATCTTCATTACAGAGACAGATGTGTTGGGGTATGGGCGACCGATTTACAGGGTTTGCAGAATGATTGAAGAAGAAAACCACGTCTTTTGTGATGGCTCTCATATTATTTATGTCAATAGTTCGATGATGGATGAAAGTACGCCGCTTGGCAGACTGATGCATGATTTCCGTTGTACGCAGGCGGATGATATGTATTATGCTATATTATCAGAACGCGTAAGATATCTTAAGGAAACAGAGGAAGGAGCGATCAGCATGTGTGAAGCGATGGAAAATCTCATGAATGAAGTGAAAGCATACAGTGCAGCGCAGGGCATGGCACAGGGCATGGCACAGGGCATGGCACAGGGCATGGCACAGGGCATGGCGCAGGGCATGGCGCAGGGCATGACGCAGGGCATGGCACAGGGCATGGAGAATGAGCGCATTTTTTCTATTCGCAAGCTCATGATAAATTTGCATCTGACGGCGGAAAAGGCAATGGATGCTTTGTCCATTCCGAAGGAGGAACAAGCGAAGTACAAGGCGATGCTTTGAGCGACGGACAATTTAAATTGACGTAGCTTTTCTTAAAAAGTATTGACAAATGCCGTACACCGTATTAAACTTTAAATTAATGAAACCATAAAAATTAAATATGGTAGGGAACAGGTGTCGCAAGACTTAATAGGGAATCCGGTATAAGCCGGAGCGGTCCCGCCACTGTAAGAGGAGTCCACCAAAAAATACCACTGGAAAGTTTTCTGGGAAGGTTTGGAGGGGCGATGAATCTGAGCCAGGAGAACTGCCTGTTTCAACATCACCGTCGGCTTTGAGGAAGATCCTCGAAGTCGGTACCTGCGAGCGATGGGTAGGGGATTTCGTCTATGAGTTTCGGGATAGATCTATCTCCGGTGCGGTTTTTTCGCGCCGGTTTTTTCTTTCCTGTGCAAGTGATACGCACAAATGTCCGATGTATGGATGGTGTGCGTTGTTTTTACCTGTTGGAATCCGCCGGTTTGCACCGACGGGATCTGCTCTTGGACGTCCATGATACATTCTGACCGTCTGCTCCATGCTTTGGGTGCAGGCGGTTTTTGTTTTCGGGAATCACGGACGGCATGTTCTTTGTGATTCCTTAAGGAAACGCAGGGAGGCTGTATTATGTCAAAGAAGAAAGAACGGCGATTGATTGCAGGCGTATTGTCCATGTTGGCTGCAAGTGCTTTTTATCCCGCAGCGGCAGGGGCGGCAGAGTCCGAAGCGGTGCAGACGGCACAGGCGGCGGAAGCTGTATCGCAGCATTATGCGACGGAGCCGATCACCGTCGAGGCGAAGCGTCCCGATTGGGAAGAAACGCTCTCGCCGGGTACGGTGACGGTCATTCGCCCCGAGGAGTTCAAGGGGGAGCAGAAGACCTTGGCCGACTTCCTCAAGATGGTGCCGGGCGTCCATGTGCGCGAGGTCAACGGCAAGGGGCAGTATACGACCGTGACCGTGCGCGGCTCGACGGCGGCGCAGGTCGGCGTCTTCGTTGACGGCGTGCTGACGAACCTCGGCGGCGACGCGGCGGTTGACATCTCGACGATTCCCGTCAGCAACGTCGAGCGCATCGAAGTCTATCGCGGCTACATCCCCGCACGCTTCGGCGGCACCTTCATCGGCGGCGTCATCAACGTCGTGACGAAGAAGCCGACAGGCGCACACGGCTCGGCGGAGATCGGCCCCGGCTCCTTCGGCTCGAAGAAAGCCTCGGTCGAGGTCACAGCCCCCGTTGGCTCGGGAAGCCTGCTCTTCGGTCTGAACCACGAGTCGCGCGACGGCGATTTCCCGTATCACAGCTATGCAGCGGATCAGTGGTTTACGAATACAGCGGTTGGAAAAGACTACATCAAAAACACGGCGGAATTGAAGCAGCTTCTTGCAATGACGCCGGCAGAGCGAGCCGCCTATGATGTCGCAAACGGCGCAGGGGCGTGGCAGCTCACCGTAGCTGCTGATAAACAGTGGTTGGAAGATCATCAGAGCCTTGCAGATGCGGCGCGGGATGCGGAGCGCCGTCGGAAATACAACGACTACAGCAATACCGATCTCCTCGTCAAATGGCAGAACAACGATTGGATGATTAAGGGAACGTACAAGACGGTGGATCGTCACCTGCCCGATAGCCTTTGGGTCGATATGAAAAGCTATTTTGACATGATTACTCCGGGGCTGAAAGTGGATCGGGAAGATCTCTATAAACACGACAGCCGCCGCCAGAAGATTCGCGCCTCAGAGCTGCTTGTACAGCGCCGCTATCTCGGGAAGAGGTTTGAGTGGGGCTGGATGGTTGACTATCTCAACCAAAAAAAGGAGTATCGTGCCGAGCACCTTTATACAGGTACGACAAAGAAGTGGGATAGAACCCCTTTGCGCGAGTGGAGCGAATACCGCTCGAATAAATATAATATTCAAATGGACGGAACATATCAACTCGATGCGCGTAATATGTTGGATTTTCAGATCAATTATTCGCACGAGCGTATGAATATCTGGGGAGATGGACTGGAAAAGGTCATTGATGATACGGAGGCAAAGATCGGTAATCTCTGGGCGCAGATGCGCGATCAGTTCGATCAGGATATTTTCAATGTCCAAATTCAGGACACGATTACGCTTGACAAAGAAGGGTCATGGCAGCTGACGCCTGCCATTCGCTATAATCAATCAAAGATTACAGGGTATAGCCGCTTGGGCAGATTCAACCCATCAAAGACCTATCATTGGATTCATCCGCAGGATGATCAAACTGATGCCAAGGTGACTTGGCAGCTTGCACTGAAAAAGAAATTTAACGACAACTTCACCATGCGCATGACGGGCGGCACCTATTACCGTCTGCTCAATATGTACGAGATTGCGGGTGACGGTGCGGGCATCCTTCCTGCACCGCGTGATTTTCGCGGCGAGAGTGCCGTATTTCCGCAGCCGGAGGAAGGCAAGCAGTTTGATCTCAGTGCGATCTGGGACGGCAGGGCGCTCGGTGCGGACAATCGGACGACGCTTACCTACTTCTGGCGTGATACCGATCGTATGCTCATGCTCTATCGCGCGGGACTCACCTATAGCTCCTACTTCAACGATGCGCGCGGCAAAGCGAACGGCGTCGAGCTGCAAACGAATTTCCACTGGAAAAAGTTTGATCTCGACATCGAGGGAACCTATATCAAGATGAGTGCGCAGCGTAAAAATTCCACCGTGCATTATGATTGGACCGATATTCATCCGACGTTTCAACCGGAGTGGGAAGGGAATCTGCGATTGACCTATCGTCCGACGGCACAGTGGCTCTTTTTCGGCGAGGCGCATTATCTTTCAAAATATTACACGCATTATGCCCTGCCGAAAAGCAACGCTGCCACCCGCGAGCTTGCCGGACGTCCGACGGAAGCGCTGACTACGGTCAATTTGGGCTTGAAGTGGTCGCCGCGCAAGGATATGACGCTCTCGCTCGGCTGCAACGATGTATTTGACCGTGCGCCCGGGCAAAGGGTGGAAAGCCTGCAGCGTTTTGGGAGCGATCCCGGCAGCGTGAACATCGAGTATCCGCTGCAAGGTCGCAGCTATTATATGACATTCCGCTATGAGTTCTAGGGAGGTAATCTTATGAAATTACAGTTTTGCAGGAAACAACGTATGCGCCTTACCGCACTCGTCGCGGGCGGACTGCTCTGCGCCTCGACGGCAAGCGCGGCAAATCTTGTTTCGGCCGTTCCATCCGACTATGGCAACAGTGAGATGGGGACGGTCACGGGTTCGCGCGTGACAACGGATGTGGATGCCGAGCCGCAGGTCGGCGTGCTGAAGAATCTCAACCGTGATCCCGCATCCTACGGACTGCATCTCGCCGGTAAGAGCATGGTGTTTTTGCGTCAGTACACCTACAGCACGACGGAACTTGAGGCAAATCTCCTCATCGATCCGAACTCTAAGGGTGCTGCGGCTGCTGCGGCGGGCGGCAAAATCCTCGCTGCTCCGAATCCACATGCTGTGGCAGGAACGGACACGCATATCTATGTGACGGGCTACGATCTCGGGAAAATCGGCGTCGTGCAGCGTGTCGGCAACAAACTCTTTGAAAACCGTGCTGCAACCGTCGATCTCAAGGAGGACATCAAGCGATACTGCGGCTATACGTTTACAGAGAGCTTCGAGAATCTTGATAAAGATCAGCATGGCAATGCGGGAAACACCTATACGGGAGATCCGGAAAAAGCGCAGGTGCATGGTGAGGCGCTGCTCACCGTGGGGAAAAAGCTCTATGTGGCGACATCCGTCAACCCGCTCGGCGGCACCGATCCCTACGATGACGGATTCCTCATGCAGTATGACATCAAGGATGACGGCAGCCTGCAGTTCGGCAGCTATACGCGCATCAGCCGTAATATCGACCAAGGTCGGCTCAATCGATTCAACGATCATATTCTCGTTTCCTGCATCGGCGGCTATCAGCACTATGACGGATCGGGGAACACGCACTATACGGCGATCAGTGTGGCGAAGATCGACGACAGCGGCAATTTGATCGGCACGCAGAAGAAAAGTGTCCGGCTGCCGCAGCATGTCAAAGATACCGGACAGGATATGCGCGACATTAAGACTTTGCCGAACGGCACGGCGTATGTCATGACCTATAATTTGGATCCGTCAGGCAGCAAGATCAATGCACATGTCTATCAGACGACCATATCCAACCTGCTTTCGGATGACCCCGAGCCGTGGACGAAGGTCACATCCGTCGAGCATGGAGAGGGCTGGTTCGGCAAACTGAATGCCGAATACTACACGAAGCGTCTTTGGCTGGAGCTTGGCGATACGCTGCGCGCCTATACGGATGGCGATGCTGTGGAAAAGTATAGATGGGTGGCGAAGGATTTTTCCGAGAACAAGGCATTTTCCAGATTCAATAAAGTCACGATGCTTGAGCCGGATCATGTCACGGGGACACTCGCCAATGTCAGCCTCACGCTGCCGGAAGAGCTGGGCGGCGGCACAATGGCTGCTGCACCGAACCCGAACGCCGTCTGGCAGACGGGCAGCGATGCCGATCCCGTGACGAGCACGCAGACGTACAGCGGCGACAAGCTGCTCAATATCGGCAAAGACAAGCTCGGCGACAAAAAGACGAATGTCCTCGCTGCCATCTATGCGGCGAATAACAATATTGACATCAATGCCGCAGGGCATAAGCTGGATCTCCAAGTGGAAAACACCGTCGGCAATCCGACGGGCATCTATGCAGGAAACGGCAAGAACGTCACCGTGAACGCCCGTGAAGTCAATATCATCACGAAAGGTTTCAAGGGCGGCAATAGTCTGACGAACGCCATACAGCTCGATGCGGCAAAAGACGCAGCATCAAAGATTGAGATCAACGCGCCGGTCAATATCTCAATGACGGGCGGGCTTGGCGGCAACGGCGTCGCCGTGCAGAAGAGCGACCGCCGCGGCGAAAAATCGTATGAAGCGACGGTCGGCTCGAAAATCACCATCGGCGGCAATCTGAAGATTGCAGGCGCATCGACCGATCAATGGGGCATTCCGCTCAACCGCGAGAATGTCTTTTCGCGATTCAACAATGCAGGAATCTTGACGCAGGTGGAAAAGAGCAATGTGACGGTAAACGGCGATGTCGATATGACCGTCTACGGCAACGGCGTCACGACGAATGCGAAAGATAGCAGCGTTCATCTCGGCGGCGGCTCGATTCAAGCGCCCGCAGGCATGAAATACAGCTACTACGCACTCGCCGCCTATCAAGGCGAGATCAATATGAACACGGGTGCGAACGGCGCGACGCCCGGCACGAAAGATG
>NZ_JBQNBV010000101.1:0-7557 GCF_052169755.1 Selenomonas sp. | reverse complement strand
ATTTTCCATACGGCGCATTTCTGCCGCAGGCGTCGGTGGCGCTGCGGACTGCTCTGCAGCAATCTCGATCTTGTCCGCGTGCACCTTATAGCCGATGACCTCGCCCACATCATCGATGTGACCGTAGATGATGAGTGACTGACCGACCTTCAGCTGACGCACCTGATCCTTTACTTCTTTGCTTTTGGTCATGACCATCATGTTATGCACGATATTCAGCTTGTTCTGGTCGCCGTTCAAGCTGATGTAGTCGCCGTCCGAGTCGATATTTTTCAAGACGCCGTGCACGATCTTGACATCCTTGCCCTTGTACTTTTCGGCGGCGTTCAGCGCATTTTCCTTTAGCTCGGTCATGAGCGTATTGAGATCGACTTCGGTGTAATTTTTCTCGGTCTTTGTTTCCTGTTTGATTGGTTTTTCCTGCCGAGTGGGATGTCCCTTCGTGGCGATCAGTGTGCCAAGGACGACGCCGAGCGTTACAACTGCGGTTACAAGCCCGATGAGCAGCTTATTCATATCGTTGCCCTGCCTCCAATGTCAATAGAATAAAATATTATTATTATTAAATTAAGTATTATTATGGGGGGGTTAGACGATTTGTCAAGCGAAAAATCTGAATGATGTATCTTTTGCAAATTTATGGCTCCCCCCACATCTTACGGCGCTGCGATGAACGAGAATGCCCCGCGCATGGTATAATAAAGGCAGACGCTGCAAGGTCGAATTATTTTTGAGGTTCGATTTCGCTGTGAAACCTTGCATCATGGTGTATAATGTATAATATGAGATTGGAATGGGCGAGCACGGATGATTGCCGGAGAATGCCGAGGAAAGTCGGGTGGAATGGAATGAATGAGATGAATCCCATAAGGATAGATGCGATCTTGGAAGCGGTGAAAACCTACCAGCCGAATGCGGACGCCGCGCTCATCCGGAGGGCATACGAGCTTGCAGATGCCGCGCACAAGGGGCAGAAGCGTGTCTCCGGCGAAGATTATATCATTCATCCTCTCGCCGTCGCGAAGATACTCACAGACCTGCAGATTGACGACATCACGATCAGCGCCGCCATCCTGCATGATGTCGTGGAAGACACGACGCATACGCTCGAAGAAATGCGCGAGCTTTTCGGCGACGAGGTCGCCATGCTCATCGACGGTGTGACGAAGCTCGGCAAGATCCAGTACAAGTCGAAGGAAGAGCAGCAGCTTGAAAGCTATCGCAAGATGTTCCTTGCGATGGCGAAGGACATCCGTGTCATCATGATCAAGCTCGCCGACCGCCTGCACAATATGCGTACGCTCAAGTATATGCGCGAGGACAAGCAGAAGCGCATCGCGCGAGAGACCATCGAGATCTATGCGCCGCTCGCGAATCGTCTCGGCATATCGAATGTCAAATGGGAGCTTGAGGATCTGTGCCTGCGTTATCTCGATCCCAAGGCATACTATGCTCTCGTCGAGAGCGTCAAGCAGAAGCGGCAGGAGCGTCAGGCGTTCATCGACGAGGCGCATGAACAGATCGTGGAAAAGCTTGAAGAGGCGCACATGACGGCGGAGATTCAAGGGCGCGCCAAGCATTTTTACAGCATCTATAAGAAAATGAAGCGCGATCAGAAGGACATCAGCGAGATCTACGACCTTTCGGCGCTGCGCGTGCTCGTCGATTCTGTCAAGGACTGCTATGGCGTGCTCGGCATCATCCATGCGATGTGGAAGCCCTTGCCCGGACGCTTCAAAGACTACATCGCCATGCCGAAGTCGAACGGCTATCAGTCTCTGCATACGACCGTAATATGCCGCGGCTATCCGCTGGAGATCCAGATCCGTACCTTCGCCATGCACAAGGTCTCGGAGTACGGCGTTGCGGCGCATTGGAAGTACAAGGAAGCGGGCAAGAGCGTCGGCGCGACGCACGAATACGATCAGAAGATGTCGTGGCTGCGTCAGATGGTCAGCCTGCAGCACGAACTTGACGACCCGCGCGAATACTTCGAGGCTTTGAAGGTCGACGTCTTTTCCGATGAAGTCTTTGTCTTTACGCCAAAAGGCGATGTCGTCGATTTGCCCAAGGGATCCATACCGATAGATTTCGCTTACCGCATTCATACGGAAGTCGGGCATCATTGCGTGGGAGCCAAGGTCAACAGCAAGATTGTGCCGCTCGAATACAAGCTGAAAAACGGCGATATCGTTTCCATCATCACGAACAAATCAAACAACGGGCCGAGCCGCGATTGGCTCAATATCGTCGCATCCTCGGAAACGCGCACGAAGATACGCGCGTGGTTCAAAAAGCAGCGCAAGGAAGAGAATATCGCGCGTGGCATGGACTTGATGGAGAAGGAAACCAAGCATCTTGGCTATGCGCCGAAGGATGTGCTGAAACCCGAGCGGCTTGAAGTCTTAGCGAAGAAGCTCAACATTCCGCAGGTGAACGATCTCCTCGCATCCATCGGCTACGGCGGCATAACGGTCAACGGCATTCTCTCTAAGCTCATTGATATGCACAAGCAGGATCTGCAGAAGTCGACGCCGCCGGATATTTCGCAGATGCTCAGCGAACTCAAGCAGCCGCTCAAGAACCGCAAGAAGAAGGCGAGCCACGGTATCCTCGTGGAAGGCGAGGGCGGCTTCCTCGTGCGGCTGGCGCGCTGCTGCAACCCGATTCCGGGCGATCCGATCACGGGCTATATCACGCGCGGGCGCGGCGTTTCCGTGCATCGCTCGGACTGCCCGAACCTCTTGAACGATATGGATTTTTCCCGCGTCATTGAAGTGAATTGGGACATCGGACTCGACAAGGTGTATACGGTGCAGATTGAAATTGTCTGCAACGATAAGACAGGAATGCTCGCCGAACTTTTCGCGCTGCCTGCCGAGATGAAGGTCAACATCACCTCGCTCACGGCGAAAGCGAATAAGTCGAATAAGACCTCGCTCGTCAACATGGGGCTCGATGTGCGAAATTCACAGCAGGTGGCGCAGATCATGACGAAGATTCGCCGCATGAAGGACGTCTACAGCGTGTCGCGTTCCTTGGGGATGTCAGCAAAGGATGATGAAATATGAGCCTGAATATGAAAACTCTTGTCGTGGGTGCGCTCGGCGTCAACTGCTATATTCTGCATGAGGAAGGAAGCAGCGAAGCGGCAGCGATCGACCCGGGCGGCAGTGAAGCAGCCGTATGGCAGCAGCTCCAAGAAGAGGGGCTGAACCTCAAGGCGATCCTCAACACGCACGCTCATGCCGACCATATCGGCGCCATCGACTTTCTGCGCGACAAAACGGGGGCGAAACTTTATATTCATGAAGCGGATGCGCCGATGCTCCTCGATGCGCGGAAGAATCTGTCCGCTTTTATGGGGATGCCGATCGTGACGCGCCCCGCCGACGTTCTCTTGAAGGGCGGCGAGGTCTTGGAGATCGGCGGCATGAAGTTCACCGTGCTTCATACGCCGGGGCATTCTCCCGGCGGCGTCTGTTACCTCATGGGGGATCGCGTTTTCAGCGGCGACACGCTGTTTGCCGAATCCGTCGGCAGGACGGATTTTCCCGGCTCTTCCACGGAAGCTCTCTTGACGTCCGTCAAAGAGAAGCTCATGACGCTGCCCGATGAACTTGCCGTATACTGCGGGCATGGGCCGGCGACGACGATCGGGCATGAGAGGAAATGCAATCCTTATATCAACGGCTTCGGGTTTATGTAAGGAATTGCCAACGAAGAAATCGCTGCAAAGGCATTTCAGCGATAAAAGACGGAGCGCATACGAAAAGTTCGTATGCGCTCCGTCTTTTATCGTTCATGAAGCGCTGCATTTATCCGCGCTCCATGAACAACGCAGCAAGCCGTAGGAAAGTGGTAGCAACTAGCAGGAAAGTGGTTGCGTGCGTTCGGCTTCTTTATGATAAGATAATAGTTGAAAAGTCATGGATAAATCCTCTTTTCAGAGGCAGGACACAAGACCGATTCTCGAAGAGCGAAACAGATGTGAGGCGATAGCGATGATGAGGGAGAAGTTTGCAATATTCGCAGCAGGGATTTTTTTTGCTGTATATATGGGAGCGGATGCACAGGCAGCACCGCCCGGCACTGTGCCGGACAGCGGCATTGGGCTGCGCCGCCAACAGGAGCAGATGGAACGGTTGCGCATGGCGCGTGCGATGCAGGAGTGGCATAAAGCCGAAAAAAGTGAGATAGAAGCCCCGCAGCAGCCACACGAGGAAGTGGCTGACACGGGGCGTTTCGTGCTGCGCACCGTGGATTTCGACACGTCAGAGATCCTTACGCCCGCTGTGCGCGATGCGGTTGTCGCCGCCTATATGGGACACGAGGTGACGCTCTCCGATCTCTATGCGATCGTGGAAAAGCTCAATGCGCTCTACGAAGAGCAAGGCTATATCACCTGTCGTGCGTATCTCCCGCCGCAGACGATTCATGAGGGGCGCGTTCACATCGGTCTTTTCGAGGGGCGCGTCGGCACGGTGGAGGTTCAGGGCAATGCACACACGCGCTCCCTTTATATCGAAGACCGCATGAAGCTCAAGGCGGGAAGCGTGCCGCGCTATCGGGATATGGATGAGGAGCTTCGTTGGTTCAACGCGACGAATGACGTGATGCTGCATCTGACGCTGAAAGCGGGAGAGAAGCCCGGCACGACGGATTTCGTGCTTACGGCGAAGGAGCCGACGAACGATGCCTTCACACTTTACGTTGACAATGCGGGTGGTGAGGCCACGGGACGCTGGCGAGAGGGCGTTTACTATACGAACCGCAGTCTTTTTGGCTGGCGTGACAGGCTGACGCTCGGCTTTCTGCACACACAGGGATTGAATTCCTTTATGGCGGGGTACTCCTATCCCCTGGGGCTGCGCGGCACACGGATCGAACTTTCTTATAACACGAACGCGACGAAGGTGATCGGCGGTCAATACCACGCTTGGGGCATTCCCGTAAACGGACATGCCTCTGCGCTGCAGGTCATGCTTTCGCATCCTCTGCGTGTGACTCCTTCGATGAAAGTGGAGGCATCGCTCACGCTCAGCTGCCAGCATTCCGTCACGGACATAGAGGAGGTTTCTTCCTTGCTTGACGATACCTTCACGGATGGAATAGCGGCGCTTGCCTTTACCCATTACGGGCGTGGCGGGGCATTTTATCATCGCCATGCGCTTACTTACGGGCGTTGGAAAAATGATTCTTTGACGCGGCTCGCAAAGCCGTCGAGACGGTACGCGTTCTATACATTTAACGGCATCTATCAGAGGGGCGCGGCGCATGGGCAGCTTTTCACGCTGCGGACGAATCTTCAGATCAGCAAGACGGACGATCTGCGCCCGTCGAAGCAGTTCTTCCTCGGGGGCGTCTACAGCGTGCGCGGATACAAGGAAAACCTGCTGGGTGCGCCGAACGGCTTTTCCTGCTCGCTGGAGTATGCTGCGCCCGTCTTGAATAAGCCGGCAGTCAGCCTGTATGGCTTTTTGGACTATGGCACGCTCTGGGGCGGCAGTCAGCTTGCCGAACATCACATGCTGCTCAGTACGGGTCTGGGACTTCGCGCCCAGATCGAGGATACTATATCGTTGGATATGGCGGCAGGCATTCCGCTTCGCCGCACCGTGGGATACAGCGCGGCTCTGGAAAAGGTAGATCGGGTGCGCTTTCATCTGCTTTTGAACGCACAATTTTGACGGCGGCAAGGGAGGAAATAAAAATGACTGGATTTATGAGAAGAACAGGGCGACGCGCAGAGAAACGCTCATTGACGCAAAAGATATTGGCGAGCCTGACCGCTGTCGGAGTGATGGCGGGCCCTTGGTTCACCCAGCTTGCGGCAGCCAATGCGATAGAGAAAGCGGACGCCGGCAAGGCGGGGACGATCACGACGAACGGAGCCGTGACGAACGTGCTGGCAGACAGTGTGCGCGGGGACAACGCCATCAACACCTTCAAGCATTTTTCCCTCGATCAGGGCAATATCGCGAACCTTTATTTCGGCACGACGACGGCAGGCGGCGCGAAGAATCTGATCAATTTCGTCGGCGAAGCCATCTCGATCAACGGTACAGTCAATGCTGTCCGCGCCAACAAGATCGGCGGCAATCTCTACTTCATCAGCGTGGACGGCATGACCGTTGGCGCCTCGGGCGTCGTGAACGCGGGCAGCATCAACATCATCACGCCGACGAAGGGCGGCTACGCGGCGCTTCACGACAGTGCGTACGGCGGAACCGCTCTGCCGTTTGCTTCGGGCGAGGTGGCGATCAATCCGTCGGGAACGATCTCTGTCGCCGGCAGACTGAACGCCGTGGACGGCATCCGCCTTGAGGCGGCTACGATCAATCTCGCCGGTACGGCTCAGCTGACGACGGCGCCGCAGATTGACTTTAAAGATCTCGTCAATACGACGGACGTCAATGGCAATCCTGTCTCGGCAAATCTCAGCGGCAATCTCGTTCTGGACGCTACGGGAAACGGCGACATTGTGCTGCGCGCCGTGGCGGACGGCTTGGCTCCGGCATCGGACAAGGGCGTGGAGGAGACGTTCAAGGACTTTGCACCGCGCTATCGCACGGCGACGGTCACGGCGGAAGCGGGCAGCGTCATTTCGGCGCGTTCGAAAAAGAATGCCTATACGGCAGATGAAAAGAGCGGCGGCAATGTCACCATCGAGGCGCGGGCGACAAGCCGGGATCCGGGCTGGTCGTTTGATCGTATGCCCGAAGATCTACAGACCACCATCGGCTCCATCGACAATCCCCTCGGGCAGATTGTCTACACGAAAGCGGACATCAAGCTCAACGGCAAGATCGATGCGAACAAGATCAAGGTCGCCGCGACTTCGACAAATTCGTACAACAGCTTCAATGACAGCACGTCGTTGTCGAATATTTCGGGCGATATCAAGGCGCTCGGTCACATGGGCAAAACCTTGACGAAGATCACGACGATCACCAACATGCTGAAGGTCGATCCCATTTACAGCTACATGGGTTCGGAAGCGAACGTTTCCGTCGGTAAGGAGGCGGTGCTGACCGCTCGTGCACTGAGCAGCGCAGATGCGGATGCGAAGAAGGCAGATGCGGCAAACGCCGCGAATCCCGCGCTTTCCGTCACGGCGGAGAGCAAGACGCAAAACATCGTACAGGCGTCGACTTCGAGCGTCGACACGCAGATGATAAAACCCAAACTCAAGCCGGAGAAGGAGCAGGCAGGAACGCGCCCGGCGGGACAGGGGCCGAAGGTCACGAATATCGCGGGCGCTGCCGTCGCTTACGGCGGCTCGGACAGCAAGGCGAACATCACCATCGACGGCACACTGGAAGCGCCGGGGCGCGTCGATGTGAACGCGCAGTCCACGAATGCTCTCGTGGTGAAAGCAAATGCGAACGGCGCGAAGGCTACCGTGGGCACGGAACCGCTCGTCAATGCCGCCGTCGCCGTAGCGACGGGACACAACGACGCGCATGTAACGCTTGGCGCGTCGTCGCGCATCAGCAGCACGGACAACGATGTGCAGGTGAAGTCGATCGCCGCGAACAGCATCGACGTTGCGGC
>NZ_JBQNBV010000100.1:0-7624 GCF_052169755.1 Selenomonas sp. | reverse complement strand
CTATTTGTTTTGCAGGTTTTGCATGGCAAAGAGCGCCTGCCCGCCGGCGATCCCGCCGTCATTCGGCGGAATGAAGCTGTGCCTGAGGACGCGGAAGCCGTCGGCTTCCAATGCCTCTTGTGCCAGACGCAGCAGAAGGGTGTTTTGAAAAACGCCGCCGGTCAGAGCCGCTGTCGTGCAGCCGGTCGCCGCACGCGCTTTTTGGCAGGCGGCGGTGATGGCGACGGCAAGCCCGCGATGAAAGGCAAGTGCGAGAATATCGCTTCTTTGCCTTTTGCGTCGTTCCTGCAATAGACGGCGGAAAAGTTCGTCCGTCTTGAGCAGGAAGCGGTTGTCCGTGATGGTGAGCGAGCTTTCTGATGCCGCCGCTTTTAATATGCCGTCTGCTTTCCATGCGGCAAGAAGCGCATCCGCCTGTGCCGTCTCTTCATTCTTTTCGGCAGTTTCAGCGGCGAATTGCAAGTACATGGCGGCTTCTCCCTCGTAAGTGGAGAGGCTGCGGATGCCGAGCAGGGCGCTCACGGCGTCGAAGAGCCGTCCTGCGCTCGTTGATACCGTTGTGTTTAAGCCGTGTTCTCGTTGGAAAATAACGGAAGATATTTCCTTTTCCGTCGCGAGATCGAGTTTTTGACTGAGGGAGAGCGCGTCTTTCGCGCCGTAGAAAGAATGGAGCAGGGAGACGGCGATGCGCCAGCCTTCTCGCGCGGCAAGATCGCCGCCCGTATGGAAGAAGGGGGCGATGGAGCCGAGCCGCCGGAAGCTGTACGTCGTCGCGAGCATGATTTCGCCGCCCCAAATCGTATCGTCCGTACCGTATCCGGTGCCGTCGAAGCTCACGCCGATGACGGGCTGCAGATGATTGTTTTCTGCCATGACGGAAAGCACATGGGCGTAATGATGCTGCACTTTGACGACGGGGATGCCAAGGGTCTCGGCAAAGCGGCTCGTCTCGTAGCGCGGATGCAGGTCGGCGGCGACGAGGTCGGGCGTTATGCCGAGGAGCCGTTCCATGCGCGCCAGCGATTGACGCAGCGCCTGCATCGTGCGCAGATCGCCCATGTCGCCGATGTAGGGGGAAGGGTAGAAGAGCGCATTTTTGGCAAGACAGAAGGTGTTCTTGAGTTCGCTGCCGATGCCGAGGACAGAACCTTGAAAATCGGCGGAAATCATCAAGGGAAGCGGCGCATAGCCGCGGCTCCGCCGAATCATGTACGGTGCGTCTTCATAGAAATCCATGACGCTGTCGTCGGCACGCAGGCGGATTTCTCGGTCGTGCGACAAGATGAGGTCGGCGATGGATGAGAGAGTTTCGAGCGCATCGTTATCCGTGCGGCAGATCGGTGCGCCCGAGGGATTGCCGCTCGTCATGACGAGGCTGTCTGTGAAGCCGTCCAGTTCATCGGGCAGGGAAAAGAGCAGAAGGTGCAGCGGCGTGTAGGGCAGCATGACGCCGAGCGAAGGCATCGCGGGCGCGACGTTTGCGGCGATCGTGCCGCCGCTTTTTTTCTCAAGCAGGAGGATGGGCTTTTGATGGTTGTCGAGATGCTTTTCCTGTGCGCTAAGGATGCGGCACTCGCGATGCACGGCAGCGAGATCGCGCAGCATGACGGCAAAGGGTTTTTGCGGTCGGTGTTTGCGCTCGCGCAGCTTTTGTACGGCGGCTTCGTTTTTTGCATCGCAGGCGAGATGGAAGCCGCCGATGCCCTTGACGGCGATGATGCCGCCCGCTTGCAGTACACTTCTTGCGCGTGTGATCGCGGCATGATCTTTTTCCGCACCGCCCAGGATGTAGACGCGCGGACCGCAGTCGTTGCAGCAGACGGGCTGCGCATCGTAGCGGCGCGTTTCGGCGTGGGTGTATTCGAAGCGGCAGGCGCCGCACATGGGAAACGCCCCCATGCTTGTGCGATCGCGGTCATACGGCATGGCGTCGAGAATCGTGAGCCTTGGACCGCATGAGGTGCAGTTGATGAAGGGGTGGAGGTAACGACGGTCGTTTTGGTCGAAAAGTTCCGACTGGCACTCGGGGCAAATGGCGATGTCGGGCGAAACGAAGACGTCGCCGCTTTCGCCGCTGCTTTCGATGATTTGAAATTCGGAGAATGTCGGGGCGTTGGTAATGCGCTCTTGCAGGAGCTTGAGGATGACCGCTCGTGCGGGCGGCGCAGTTTCTATTTTTTGGCGAAATTCTTGCAGAGCTGTGTCCGTGCCTTGGGCGAGAACCTCGACATAGGAGCCTTTGTTGCAGACATTGCCTGTGATGCCGAGCGCCTCTGCCGTGCGGCTGACAAACGGTCGGAAGCCGACGCCCTGCACGATGCCGAAGATTTTTATTCGATACGTTTGCCATAGGTTTTTTCCTGTCATGCAGACGCCGCCTTTCTATAAAGCAGTTCTTTTAGCGATTATACCACGGCGGCGGGAAAAGTTCCTGCTTTTGCGTGTGCGTAGAGAATTTGACGGGAATTTTGCTGGACAAGAAAGGAAGAATATGCTATGCTATCAGCATAAAAGAATACTTTGGCAGCGTCGCCGTATAGCTTTGTTTTCCGTCTGTGTACGGAAGTATTGCTGTACGGTTTTTTGCGTTTGATTTGCAGCGTAAGCAAACTGCCTGTGTGAGAAAAGGATGGTTGAAATGGAAGATTTGTTGTATGTGATTCCGGCGAACTCCCCGCGAGAAGAGATCGTTCGTCTTTTGAAAGCGCATCCTGAGATCAAATTTGTTTCTCTCGTTGGCATTGATCTCGCGGGCAACGATACCGATGAGAAGATACCGATGCGCATTTTTCTCAAGGATATGGATGATTTCTACAATGGTACGGCGGTGCAGACCGACGGCTCTTCTGTTGTTTTGACGGGGATCGCCATCTTGAACAACGCGAAGGTCGATATGCCGATTGACCCGGAGGCAAACTGGTTCGTTGACTACAATCTTGAGCATTTCGACGAGGAAACGGGCAAGCCCGTCGGTACGCTGCGCATCCCGTCCTTTCTGATTCACGACGGCAAGCGCGTCGATTCGCGCGCCATCTTGAAGGATACGCTGGTTTATCTGAAAAAAGAACTCTTGCAGATGTTTAAGGAACACCCGCATGTCTCGGGACTTGAGCATATCGACGGCTCAAAGATCGTCGATTTTCAATTCACCTCGGCGACCGAATTGGAGTTTTGGGTCAAGACGCCGCTCGAAGAGACGAACGTCGAGGAACTTTCGGCGTCGCAGGTCATGCAGGAGCAGTATTGGCAGCGCACGCACGGCGCTGTGCGCACGGCGCTGGAGCAGGCGGTCATGCTGCTTGACCGCTATGGTTTGCAGGTCGAGATGGGGCACAAGGAGGTCGGCGGTCTCAAGGCGCAGATCGACGAGTCGGGCAAGATGACGCATGTCTGCGAGCAGATTGAGATCGATTGGCGGTTTTCTGATGCTTTGCAGGCGGCGGACAACGAGCTGATTGTGCGAACGATGGTACGCGAGGTGTTCCGTGAAAACGGTCTTGAGGTGAACTTCAAGGCGAAGCCGATGATCGGCCTTGCAGGCAACGGCGAGCATACGCACTTTTGCATCGCTGCCGTCATGGACGACGGCAAGGTGCACAACCTCTTCACGCCGCAGGATATGAAGAAGGACTACTTGAGCGCCGTCGGCTACGGTGCGATCATGGGTCTCTTGAAGAACTACGAGGTCATCAATCCCTTCGTGTCGGCGACGAACGATTCGCTCAATCGCTTGAAGCCCGGATTTGAAGCGCCCGTCTGCATCGTCACGTCGCTCGGCTATACGCCGGAGATTCCATCGCGCAACCGCACGATTCTCGCGGGACTCATTCGCGATATGGGAAATCCTTACGCGACGCGTTTTGAGCTGCGCGCCTGCAACCCGTATTCGAATATATATCTCGTCTTGTCTGCCGTATATTCCGCCGTGCTCGACGGCGTAAAGACGGCTGTCCATCATACGACGCAGGAGCTGCTGGCAGAGCTTTCGAAAGAGGCGGGAGCAGAGGGGTTCTATCTTGAGAAGGATCGCGCTTATCGAAGCGAGGTGGATGTTTTCGAGGATTATACCGACAATGAACGCAGCCGCCTTTTCGGCGCACCGCCGGCAACGGTTTGGGAGAATATGCAGGGGTTCGATAACTATGCGGAGAAGGTCGCTGCCATCACGGTCGGCGGCGCTCTGCGTCCGCAGATCATCGAAGCGTTCAAGGCGGGCGCCCTCCTGCGCTGGAAAACAGAGCTTATCAGCCGCATCATTCCGGAGAACCGCGACATTGTGCGCAAGGCGAAGGAAGTGCAGGCGACTTTCGTGACCGATCAGGATTCCTACAACTGGAACAAGATCAACGGCATCCGATCCTATCTGGCGAAGGACAGCATCGACGAGAAGTCGCTCTTCACGCTTCTCATCAAGGCGCTGAACGAGGGGGACTATGCTGCGGCGTCGAGCCTGCAGGTGGAGATGTATGATAAGATCGAAGAGCTCAAGTCGCTCTACGACGCTTATGTAAAGAATATGATTTGACGGCTCGCTGCCAACAGAAAAAGCGCCTTCACGGGCGCTCTTTCTTTATCAGTAAATGTGGTACGTTTTCCAGGGTATCTGCTCGATTTTCACTGTTTTCAAGAAATCGACGATGTCCTTTCTGCCGTAATAGCGCGGTTTGCCGGTCCGATCCTGTGACATCAAGACGATGGGCATGTTGCGGAAAAAGGGCGCGAGCTCGCTGCGCAGCGATACGGCGCGCGCCGTATACTGCGTGACGTGGGGTTTGACGACGATGATGGCGAAGGTTACGCCTTGTTCGATGATGACGGCGCCTTGAACTTTGATCATGCTGTATCTCCTTGTGCAATTTTGAAAAATCGTAGAAAACGATGCGGAATCAAACCATATTTTCATTGTAAAAGACTTCGGGAGTATTGACAATCCCCAATAAACGGAGTTAATATAAAGATGAAAACAACATATTGTTGGAGACAGGCGTCGCAAGACTTAATAGGGAATTCGGTAGAAGCCGGAGCGGTCCCGCCACTGTAAGAGGAGTCCTTCATACAGAAGCCACTGGAGAAATCTCTGGGAAGGCATGATTGGACGATGAATCTGAGCCAGGAGAACTGCCTGTTTTGACAATCACCGTTGGCGCGTTCCGCGCTGATACCTGCGAGCGATGGGTAGGGGATTTTGCCGTGTTACGGCGGGCTCTCCGGCGCAGATTTGCACCGGATTTTTTATTGAAAGAAGATGTTCTGCGGAAATGACAGGCAGAAACATTTTTCAAAAGCCCGTTCATCAGGATGCAGAAACCGCCTTTTCCGCAGGGCGGTTTTTTTGTTGTGTTCCGTATTATTTTTAAGGGAGGCTGTGGAAGTATGAGCAATGAAACAAAGGGACAAGACGAGAATCTTGACCTGCAGGCCATCTTGAAGAAGGCCGAACAGCAAACGAGTTTCCCCGATGTGCCGCTCGACGAATTCGAGCCGCCGACGTATGAGGAGTGGAAAGAGGCCTGCGTCGAGCTGTTGAAGGGGGCGCCCTTCGAGAAGAAGATGTTCACGAAAACGTACGAGGGCATTACGTTTGAGCCGATGTACACGCACAAGATGGCGGATGATATCCTGCCGAGAACGGATTTTCCGGGCATGGACAATTTCCTGCGAGGTGCGCGTCCAAACGGCTATATTGAGCAGCCTTGGGGCATCGCGCAGTCGTGCGATGAGACGCTGCCGGAGGAGAACAACGAGCTGCTGCGTCATGAGGCGGACACAGGCTCGACCATTTACAACATCCGACTGGATTCGGCGACGCTTCTCAACAAGGATGCGAAGGATGCCGATAAGATCGGCGATGAGGGATGCAGCATCACGACGGTTGAGGATATGCATACAGTGCTCAACGGCTTGAAGCTTGATCGGCGTCCGCTTTACATCTATGCAGGCGCTTCCTCTTTGCCGATGCTTTCCCTCGTCGCGGCGTCCGTCAAGTCCGACGGCGGCGATCTTGCAAAGCTCAGTGGATTCGTGGGAGCGGATCCTTTGGGCGAGATGATTCAGCGCGGCGAGAACTATGCCGCACTTCCGCAGCTTTACGATGAGATGGCTGAGGCGGCTCTTTGGGCGAAGCAGTACGCGCCGAAACTCAGGACGGTCATGGTGCGAAGCGATGCTGTTTCGCGCGGCGGCGCCAATGACGTGCAGGAAGTCGCTTCGACGCTCGCCGTCGGCGTTGCTTACCTGCGTGCGCTCATAGAGCGCGGTCTCACGGTTGATGAGGCGGCAGGGCAGATGATGTTCGGCTTCTCGATGGGAGCGAACTTCTTCCTGCAGATCGCCAAGCTGCGCGCGGTTCGTCCGATCTGGGCGCAGATCGTCAAGGCGTTTGGCGGCGGCGAGGAAGCGCAGCGCATTCATGTTCATGCGCGCCCCGCTTTGTTCTTTAAGACAATTTATGATCCTTACGTTAATATGCTGCGCAATACGACGGAGATTTTCTCAGGCGTCGTCGGCGGACTTGATTCTTTCGAGAACGCCCCGTTTGATGAGCCGATCCGCAAAGGCGACGAGTTCTCACGCCGCATTGCACGCAACGTGCAGATCATGCTGCAGGAAGAATTCGGCTTGATGCAGCCGATCGATCCGGCGGGCGGCTCTTGGGCGGTCGAGACGCTGACGAAGGAGATTCAGGAAAAGATCTGGGCAGAGTTCCAGACGATCGAGGGCAAGGGCGGCATCGTCAAGGCGCTCGAAGAGGGCTATGTGCAGGAAGAGGTTGCCAAGACGCTCGAAGCGCGTTTCAAGAGCCTTGAACTGCGCAAGGATCGCATCGTTGGCAATAATATGTACCCGAACATGACGGAGCAGCTCCTTGACCCGCGCACGGAAGATACGGCAGAGCTTCTGGAAAAGCGCACGAAGGATGTCGAAGCCTATCTTGCCGATGTGGATGAGGCGTTCAAGAAAGATTGCCTCGCATCCTTGAAGAGCGCGGGCAAAGGTGAGAAGGCGGAAGCGGCTGTCAAGGCGGCGAGAGCCGGCGCGACGATTGCGGAGCTTCGCGAGGCGCTGCAGACGGATGCGGCGGCGGAGAAGATCACCGCCATTGAAGCGCACCGTTGGAGCGAACGCTACGAGGCGCTGCGCCGCATCACAGAGGAGTACCGTGAGAGCCACGACGGCGACAACGTGAAGGTATTCCTTGCGAATATGGGGCCCATTCCGCAGCATAAGGCACGCGCCGATTTCTCGACGAGCTTTTTGCAGGTCGGCGCTTTCGAAGTGCTCTTGAACGACGGCTTCAAGACGACGGACGAGGCGGCAGCCGCTGCGAAGGAGTCGGGCGCCGACGCCGTTGTCATTTGCTCGACGGATCCGACGTATCCCGAGATCGTGCCGGAGCTTGCACCGAAACTGCGTGCGGCGCTGCCTGATGCGACGATTTTCCTCGCGGGCGCTGCGCCGAAAGATTTGGAGCCTGTCTACCGCGAAGCGGGCGTGGATGACTTCATTTCCGTGCGTGCCAACTGCTACAAGACGCTGCAGATGCTGCAGAAGAAGAAAGGAATGATTCAGTGATGGCACAAAAACCTGATTTCACGAAAATCAATCTTGAGGGTGCGTCTGCCCA
>NZ_JBQNBV010000099.1:0-7747 GCF_052169755.1 Selenomonas sp. | reverse complement strand
ACTATGGAACCATCCCTTGAACAAGTATTCAAAGACCCATTTTACAAAATCACCTACAAGATGTCCCTGATCCTGACCGTCGGCAGGCTCATGATGGAGAACGGCGCGGACTCTGACCGCACAGCCCGCTACATCATGCGCGCGGCGGCGTACATGGGAATCCCCGCCGAACATGTCGGCTGCCATATCATGTATACGACGCTTCTCCTAAACGTCAAAAACGAGGAGCACACCTATACGGAAATCACCAAATGCCGCAAGCACAATGTCAGCATGAGCGTTCTCGCCGCCGTCAGCCGTACAATGTGGCGCGCCATGCGCGACGGCTGGTCGCTCGAACGCTTCGAGAAAGAGCTCGATCGCATCGAAAGCCGCAAAAGCCCCTATTCGCCCTTTGCAATCGCCATCGGTTCGAGCTTTGCCTGCGGCGGCTCCTGCCTGCTCTTCGGCGGCGACTTCATCGCCTTTTTCATCACGGCGGTCTGCGCCTTCTTCGGCTTCTATGCACGCACGATCTGCAACGAGCGCGGCTTCAACAACTATGCGGGCATCGCCATCGCCGCCTTCGTCGCGACGTCCTTGGCAGCGCTCTCCCAAGGCGTAGTCCAATCCGCGACGCCCATGCACCCCATCGTCGCCTGCGCCCTCTTCCTCGTGCCCGGCGTGCCGCTGATCAATGCGGCAGATGATATGCTCAACAACTTCATCATGGCAGGCATCACGCGCGCCTTTCATACCGTTCTCATCGTCGGCTCGATGGCGTTCGGCACGGCGGCGGCGCTGCACCTCGGTCATATCACCGACTTTGCGACCATCAGCCTCAGTCCCGGCGACATCTACCTCTACCACCCGCTCGCAGCGGCGATCTCCGCCGGCGGCTTCTCCATGCTCTTCAAAGTGCCGAAACGTGTCCTCTGGGTCGTTTCCGTCGGCGGCGCCATCACCGTCCTCCTGCGAAACATCTGCATGTTTGATTTCGGTCTGAGTCAAGCGGCAGGCACATTCATCGGCGGCGCCGTCGTCGGTCTCCTCGCGCTCAACGCCCTGCGCTGGTTCCATGTGCCGAACGTCGTCCTCCGAACGCCGTCCGCCATCCCCCTCGTGCCCGGCATCCTGCTCTATCGCCTGCTCTTCACGCTGCTCAACATCAACGAAGTCAGCACCGACATCCTCCTCGGCGCGCTTAGAAACGGCATCGAAGCCGCGACCATCCTCATCAGCATCGCTGTCAGCGTCGCCATCCCGAACATCTTCTGGTCGCGCCGGATTCGCAAAAACAAACTCGCACAGGAAAAGAAACTGCTCGCATCGAGATTCGTCGATCAGGAAGATTGAAGCAACATCGAAACACGGACTGTCTATGCGCAGTCCGCTTAAAATTATCGCAATATTCCAAACTATAATTATAGAATAACCTCAAGGCATACACTCGTTGTGCGCCTCCGTCCATCGTCTTACATGAAAGGAGCCTCTCATGGAACCCACGAAAGAACATGTTCTCACGCACCCCTTCTCCCAGATCATCTACAAAATGCATCTGATCCTCCTCGTCGCCCGCACGATGATGGAAAACGGCGCCGACTCCGACCGCACATCACAGTACATCATGCGCACGGCGGCATATATGGGCATCCCCGCCGAAAACATCAGCTGCCACATCGCCTACACGACCATCATGCTCAACGTCAAGGACGAGGAGCGCACCTACACGCGCTTCAGCAAGTGCCGCACGCATCGCGTGAACATGCTCGTCCTCTCCGCCGTCAGCCGCATGATCTGGCGTGCCATGCGCGACGCGTGGTCACTTGAACGCTTCGAGCGCGAGATGGAAAAGCTCGATGAGCGAAAATCTCCTTACAGCGGCTTCTTGACAGCGCTCGGAGCCGGCTTCGCGTGCGCCGGCTCCTGCGCCCTCTTTGGCTGCGATCTCGCCGCCTTCTTCATCACGGCGCTCGCCGCCTTCCTCGGCTTCTATATGCGGCGCTTCTGCAACGAACACGGCTTCAACACCTATGCCGGCATCGCCATCGCCGCCTTTACCGCGACGCTCGCCGCCGTATTGCTGCA
This sequence comes from Selenomonas sp., assembly GCF_052169755.1. Lineage (GTDB taxonomy): Bacteria > Bacillota > Negativicutes > Selenomonadales > Selenomonadaceae > Selenomonas. Next base: position 5,680 of record NZ_JBQNBV010000099.1, on the reverse strand, counting down.
AGACCTCGACCTTTCTGCGACGCCCATGCTGCCCATCGTCGCCTGCACCCTCTTCATCGTGCCCGGCGTGCCGCTCATCAATGCGGCGAATGATCTTCTGAACCACTTCATCACCTCGGGCATGACGCGGGCGTTCGACACGCTCCTCATCGTCTGCAGCACGGCGTTCGGCATGGCGTTCGCCCTGCGCCTTGGACACGTCAGCTCGTTTACGACAGTGAGCCTCAGTCCCGGCGAGATCTACCTCTACCATCCGCTCGCCGCCGCCATCGCCGCCGGCGGTTTCTCTCTGATCTTCAGCGTGCCGCGCCGCCTGCTCTGGGTCGTCTCCACGGGCGGCGTCATCACAATCCTCCTCAGAAACATCTGTATGTTCGAGCTTGGCATGAGCCAAGCGGCCGGCACCTTCCTCGCCTCCGCCTTCGTCGGCGTCCTCGCGCTCTCCGCTATCCACTGGTTCCACACACCGAATATCGTTCTGACGATCCCCTCCGCCATCCCGCTGATCCCCGGCGTTCTTCTCTACCGTTTTTTCTTCACACTCTTAAATATCAACGAAGTCAGCACTGATCTTTTGCTCGCGGCGCTTCGAAACGGCGTCGAAGCCGCGACCATCATCGCCGGCATCGCCATCGGCGTCGCCATTCCCAGCATCTTCTGGTCAAGGCAGATCCAGCGCAACAAGCTCGCACAGGAGAAGAAGCTGCTCGCATCGAGATTTGTCGATCAGGAAGACTGACGGCACGATGCTCCCATGAAATCAACATGCAAAAAAGCGTGCAGCAGATTCGATTCCGCTGCACGCTTTTTATCGACCAGACTCGGTTACAAGCGCACCGTTTTGAGATTGCTAAAATGATGCAAAAGATGCGCTAAAAGACGCAAACTGAATGAAGCGTCCACTTACATCTCTCCGCCGCCCCCAATCGCCGCGTTATGATCGTTCGACCACTTGTAGCCGAGGAACGCGCCGACGAGGTTGACGACTGCCGCCACCGACGGGTCGACCAGAATGCTGATAATCCAGCTGACGGCAATCAGTGCAACAACGGCGATGATGCCCTGCTTGCTGAAGCCCGTGCTGTAGAAGATGCCTAGGATGAAGAAACCGAGAATTGCGCCAAGAATGGGGCTTTTTTTGTTCATGATGAATCTCTCCTTTTATACCTTAGAATGAAAGAATAATACCGGCGGCAGAAGATCTGCCGCTCATTCAGTAAAGGTCGTGATGTTCCCGTCCTCGATGTTGAATACAGCCATCTCCGAAAGGGCGCTTTCGCCCGTCGGAGCAAGGAACTCAAACAGATAGCCGTATGTGCCGTCGCCAAGTTCTGCGTCCTCGACTTTGGGATGACTGCCGATTTGGAAAGTCTCGGCTTCGACGACGGTCAATTCACTATAATCGTCGGAAACCGGCTTCGCGAAATGGATCGTCGTGACCATATCGCCCGCCTTCAAGGGCATCAGATCTTGCTCACTCGTGCCATTTTCCTCAAGCTCTCGGTATGCGCCGAGGATGTGATATTCCTGCGTGTCATAGCTGTATTTGACTTGCAGGAAGCACTCCTCGCCGTTAATCTTGATGGGGATGGAATAGAGGTTGTAATCGTCGCCCTCTTCGGTGATCTCGATGTAGACGGGGTGTCCGTCGAGCATCGGCCATGTGCCGCCGAAGTTGTCACGGAAAACGCCCGTGTCCCAGTCGGCGTCGATGTTTGTATCGCTGCCGAGGTGGATCACAACATTTTCGTCGAGATAGAGCAGTTCGCAGCGCACCGACGAAAGGAGCGCCATTTCGCTTTCACTGAGCGTGACGGAAACGCTGCCGTTCGACGGATCGATATCGACGGCGCGGTCTTCAAGCTCTGCAAGATCATTGGACTTAGCAAAACATACTCCCGCTTTCACCGATGCATCATCGCCGCCGCCCGCAAGGATGAGCATCAAAAAAAGAACCGCGAAAGCCTGTCCCAGTATGCGGCAAAAACGATTCATCAACATATTCCCTCCTTCGAGTTTTCTTTTCCTATTGCCCGCGCTGGACAATCCGTCTTTTCTTACTTCTCGCCGTCAAGGAACTTCTGAATCGCCTTCGGATCTTTCGGCGCCCAGTGCAGCGTCTTGCCGTCGTCGCTCTTCACCATATCGCACGGTACTTCAAGCGTCTTTTCCGTGTCATAGGGAATCTCGTCGATGAACTTGCGCAAGACATCCATCGCTCCCTGCTGATAGGCTGGATCGTTGCGGACGTCGACGCCCTGCTGCTGTGCAAGACCGAGAACAACACCCAAAGCGACGAGATCTTCGTTCGTCTGCATCAGCTTGTCAAACTCCGCCTTGTCGACCGGCGTTGCCGAAAGCTCGACGACGGGATGCTCGCTGTCGTCCTTCTTGACTTTCGCCTTGAGGCTCATGTTCGCCTTGCGGTCAGCGACATAGTAATTTGTGATGGCAGTCGCATTGTCCTCGGTGAGCATCATGCTCTGGAACATCTGATCCACTTCGGTCAGGAGCGCCTCGCTGATCTTATCCTTCTGCTCCTTCGTCATGCCCGTCGCTTCAGTCTTATCCGTATCGCCGTAAGTATACAGCTCGGCATAAGCAAGGACAGCCTTATCCGCCGTATCCTTCGGCTTATCGCCGCAGCCCGCAACCAAGAACATCGCCAGAACGGCAATGAACGGCAGCAACATTCTCTTTGCCAACATCATCTTCTCCTTCATGTCACACTCTCCTCTTATATTTGTTTTCGGAAAAAGTACGGCAACACGCAAAGATAGAAAAAGCCATGCTTTCTCCACCTCTCGAAGTTCTTTGCCGTCTGCATTCCCTTTCAGTTGATTATGGCAAAAAAAAACACCTTCTGCAAAGAATCTGCAAAAAGTGGTTTTTTCTTGCATGAAAGTGGTCGAAGATGCGACGCCGAAAAAGCCCCGAGGGGCTTTTATTCCAAGGCTTCCGATTGCATCCTACCTGTTCAGCATATACTGCATGTACGCCACCTTGACCGCCCCATACCGTCTGCGGCTGATCGGCAGGCGCATGCCGCTTGTGAGCACGAACGCCCCCTCTTCCATGATTTCGATTCTGTCCATATTGACGATGATACGATGGTAGCACTCAAGAAAGCGTTTGTCGCACAGCAGTCGCTCCGCGCTCCATTCATAGGTGAAGGGACGCGAGAAGTGAAACGCTTGCTCTTCAAGGACAACGTGCAGCCTGCCGCCTTCGATATCGACATAGAAGATCTTTTGGAAAGGAATCTCCAAGGCTCGGCCATTGTATTCCATATTGAGGACGCGCAAGGACTGATCGCGGCGCGCAAACACATGGCGCAGAGCGGCGCGGAAAGCATCCTCATCCGCGCCCAGCGGCTTGAGGAAGTAGCCGTCGGCAAAGACGCGATAGCCCTCCATCAGATACTCCTCGCTCGTCGTCAGGAAGATGATGCCGACATCGGCGCTCTCAGCACGCAGGCGGTGCGCCGCTTCCATACCATCAATGTCGGGCATACAGATGTCGAGGATCACAAGATCATACGGCTGCTTGTCGAAGCACACCAAAAACGCTTCCGCCGAAGCAAAGAGGTCGATCTGCACGACAGCGGTTTCCTTCGACCAATACTGTGCAAGCATCTTCGCAAGATACTGCCGCGCTGCCTCGCGCACCTCTTCTTCATCATCGACAATGGCAATACGCATCGTTTTCCGCCTTCCTTATGACCCTGTCATTCATTTGACGAAGTATAACTTCTATCGTATAATACCACAAAACCATGCATAAGGGAATCACCGATAAATTCAGCGCTTCTACAAGAAAACAGTCTGGAGGGCTTGCCTTGAACGAAAACAGTTTCAACGTCGTCTTCACTACCTTCCTTTTCCTCCTCGCTCTCCTGCCCGCCGTATACCTGCGCTACCTGCCGTTTCACACCATCCTCACGCCGAAGGTGCGGCGGCATCTGCTGCGGGGGTATGCCGTCATCTTCTTTGCCGAACTTGTCATTTCCCTGCTGCTCTTCTTTTTCGGTGTCCTGTCCTACAGCTTTTACACGTTCAAATCCTTTTATATATTCTGCGGCTTCCTGCCCTACTTTCTGCTGAATCTCTGCCTGATTCGACCGTACGTCGCGCAGCACATCTTCATCCTCGGTATGCAGTTCATTCTCAGCGCCACAGTCTCAACGGTCTCGATTTTACTCGTGCTGATATTCACCGGAGAAAGCGCTTTTTTCGACTACTTCTCCTCCTACTGCGCCTTGAATCTCACGATCTATCTGACTATCCTGCCCATCGTGCGGCCTTTCTTCGAGCAAATTTTTCTGCGCTTTTCCACGATCAGCACCGACCGCTTCTGGGTCTACATCTGCCCGCTGCCGCTCCTCATGCTCATCCACGACATTTACTTCTCCGCCTCGGCAAAAATCCTCGCTGTCCGCCACCTCTTCCCGCGCCTCCTGCTGCTCGTCTCCGGCGTGCTCATCGCCCTCACCGCCTGGCGCGGTCTTGAGTACATCCTCCGGCAGGCGGCGACGACCGAGCGAAATCTCATGCTTCTGACGCGTATAAATTCGATCGGCGAATACACGCGCACCTTGCAGGACAAGCAGGCGCGTCTCGCCATCGTACGCCACGATCTCAGACACAACGCACAAATGCTCGCCGATCTCATCTCACGCGGCGAAGAGGACGCCGCCATGCAGCTCGTCAAAAGCATGAACGCGCAGATCGACGCGACGCGCGTCGAGCACTTCGCAGGCAATCCTCTGATCGACGCCGCGCTCTCCGTCTATGTACGGCAGGCGCGTCAAAAGGACATCGCCGTCGAGATCAAGGTCGACATCCCCGCTTCCTTTACCGCAGAAGTCGACCTCTCGCTCGTCCTCTGCAACCTTTTCGAAAACGCTATCCATGCGGAAGAGGACGAACCGCCGTCACAGCGCGCCATCCGCATCCTTTCGCGCACAAAAGGCGCCAGTCTCTTCTTCTCCATCGAGAACCGCACCAGTGCCCCCGTACCGCTCAATGCAGACGGTCTGCCCGAAAGCAAGGATTGCCTGCCCGATCATGGCCACGGCACACGCTCTCTGCTGCTCTTCGCGGAAAAATACGGCGCCGAGTTCTTCACGAAGCAAAAAGACGGCTGGTTCAGCGTACTGCTGCATGTGCCGGCGGTCGAGCGTATGGAACGATGAGGGAAATGACCACTTTCATGCAAGATTTCGACACTTTTTTCCGATTTGTTGAAAAGCATTCATCCATCTGCTAAACTAGGGAAAAGTAAGGCTAACGCATATAAGAAGGAGATGTTTCTTTATGAAAAATTGGTTCAAAGCTTTTGCTGTCATGGCTTCCTGTGCCGTCATGCTCGGCACGGCAGGCGTCGCTTCGGCAGACGAGTACGAGTACGAGGGCTATGACGAGAACGGCAACTATGTCTACGCCGTAGCGGACGATGAGGGCAACGTCGCTGCCGTAGCCGTGGATGCGGACGGCAACTACTCCGTCAGCGCCGAGGGTGCAGACGGCAGCACCTACGACGAGGATGGCTACTACTATTAAGCAAGAGCCGCGAAACGCCCGAGATATGTATGTAGCACATACATATCTCGGGCGTTTTTCATTGGATGCGTTCTCAAAGAAACGCGGCTAAGAAACAGCTCACATAGCGCTCAAGGGCA
>NZ_JBQNBV010000098.1:0-8120 GCF_052169755.1 Selenomonas sp. | reverse complement strand
AAGCAAAAGGCAAGAAATGCGCTCAAACGGCGCGGCTGCGGTTGGATTTTCATAGCAAATCACACATCCTCTCACGCAAACAGTCCGATGACGTACGCCCAAAGACCCTCCAAGCTCCAGCCTCTGGCTATGCTCTTTTCGGCGAGCAGAGGGATGCGCGTGAGCTCTTTGCCGCCGTGATAGACGACGAGGTCGCCGATGCGTTCGCCCTCTGTGATGCCCGCGCCGATGACACGCGGCAGATCATAGGTCAGGCGGTAGTTTTCTTCGGCTTCGCCGTCGACGAGCGGCAGGCGCAGATCTTCTGCCGGGTAGACGGCGAGACGGCCTTCTTTGCCGCCCTTGACCCAGACCTTCTGCATGAGATCCGTTTTGGTATACGCAGGCGCAGCTTTCACGCGGCGAAAGCCCATGTCGAGCAGTTTTACGGCTTCGGCAAAGCGCACGTTCTCGTCTGCCGCACCCAGGACGACGGCGATCAGTTCGACGCCGCCGCGCCGCGCCGACGCCGCGAGACAGCCGCCTGCCGCATCCGTGTAGCCCGTCTTGATGCCCGTCGCGCCCTCGTAAGTCCCGAGAAGACGGTTTGTGTTCGTCATCAAGGCGCGTTTCTTTTCGGGTGTGACCCAGGTGATCTCACGTTCCTTTGCGCCGACGAAGGAGCGAAATTTCGGATTCTTCATGCCGTAGGCGGCGATGTATGCGATGTCGTGCGCTGTCGAGATATGCGCCTTGTCCGGCAGACCGTTCGGATTCACGAAATGCGTGTCCTTTGCGCCGATCGCTTTTGCTTTCTCGTTCATGTGTGCGGCGAAGGCATCGACGGAACCGGCGAGATCCTCGGCGATGGCGACGGAAGCGCCGTTGTCTGATCGCAGCATCATTTCGGCGACAAGCTCGGCGAGCACGAAGCGGTCGCCTGCGCCGATTTCCGTATCTTCTGTTTCTGCCGCCGTGCGGCTTACCGTGATGATGGAGGACAGGTCTCCCTCCTCGATGGCGAGCACGCACGTCATCATTTTCGTCGTGCTTGCGGGAAAGCGCGGCGCATCCGCCGCTTTCTCGAAGAGCACGCGCCCTGTCGAAGCCTCGATGAGAATCGCCGAAGCCGCCGTGAGCTGTATGTTTTCCGCCGCGCTTGCCCTTGCTGCAATGAGCAGGAAGAAAAGCGAGCAGAGAAAAAAGATTCGTTGAAAATGCAAGAAAAAGCCTCCTGTTTTGCCTTTTCAAGGGAGCGTTGGAAAAGCAAGAAAGATGATTGCGTTCTTCAGAATACATGGTATTTTTTTATTATATCACATCGTGCAACAAAAACAGTGTCGCAGTCGTCGTTTTTGTGTGCTCCGAAGCTGTTTATATTGCTTAAATACGGATAAATTGTTATAATGAATCATTCGTCTAATTTCGATAAAAGTACTAAGTCTGAAATCCTAGAAGGAGAGAATCCATGTTTCAAAAGAAAAGTTCGTGTCCATCTCTGGCGCTGTTCGTCTCCATTGTGTTGAGCGGCGGCGCGTTCTTCATACCATCATCCTATGTTTCTGCGGCGGATGTGACGATCGACAGCTCGCATCCGCCACAGAGGAATGTGCCGAACCCCGATGATCCTGCGACGCCGAACAGTGCGGCGAGCGTCGGGACGGACAGCGAGGATGCGTCGGGCAACACGCTGACGGTCTATCAATACCAAGAGGATACGCTGAGCGTCTTTGGCGGCGTCGCCCGAGGCACGGGAAATGCCGACGGCAATACGGTTCGCATCAAGGGCGCGACGACGGAGATCGCCTCGATCTATGGCGGCGCGGCATGGGGCACAGGTCATGCCAAAGGCAACAAAGTCTACTTCGATGCGGGGACGATGTCGTTCGCCGAATGGCTGGTCGGCGGCTACGTCGGACGCAGCGGCACGGCGGAAGAAAACACCGTCGAGGTAAACGGCGGCAAGACGGGGTCTCTTTACGGCGGCTTTTCCAACAGCAGGAATGCGGCGGGGCAAATCCAAAAGAATCATGTCGTCATCCGAGGCGGGGCGATTGCGGGAAAGGTCTACGGCGGCGTCTACGGCGGCGCACATGCCACGGGTGATGTGACGCACAACACGGTCACGATCACGGGCGGTACGCTGAAGAAAGCGGTATGCGGCGGCTCACTTGAAAAAGCGGATTCCACAGGCAATGTGGCGCACAACGAGGTCACCGTCGCGGGCGGCGTCTTCAGCGGAGATGTCTACGGCGGCTATACGCGGCGCGGCGGCGCTCTGACGGGGAATATCGTCACGATCACGGGCGGCGAGCTGAACAACGTCTATGCTGCGTATTCCGCCGGCAATGTCAGCGAGATCAAGGACAACGTCGTCAACCTCGGCGATGGGAAAAATGAGATGAAGGCGGGCTACCGGATCGCGAAGTACATCTTTGGCGCATCGGGCGGCAAGCGTGCCGCCTATGCGGGCAATACGCTCAATGTCAAGGCGAGCGCACGAGCGAAGAACATCGTCAATTTCGACAAGGTCAACTTCTATTTTACCGATACGCTGCAGTCGCATCTCACGCTGCGCGATTCGATGGGGACGAAGTTTAAGAGCCTCAAGGACATCACCGTCTATGGCTCGCCGCAGGATAAGACGGGCACGCTGATCGAAAACGACACGTCGGGCGGCATCGTCGTGCGCGACGGCTTCAATTCCGTGACCAAGACGGGCGATACTGCGGAGGTCACGCTGGAAAAGGACGCGACGGGCAGGAAGATTCTCTATTCGCGCTTGATCTTCAAGGGTGCGGCGATTGCCGAGAGCGACGGTACAGGCACATGGGGCGGCCGCTCCGTGATCGGTAATACGACGACAGACAATGCGATCACCGTTCAAGCCGGAACGCACACGAATATCTATGGCGGCTGGACGACAGGCACAGGCTCGGAAGCGTCCGACAAAGGCGCAAGCAAGAAAAACAGCGTCACCGTCAGCGGCACGGCGACGGTGACGGGCACGGTTTACGGCGGCTTCACCGACGCTGCGGGCGGCGAAGCGACGGAAAACACCGTCACGGTGGAAAAAGCGATCGAAAGCTCTGTCGTCGGCGGACAGGCGGCGGGCGACGCTGTGGGCAACAAAGTCAAGGTCATGGCAAATGTCGGAGCAGTTGCGGGCGGCAAATCCACAGGCGCGGCAGCTTCGAGCAATACGGTGGAAGTCGGCAGCGATGACCGCAGCATCGCCGCAGGTGCAGTCACAGGCGGCACGGGTGCGACGAGCGCAAGCGGCAACACCGTCAAACTCACGCGCACGACTGTCACGGGCGATGTCATCGGCGGCAATGGCGCGACGTCGGCAAACAGCAACACCCTCCATCTCGACCGCACGACTGTCGCAGGCGATGTCATCGGCGGCAGAGGCGGAGCTGCAAGCGGCAACACCGTCGCCATCGATCGCACGACCGCCACAGGCGTCATCACGGGCGGCACGGCAAACGGCACAGGCAATACCTTGAACGTCAAAGGCACGAATACGGCGAAAAATATCGCGGGCTTTCAAAAACTCAAATTCGAAGCGGATACAGCAGCCGCAGGAAAAGCCATGCTGACCTTATCGAATGGTGAAACAACACTCGCAGACAAAGACCTCATCGAAGTGAGCGGCAGCGCCGTTCATGGCAAAGTCACACTCATGAAGAACGAGAACGGCATCAACATTGCAGGTCATGCCGACGGTGTGCTGCGATCTGAGACTACCGACACGACAGAACAAAATATCGACGTGGTAAAGACCGGCGCAAAGATCACGAGCATCACCTACGAAGGCTGGCAATTTGCAGGCGTGACAACCCCTGTCGTATCCGGCACAGACGCCTATGGCGGCATCTCCAAGGCGGGCAACACGACGACGGGCAACAAGATCACGCTCACGACGGGCGAATACACGAACGTCTACGGCGGCTGGACGACGGGAAAAGGCTCCAAAAGTGCAGCTGAAAAACGCGGCAACAGTACGAAAAATATCGTCACCGTCAAAGAAAATGCCGTCGTCAGCGGCACAATTTACGGCGGCTATACCGATGCCGCAGACGGCAAAGCGACGGACAACGAGGTTGTGATTGACAACGCGCAGGCAGGAAATATCGTCGGCGGCAAAGGAAGAGCGGCGGACGGCAACGTGCTCCGCCTGAGAAATGCCGCTGTCGAAGGCAGCATCATCGGCGGCAGCGGCGCGACTGCAAACGGCAATACCATTCACTTGGAAAACACTCTCGTCGAAGGCATCGTCACGGGTGGTGCGGCAGGCGGTACGGATAATACTCTCGCCGTCTATTACGGTGCGAAAACGTCGGAAATCGGCGATTTCAACGGCATTCAAAACCTTCGCTTCTATATGGAAAATGCTCCGACCGACGGTTCGGCGCACACCCTGCTCAAACTCACAAACGTCAGCGGCGGCGACAAGACCCTCTCGCACATAAACCTTCACCTCTATCGCAGCGGCGATGCAAAGAAGCTCCGTCCCGGCGATTCGTTCACGCTCATGGAAAACATGCGCGGCGGCATCGCCTTCGGCGACGGTGTTTCAGTGACCGCGCAAGACGGCATTGCCTATAACTACACCCTTCAGGTAGCGCCCGATCAAAAGCATCCGAATCTGCTCAAGGCTACCGTGCATCAGGCAGGTCTTGCTGCAGAAGCGAAGTCCCCCGTCGAAACGCGCGCCGGTCTTGCAAACTTCGTCAATCAAGGCGCGGACTACCTCGTCGAAAGCGGCATAGCCGCCGCTGAGATGTCCGTCAGCGTCGGCATGAGCGGCGCAAATGCGAACGATGCAGTGAAATCGAACAAATCCGATACAGCCGTCGATTCAACGAAAGCAGGCAACGCAGAAAAGCGTGCCCAACGCCAGACAGCAAACGCCAATGCCGTCTCTTATCAGCTTTGGGCAGGTGCAGGAGCGAATAACATGCGCGTCGAGAGCGGCTCCTACGTTGACTCTAAAGGGTGGAGTCTTGGCATAGGCTGGGCGCGTGAATACGTCATCCAAGGCGCATCGAAGCTTCTCTTCAGCCCCTTCGTAGAATACGGGCGCGGCACATACGATTCCTATCTGGACGACGGCACGCATGGCAGCGGCAAGATCAGCTACCTCGGCGGCGGTGTTTTCGGCAAGCTGACGCAAGAAGACGGTCTTTGGCTCGAAGCATCCGCGCGCGGCGGCAGCGCTTCGAGCGACTATCAGCTCCACGGAGCAAATGCCGGTTACGATGGTTCGAACACCTATTACGGCATCCATATCGGCGTCGGCAAGACCATTGCATGGAAAAAAGACGCTTCCATCGACGTCTACGCCCGCTGCTTCTGGTCACATCAAAACGGCATGACCGTGAAACTCTCCTCGGGCGACGTCTATGACTTCGCTGACGTCAACTCGTATCGTCTGCGGCTGGGCTTTCGCTATAGTCAAAAGAAGCCGTCGGGCGAGCTTTACACCGGTCTTGCATGGGAGCATGAATTTGACGGCGAAGCCGGCGCATACATCGGCGGCGACGCAGCTCCGAGTCCGAGTCTCCAAGGCTCCAGCTATATGCTTGAGCTTGGCTATCGCCTTCTGCCGAAGAGCAGCCGCATCAGCTATGACTTTCACATTCATGGCTGGCAGGGCAAGCGCAGGGGGCTAAGCGGCGGTGCATCCGTCCAATGGGCGTTCTGATTCAGGCAAAGAAGTGCGGCGCATCGTGAAAAAGCATGGGCTATCGTCGATATGCGAAAAGACTTCATTGACGGCGGCTGAAAGCCGTGCGTGATTTGTGCGCCATTTGCAGCATTGCCTTTCTTTTTGATATGTATTATTATGGTATGGTGTATAAGGAAACGCTGATTCATTCAGCGCTTCCTTAAAGCATGATATTCTGCGGAAAAGAGAGGTGCATTCCCATCATTACCGACGGATTCACTTATATCGCCGTCCTTGTGTTTTTCTCGTCGCTGTTTGTCATGATGGAAAAATCCAAGGAATGGGCAATCTTACGCATTATGCCAGCTGTCGTGCTCATCTATGTCGTATCTATGGTGTTTTGCACGCTCGGTGCATGGGATATGGCGGCGACGAAGCCGATTTATCGAGAGCTTTCGCCTGTACTGACGCATGGCATGATCTTTACGATGCTGCTGCGCTGCGATGTACGAAAAATTTTTCGTATCGGACCGCGTATGCTCTTGGCGTTCTTTTCGGCAAGCGTTACCATTATGGCAGGCATCGTCGTCGCTTTCCTGCTGCTGAAGGATCAGCTCGGCAGCAGCGCTTGGATGGCGCTGGGGGCGCTCTCGGGTTCATGGATCGGCGGCTATGATAATATCGCCGAAATACAGGCGACGCTCAATATTCCTGAGATTGATATGAGCGGCGCGTTTATTGTCGATTCCATCAACTATACGATTTGGGTTTTGTCTCTTTTGTGGCTCATCACGTTCGCTCCGCGTTTCAATCGCTGGAATAAGGCGGATACGACGAAGCTTGATGCTGTATCGCAGGATTTGCAGGAAGATGATGCAAAACGGCAGGAGAAAAGTTCCTTTCCCCATATTTTTCTGATTCTCGGCACCGCTTTTCTCGTCACTGCCATCGCTGCGAATATTGGACCGCTGCTCTATATCGTTTTTCCGTTTTTTACGAAATCCATTTGGACGATTCTCTTCATCGCGCTGTTTGGGATCATCGCCGCCTTTTCTCCGCTCGGCCGCATCTCCGGCTCTTCGGAAGTGGCGAATGTGATGCTCTACTCGCTCATTGCCCTCATCGCCTCGCGTACATCTCTTCTGCAATTTGGCGATGCGCCGCTTTGGGTTCTTGCAGGATTTATCATCCTTGGCACGCATTTGTTTCTCATGCTTCTGATCGCACGCATATTCAAACTCGATATGTTCACCTTGTGCATATCCTCTATGGCGAATATTGGCGGCGCGGCGTCGGCGCCGATCGTGGCGAGCATATATTCCGGTCCCTTGGTTCCCATTGGCATCGTCATGGCAATCATCGGTCACATCATTGCTACGCCTCTCGGTATATGGCTTGCCGGCTTTTTGAAAATGTTGCTTTGAAAGAGAAGGTGCATGGATGAAGTATCGCTATTATTTGTTTGATTTCGACTATACGCTTGCAAATTCAGAAAAAGGCATTACGGATTGCTTTCATGCGACGCTTCGCAAATTTGGTTGTGAGGATGTATCCGACGAAGTGATTCGCCGCACAATCGGACTGCCTATGGATGAGGCGATTCGGCGCATCGCAGGTATCGAGGATGCAAAGGAATGTGAACGCTTCCTCGTGAGCTATCGTGAAGAAGCCGATAAAAAAATGACGCCGAACACGCATTTCTACCCACAGACATTGCCGCTCCTTGAAAAGCTGCGCGACGATGGCGCAAAGATCGCCATTATTTCAACAAAGACGCGCCATCGCATCATGGAAAAATTTCTCGCCGATGACGCGGCGCATCTCATTGACTTTGTCATCGGCTGTGAGGATGTTGAGACATTCAAGCCGTCGCCCGAAGGCATCCTTGCCGCTTGCCGCCGCTTTGATGCGAAGAAGAGCGAAGTCCTCTACACGGGCGATAATACGGTTGATGCCGAAGCGGCGCGTGCCGCAGGCGTAGATTTCGCCGCCGTGCTCACGGGTACGACGGAACGGGCTGTTTTTGAGACGCTGCCGCATGTGAAGATCATGGAGAATCTTGGCGGACTGCTTGTGTAACCTTTCAGGACATATATGCAGCCGTCACGCTGTATATATGTCCTCACGCCTTTACAGAAGCTTAGTCAAGGAACGAATAACCGCCGCGCTTTCGCGCGGCGGTTATTCGTTCAGGCGTGATTCTTTTTCCATGCGAGTTTCATCCGACTATTCTGCGAACCTTACAGTCCCATCGGATTCTCCTCCTTTCTCGGTATAGGGAGACTCTTTTGCCGTCTCTGCCTATATGCCGGACACTTCATCCGCCGGCGCCTTTTCATCCTTTTCTTGGTTCCATTATAAAAGAAATACTTTGATTTGTCAAGATTTTCTGATAGTTCTTGGAGGGCAGGAAATTTTTCTGTATATTCCCTGCATGTCAGCCGCGTTTTTGCGCCAGTTGCTGCTG
>NZ_JBQNBV010000097.1:0-8167 GCF_052169755.1 Selenomonas sp. | reverse complement strand
GTCACCGACCTCTGCGATGCCCAAATGATCCGCGACATGCACATGGAGCACGCGCTGACCTTCGACGAGGCGCTGAAACGCGCTTTCGAGATCAAAGGCAAGGACGCAAAGGTCACCGTCATCCCCGACGGCGTTTCCGTCATCGTGCGCTGAGGCAACGAAAAGAGGGCAACAAAAAAAGGGCTGCGGATGCAGCCTTTTTTTGTTGCCCTCTTTTCGTTCAGACAAACCCCTTCAAGCGAAGAGATCGTTGAAGGCTTCTGTCATCGTCGGATGCGTATAGACAGCGTTCGCGAGAGTACTCGCCGTAATTCCTGCATCCATCGCCATCTTGACGACATTGATCATTTCCTGCGACTCGGGGCAAAAGAGATGCACACCGAGAATTTTATCCGTCTTTGCATCCATGATCGCCTTTAAGAGTCCTACAGGATTTTTAAGCACCTGCGCTTTCGGTACGGCGGCAACCGCCAGTTTTCGCACGACGACCTCGAAGCCTTTCGCGCGCGCTTCTTCCTCTGTCATCCCCACGCGCGAAAGAGGCGGATCTAAGAATACCGTGTAGGGAACAGCGCCGCGATTCTGTATCGTGCGCTCTCCCGCTCCAACCAAAGTATCCTTGACAATGCGGAAATCATCGAGCGAGATATAGGTGAACTGCAAGCCGCCTGTGACATCGCCCATTGCCCAGATATGCTCCGCTGTCGTTTGCAGCTTCTCGTCGACAGCGATCGCACCGCGCTCTGTCAGTTTCACACCCGCCTTTTCCAGCTGCAAAGCGGAAAGCTCCGGACGTCTGCCCGTTGCGATGAGAACGGCGTCTGCCGTGAGACGCCGTTCGCCCTCGGGCGTTTCCAGCGTAAGTGCGGCGCAGCCAGCCTCGTCCTTGACGCCGCGCACCTTCGCACTCTTCACGATGACAACGCCGCGTTCTTTGAGCGACTGCTCCACGCAGGCGGCGATCTCCAGATCTTCGCGCGGAATAAAATCCGCCGTATCCTGCACAACTGTGACGGCAGAGCCAAAATTCGTATAGTAGGACGCAAATTCCAGACCGATGTAGCCGCCGCCGATGATGACGAGCTTTTTCGGAAGTTCTTCAAGCTCCATCATAGTCTCGCTCGTATAGACATGCGCACTTTCCTTAACCCCCGGAATCGGCGGCACAAAAGGAGATGCGCCCGTATTGATGAAGATCCGATCCGCTTGCACGGCGCTGTCGCCCGATTCAGAAGCGATGCGCACCGTATGCGCATCAACAAAAGAAGCCTCGCCGTCGAGTATGACGACACCCGCCGCTTTGACCTTTTCGTAGTTTTTCTGACGAAGCATCGCCGTCAAGCGCCTTTTTTCTCTGATCGCAGCCCGATAGCGCACCGCCCGCGCTGCAAAATCACCGCCTGCCGCCGCCGAAAGCCGAGCGCTGTACTCAAGCGACTTCGACGGGATGCACGCGACGTTGATGCAGGTACCGCCATAACGCTCCTTTGACCGTTCGACAAGCGCGACGGATTCGCCGCGCTTCGCCAAAAAGCCCGCCAACGTCTTGCCCGCCTTGCCAAAGCCAAGGATCAGATTCTGATACCGCTTTGTTTCCTGCATGTAAAATCCTCCTTTATACAACATGGATAGTCCATGCTGCCTTTATCCATATATATCCAATATATAGTCGCCCCAAGCGTTCAAAGCGGGGAGAAATCTTTCCTTTTCTATCGCGGGCACGAAATGCGCCCGACTGTTTCAATCGTGTGATGCAGCTCCTCGACGAGCGGCGTCGCAGCCGCGCGGTAGTACATCTCCTTGCCTTCGCGGCGCGAGGTGATGAGTCCGCTCGTTTTCAAAAGCCGCAGATGATGCGAGATCGCCGGACTTGACATCTGCATATAGGCGGCGATGTTGATCACGCATTCCTCATAGTGACAAAGAAACCAGAAGATATGCAGCCGCGTCGCGTCACCGAGCTGCTTCATCGCCGCCGATACCGTGACGAGTGTTTCCGCATCCGGCATATTGGGCAGAAAGGTCTCTTGCTGTCCGTGATCGTGCGGCAGGCGCACAGGTGTTTCCTGCATATCCTTACAATCCCTTCCAAATGATTTGCTGCATCGCCTACTGCGTCACGCCGGGAAAAGCATCGACGAATTTGATCGTGATGTCGGGGAAGTGATCGACGAATTGGATCTTGAAATCTTCGCCGAAGTCCACGAACTGCCACTCACCCACATCATGGGGAAACGACTCGACCGTCTTAACCTTGAGGTCGGGAAACGATTGTTTCACTTGAACCTTGATGTCGGGGAAATGTTCCACAACGCGCACCTTGCCCGCCAGACGTATGCCCTTGAAATAGCCGTCCTTCGTGATCTTTTCACTCGATGCCGAAGCGACGGATGCAAGGCAAAGGAGGGCGAGCGTCAAAAAGAGCGCACCGCTTTTTTTCATCAGCGCCGTCATTTATACCACCTTCTTCTTGACGATGCCGAGGCAAAGCGCACTGAGGACGGCGCCGGCGAAGATCGCCACGAGATAGAGCAGCGGGTTGCCGATCGTCGGCACGACGAAGATGCCGCCATGCGGTGCGCGAAGCGTGCAGTCGAAGAACATCGACAGTCCGCCCGCCGTCGCCGAGCCGATGACGCACGACGGAATCACGCGCAGGGGATCGGCTGCCGCAAACGGAATCGCGCCCTCCGTGATGAACGAAAGCCCCATGATGTAGTTGACGACGCCCGACTTCCTCTGCTGCTCCGTGAAGCGGCTCTTGAAGAATGTCGTTGCAAGTGCGATGGCGATCGGCGGCACCATGCCGCCTGCCATGACCGCCGCCATGATGCCGTACTCGCCCGACACGAGCATACCTGTGCCGACGACGTACGCCGCCTTGTTCACGGGACCGCCCATGTCGACCGCCATCATGCCGCCCATGAGGAGTCCGACGAAGATGCGACTCGACGTATCCATGCCTTTCAAGGTCTCGATCATCCAGTTGTTGATGTCCACTACGGGCGGGTTGATTACAAAGTTCATGATGACGCCGATGAGAAAGACGCCAAGGAGCGGATAGAGCAGGACGGGCTTGATGCCTTCCAAAGAGTGCGGCAGATCGGCAAAGACCTTCTTGAGTGCATTGACGACGTAGCCTGCGACGAAGCCGGCGATGAGCGCCCCCAAGAAGCCAGCGCCGCTCGATGCCGCCAAAGCGCCGCCGACGAATCCCACGGCAAGCCCGGGTCTGTCCGCGATGCTCATGGCGATAAAGCCCGCGAGTACGGGCAGCATAAAGCCGAAGGAAATGCCGCCGATGTCCATGAAGGTCTTGGCGTACCAAAGATTCGAGCCGAAGTTGCCGGGATTCGCCGGATCGAAGGTATCCAAGAGGAACGCGAGAGCGATGAGGATGCCGCCGCCGATGACGAACGGCAGCATGTGCGATACGCCATTCATCAAGTGCTTATAGATCTGGCGCGTGATGCTCTCATCGTCCGCCGCGCTCTCTTCCGCCGCCGCCGCGCCGCCCGCATGATGATAGATCGGCGCGGAGCCGGAAAGCGCTTCGTCCAAGAGCGCGTCCGCCTTGTTGATACCATTTGCAACCTTCGTTTGGATCACGGGCTTGCCCTCAAAACGCGCCATCTCGACGTTTTTGTCTGCCGCGACGATGATGCAGGCGGCTTCAGCGATCTCCTGCGCTGTCAGCACGTTCTTCGCGCCGCCCGAGCCATTCGTCTCCACCTTGAGGGAAATGCCGCGCTTCTTTGCGTGCTGCTCCAAGCTCTCTGCCGCCATGAAGGTGTGCGCGATGCCTGTCGGGCAAGCCGTGACGGCGAGGATCTTCTTCGCGCTTGCCGCCGGTGCGGCGCTTGCCGGCGGTGCGGCTTCCTCTGCAGCGGCGGGCGCAGGCTCTTTCGCCGCCTCGAACTTGCCGTCCTCCTTCGCGTCGATGAGCGAGAGGAATTCTTCCTTCGACTTCGCTGCAATCAGCGCTTCCTTGAAGTCGGGATCCATGATCATCGTCGCGAGCTTGCTCAGGACTTCAAGATGCACATCGGCTTCTGCCGCGGGTGCGGCGATCTCGAAGAAGAGGCGCGAGGGGTTGCCGTCCATCGCCTCGAAATCCATGCCTTCCGGCACCGTCATCGCCGCGAGCCCCGGCGCCTTGACGCCCGCGCTCTTCGCGTGCGGCGTCGCGATGCCGTCGCCGAGCCCCGTCGTGCCCGACGCTTCCCGCGCCAGCACGTCTTTCTCGTACTGCGCCTTGTCCGAGAGATTGCCGCCCTTTTCCATCAGTCCCGTCAAGATAGCGATGGCGTCATTTTTATCTTTCGGCTGTACGCCGAGCGCAATGCTCTCGCTCTTCAATAAGTCCGTAATACGCATATCGACCGTTCCTTTCTATCAGCCAACATTCAGCCGATCGTTTTCAACAAGGCCTCAACTTCAGGACGCGTCGCGAGATTTTCAGAAAACGCCGAAGCGGAGCCCGTCGCAACGCCCATAAAAAAGGCGCGCTCCCACGAGCCGCCCGACTCCGCAAAACCGGCGAGGAAGCCTGCGACCATCGAATCGCCCGCGCCGACGGAGTTGACAAGCGTACCCTCAGGCGCAGGGCTTCGGAAGGATTCTCCCATCTCCGTCAGGAAGAGCGCACCGTCGCCCGCCATCGAGATCAGGACATTTTTCGCTCCCATCTCCTGCAGTTTTTTCGCGTGCGCGAGGATGTCCTTCTCCGTCTTTAGCTCCGTATCAAACATTTCGCCAAGCTCATGATTGTTCGGCTTGATGAGCCAAGGCCCGTACTTCAATACCTTGCGGAGAAGCCCCTTCGTCGCATCGACGACGATGCGGATGCCGCGGTGCGCGAGCCGCTCCATGATGCGCTCATAGATGTCATCGGGAAGCGTGTTCGGGATGCTGCCCGCGAGGACGAGCGTATCGCCGTCCTTGAGCGTTTCGAGCTTTTGAAAAAGTGCGTTCTGCGCCGCTTTCGGGATCAAAGGTCCCTGCCCGTTGATCTCCGTTTCCTCCTTCGCCTTGATCTTCACGTTGATGCGCGAAAACCCTTCGTCAAGATGCACGAAGTCCGCCTCGCAGCCGAAGCTCTTGAACTGCTTTTCGACGGCTTCGCCCGTGAATCCTGCCACGAATCCCAGCGCGCGGCTCTCGTGGCCGAGATTCTTCAAGACCATCGACACATTAAGTCCCTTGCCGCCGGGCAGGATGTTCTCATACGTCGCACGATTGATCTCCCCTCTTGTAAGATCGTCAAGACGCAGGATGTAGTCGAGAGACGGATTAAATGTCACGGTGTAAATCATAGCCTTCACCTCAATCCAAAATGACACCGATTATCGCATTTTCAGTATACCTTAAAAGCGCATGAAAAGGCAAGCGGAATCGAAGGGCGCTCAGCTATTTCCCCTAATGTGTGCGGCACGAGGGAAAAACAAACAAAAAGCGCAGCCAACAAAAGACTGCGCTCTTCCTGTCTATTTTCTCAAAACGGACTGACTTTTTTCACTTCAAGCGGCGGCACTTGTTTCATCGTTTGTTCATAATCCCCCGTCAGGTAGTCACCGAGAAGACCGACTTTGAATTTGCCCGGATGGCCGTCGGGCAAAAGATCGTTCGCGGTCAGAAGCATATCGAGCGCCGGCGCAGTGCGCATGGCGGTCGCGCTCATGTGCATGACGAGGATCGCGCCGCGCTTGACCGAGCCGTCGTCTTCGTGCGTCAGACGGTGCAGGATGCCAACGAGCGATTCCAAGGATACGGCGTTGTAGTCTTCCGTACTGCCGCTGCCGTTGACGACGTAGTGAAAGCCGCTCTTCAAGATACTCGCGATGCCCGAGCGGCTCACGGCAAGCGTCGGCGGCCGCAGGATGCGCGTCAAGGCGTATCTGCCCGACGGCAGTTTCATGTCGCCCATCGTCAGCGCAAGTTTCTCATAGGATGATCGTACGTCGTTTTCGTAAGTTTCCTCATCCATAACGGCTTTGTTTTTGCCATTTTTATCGGGCACGCACATCGGCGTATGCGTGTCTGTATGACTGCCGATCTCGTTGCCTGATTCCACGATAGCGCGCAGAAGGCTCGGATTGTTATGGATGTTCTTCGTGATGACGAAGAACGTACCTGCGACATGGTGCTTCTTCAAGACGGCAAGCAAATGGTTGATCGAATCGTCGCTGCCCCAATCGTCAAAGGTGAAGAACACCGTCTTGTCTGCCGCTGTCTTGACGATGCCCGTCTTATCGGCTTTGCGCATTTCGATGCGCGAGAAGCCAAACATGCGGTCGGTCTCGCCGACTTCGGGAGCGCCGACGTAGTATTTGTAAAATGCTTTCATCAGCTCGCCGCCCGCCAGTTTTTTCTCCGTGGAGTATGGACGAACTTCTTCGGGCAGCGCCGCCAGATCGACGGGGTAGGTGAACAGCTCGTCGGTATCGCGCAGAACGTCGAGGACGGAGCAGACGCGATAGCCTGACGCCGCCTGCTCCTTTGCACGTTCTTCGGGCAGAGAGTGCGTCGTGTAGGCGATATTGTCAACCTTCTTCTCTTTCAAGGTGCGCAGAAGCTCGACAGCAAGCGAGGAGCGCGTGTAGTAGTCGGTACGCATGTAAATGATCTCGCCGCGATTAAAGGACGTCGTCCAGCGTCCGAAGAGATCGGGCATGACCTCTTCCGGCGACTGCGCGTCCTTGTGCTTCGACTGCACGGCATTGAAGCCCTGCCCCACGAGGATGCAGCCCATCGCCGACACGGCTTCTCCGATTGCGGCTTCTTCCGCGCCCGACATCTGGCGCACGACATTCGTATCCGCACCGTAGGCGGCAAGCCCTTCGCGGATGCGCTCAATCTGCCCGCAATAGTCGTCGAAGTCTGCACCCGCTTCGGGACGAAGCCCGATGCCCAACTCCTGTCCATAGGCGCGGATAAGCTCGATGTTCTTCTTGTTTCGCTGCAGCTCACGCTCCGTGACGAAAAATGTACCGCGCATGTCCTGCGCTTTCATCTCTTCCAAGATTTCCAGCAAAGGCTCTTCCTTTGACAAACCGCCGAAGGTGAAGATAACGGCAGGCTTCGTGCTGCAGATAAAGCGCTGCTTCTCAGCAATGCGCCCGTGGTTCTGCCGCCGCAGTGCATCGTAAGCGCCCCATGCGGCAGGCGTCTGCTTCTCCGTCGGAGCTTCTGGCGCTTTCGTCTCGTCGCTCGCCTCGACGGCAGCAAAAGATTCCGGCGTCGCTTCCGAGCCTTCCGTACCGGCGAGCGCCGCCAGCCTCGATGCTTCGAAGGCGGCGTCAATCGCCGCCCGATCCGCCGCAGGCGCAGCAGCTGCCGGAGCGCCGCAGACGGCGACGAGTGCGAAGCTCAGTGCACAAAGCGCGCGTTGCGGTCCTCTGCTTTTTCTCATTTTCCAGTTGCGCATGACGTGTCCCTTCTTTTTCTGCTCTTTCCAACTTACTCACGGCTCACATCGGCGAGATCGATGTTGCCGCCGAGCCGCCATATACCCACGGACTCGACGCCGCTTTCCGCCGCCAGCGTGATCCATGCGTTCAGCGTCTCAGCATCGGCATACCAAACCTCATTGTCATGCCCGTCCGCCGAAAACTTGAAGTGGAGCGCCGCACTCTCTGCATCGCGCTCGGGCTGCTTTTCGTACTGCTCCGCAAGCTCCGCCGCTTCCTTCTCACTGAGGAATCTCTTCTCTCCGCCCTTCATGCCAAAGAGCGCGTAATCCTGCCACAGGCAGCCGCCCGTTGCGAAAGCGACGGACTTCTTACCCGGCAGAGCTTCCATCTTCTGCAGGGTCTTTTGGATAAATTCGCGGTCCGCCTTCGGTCCCGGGTCGTTGTGTTTGCCGTGGAGATTGTAAAACATCACGACATACTCCGGTCCCTCGGGCAGTCCCACATCGTAAGCCATCGACGGTTCAAGCACGATGCGCAGTTTCAAGTTGCGCTCTTTCGCGACTTCGGCAAGTTTCTTTGTAAAGGCGACATAGCGCGTCACAAGCGCCTCATCCTTGCGGAAGTTCTCATAATCAAGCTCGATACCCTCCATGCCAAAATCCTGCGCCAGATCCGCCATAGCATCCGCTTCATCTTCGATTCCCTCATCGGTCGCCAAGATGCGGCTCAGGATCTCCTTGTCCTTTTCCACACGC
>NZ_JBQNBV010000096.1:0-8261 GCF_052169755.1 Selenomonas sp. | reverse complement strand
CCCGTCGTCACGACGCCGACCTTCAGCGAACGGTACGGCAGAAGCCGAAAGATCGGTTCTTCGCCAACGGCTCGCGCCGCCTCTTCCATCAAATCCTTCTTCACGGCGAGCGGAATCACGCGCATCCCTGCGAGCAAATCGCCCTTCTTGACCGCCATGTACTGCGGCGCACAAGCCACCATGATGTCATCGAAATCGTTGAGCCGATGGAATCGCTCGACATCGACGGCGAATACGCCGTCATGAAGCGCCCGAAGCTCGATCTTGCCCTCC
Source organism: Selenomonas sp. (assembly GCF_052169755.1). GTDB lineage: Bacteria > Bacillota > Negativicutes > Selenomonadales > Selenomonadaceae > Selenomonas. The sequence goes on along the minus strand of NZ_JBQNBV010000096.1, from coordinate 7,988 downwards.
TTCGGCTCAGAGGCTTCCATTCCCTCGTTCTGACAGAAGCCGCGCAGGATCTCCGCCGCTTCGTTCTCATGCAGCAGCGTGCCGTCGTTTTCCCAGACGTAGAGATGCTCCTTGCCCAAAGAGAGCAGCACGGGGATGTCCGCCGCCTCGACGACATGCCCCTTGCGAAAGCGTGCACCCTTCCTCACGCCGCGCACGATCTCCGTAATGTCGTGACAGAGGATCTGCCCGACCGCATCTTCCACAGAGATTTCCTGCATCGCCAAGGCGCTCACGAGCGGCTCTCCTTCCTGCGATAGACGATGGGGCTGCGCGTCAGATAGAGGAACGGGAAGCTCAGGCAATGCACGAGGCGCGTGAACGGAAAGAGGATCGCCGTCGCCATCCACAGCAGCATGTGCGCACGGAACACGAACGGCACGCCATCCATCAGCGAAACGTCGGGAGAGAACGCAAGGAGCGAGCGGAACCACGGCGAGATCGTCGCGCGGTAGTCAAAAGCGAAGCCGCCCAGGGCGTTCGACAGCGTCCCCGCGCAGCCCGTCAGGATGGCGAGGAAGAGCACGAGGTAGAGCCAGCGATCCATGCGAGACGTATTGACCTGCATGTAGTCCTTGCCCAGAAAGCGACGCTTCAAGAGCAGCAGGAATCCGAAGAAAAACAGGATGCCCGCCGGTATGCCGCCCGCCAGCGCGATGATGTGATAGAGATGCTCGTTGATTCCCGCCGCCTCCGTGCAGACCTTCGGGATGAGCACGCCGATGATGTGACCGCCCAAGGCCATGAAGAGACCGAAGTGGAACATCGGACCGGCGATCCGCAAATCATTCTTCGAGAGAAATTCGCTCGATTTCGTCGTCCAGCCGCGCTCCATCAAGACGTAGCGCGCTATCGTGCCGCCTATGAGCACGGTGAAAGCGATGTAGGGCAGTACGCCCCAAAAGAACTCATTCATGCTGCATCCCCTTCCCATCTCTCCGCCTGCATGAGCACGACATCCAAAAGAAAAGCATAGGCAAGCTTCGCCTCAATGAAGCGGTCGCGCAGGAGCTTGAGCTTGTCCTTCATCGTGCGAAAGACCTCCGCCGCTTTCTCTTCGGGCAGGGCGGCGGCAAGCTCCAAGAGCGCCGGCAAATAGTCGGGAAGCTCGTTCTGCGTGTCGAAGCCGTTCTTGAGAAACAGCTGCTTGTAGACGTGCATCTCACTCGCCTGCTTGCCGAAGTCCGTGCGATCCTGCGTCGTCAGATAAAGATTCGTGTTCGGCGAGAACTCGAAAGAGCGCACATACTGCTCTTCGTAAGCCTTGCTGCCGAGCTCCTGCGCGTAGTCAAAAAGCTCCGCCAAGACCTCTCGCGCCTGCTTCGTCTCAATCTCTGCCGCTGCGGCGCGGTAGGCGTCGAAATCCTGCCACCACGCCTCGCTCGGGTACTCCAAAAGATATGCCGCGAGCTTCAGCAGCTTCTTGTACTCTTCCATCAGCAACCTCCCGGGCAGACATAGCCCGCGCTGCCCTGCAGCTCGCGCAGACGCTCGTGCGTCTCCGCCTGCAGTCCCGCCGGAATGACGACGCGATCCCTGCGCTTGGCAACGGCGAGCAGACGATACATCGCCTCGTACTCCGCCTCATGCAGGGAAAGCTCTGCCGGCACAGACTCCTTCGTTTCCTTGCTGCGCATGACCGTGCGCATTTCCAAGAGGCGTGCGAGCGTGTTCTTGACGACGGCGACGTCGCCCGCCGCGAAGAGCTGCGCCAGATATTCGAGCGGGATGCGCATGTCCGCTGCGTCGGGCAGGTAGACCTCCGCTTCCACATGCTTCAAGATCGGCGAGAGCGGCGGGATGTACCAGACCATCGGCAGCGTGCGGTACTCGGGATGCAGCGGCAGAGCGATCTGCCACTGACGGATGATCTTGTCGACGGGCGAACGCTCCGCCGCATGAATCCATGCGTCCGAAATGCCCGCCTCACGCGCCGCCTTCTGCACGTCCGGATCGCGCGGATCGAGGAAGATGCCGCGCTCGCTCGCAGGAATGTGCGCGGCGCTCTCCGTCTTCGCCGCCTCTTCCACCTTGTCCATGTCGTAGAAAATCACGCCCATGTAGCGGATGCGCCCGACGCAGGTGTCGGTGCAGACCGTCGGCAAGCCGTTTTCCAAACGCGGATAGCACAGGACGCACTTCTCCGCCTTGTTCGACTTCCAGTTGTAATAGATCTTCTTGTACGGACAGGCTGGCACGCAGTGACGCCAGCCGCGGCAGACATCCTGCGAGATGAGGACGACGCCGTCCTCGTCGCGCTTGTAGATCGCGCCCGAAGGACACGCGGCGACGCAGGCGGGATTCAGACAGTGGTTGCAGAGGCGCGGCAGATACTTCATGAAGAGATCGTGGAATTCCAGCTTGATCTTCTCGCCGAGCTTCTTCAAATTGTGATCTTGACGCGCCGACTCGCCGCTCGCGAGATCGTCCTCCCAGTTCGGCCCCCACTTGATCTCCATGCGCTTCTGTGTGATCAGAGAGCGCGGGCGCGCCACGGGCTGATGGTTCTTGCGGCCCGAATGGATCAGCGTCTCGTAGTCGTATGTCCACGGCTCGTAGTAGTCGTCAAGCTCGGGCTGATCGGGATGGTAGAAGAGCTTCATGAGGCGCACCGCCTTGTTTGCGCCGGAGGCGAGCGAAAGTTCGCCGTCCTTGACCTTCCAGCCGCCCTTCCACTTTTCCTGATCTTCCCAATTCTTCGGGTAGCCGATGCCCGGCTTCGTCTCGACGTTGTTGAAGTACATGTACTCCGCGCCCTCGCGGTTCGTCCAGACGTTCTTGCACGTGATCGAGCAAGTATGGCAGCCGAGGCATTTGTCAAGGTTCATGACCATCGCTATCTGCGCTTTAATCCTCAAGCCAATCGACCTCCTTCATCTTGCGCGCGACGACGTAGGTATCGCGCTGGTTGCCCGTCGGGCCGTAGTAATTGAATCCGTAGCTGAACTGCCCGTAGCCGCCGATCATGTGCGTGGGCTTCATCATGATGTGCGTCGGCGTGTTGTGCGTGCCGCCGCGCGTACCCGAAATCTTCGAGCCGGGCACATTGATGTGGCGATCCTGCGCGTGGTGCATGAATACGACGCCGCGCGGCAGGCGGGGCGAAGTCACGACGCGCGAGGCGACGACGCCGTTGCGGTTGTAAAGCTCGACCCAGTCGTTGTCCTTGACGTCGATATCGGCGGCGTCCTTCTCGTTGAACCACACGGTCTGCCCGCCGCGAAACAGCGTCAGGAGCTGCTGACTGTCGAAGTACATGCTGTGCGTGCTCCACTTGTTGTGCGGCGTCAGATAGCGCAGCGTGATCTCCTTGCCCTCGCCGAGCTTCTTCTCGATCGGGCGGTTCTCCAAGATCGGGCGGTATGTCGCCATCGCCTCGCCCCACTCCTGCATGAGCTCGTGATCGACGTAGAAGCACTGGCGTCCCGTCACCGTGCGGAAAGGCACAAGCTCCTCGACGTTCGTCGTGAACGGCGTGTAGCGGCGATTGCTGTTGCTGCCCGTGAACGTCGGCGTCGTGATCGTCTGGCGCGGCTGCGCGACGACCTGATCGAACGTGAAGCGCTCGATCTCGCGATCCTTGGCAAGCCGCGTGAGATTCGTCAGACCCGTGCGCTTCTCCATCGACTGCCATGCGCGCACGGCGACCGAGCCCTTCGTCGTCGACGAAAGCCCCATGACGGCGTCGGCGGCCTGGCGCGCCTCGAAGATCGACGGCATGCCGTAGGAGACGAAATCCTTGTTTTCAATGACGCCGTTGCGCTTTCGGATCTCCTCGTAGTCCTCCTTCGACTCCCATGAGAGGCCGTGCGCGCCCATACCCTTTTCCACGTTGGGGCCGAGCGCGATCCACTTCTCGTAAATCTTCGTATAGTCGCGCTCCACCTTGACGAGGTTCGGCATCGTCTTGCCCGGAATCGGCTCGCAGTCGCCCTTCTTCCAGTCGCGAATCCGACCCTCGGGCTGCGCCGTCTCGGCTTCCGTATCGTGCTGCAGAGGCACGGCGACGACATCCGTGTACGGCTTCATGCCCGCTTCCTTGGCGACGCGCGAGACAGCCTCGGCGAGCGTGCGGAAGATATCCCAGTCCGTGCGCGCCTCCCACAAGGGATCGACGGCAGGCTGGAACGGATGGACAAACGGATGCATGTCCGTCGAGGAAAGGTCGGTCTTCTCGTACCACGTCGCCGTCGGCAGTACGACGTCGGAATAAAGCGCCGAGCCTGCCATGCGGAAATCGAGGTCGATGAGCAGATCGAGCTTGCCTTCAGCCGCGCCGCCGGGCTGGCTGATCTCCTGCTCCTCGCGCCAACGGATCTCCGTCGGGCGCGTCGGGCACTTCTCCTCGGCGAAGAGACCGTTCTTCGTGCCGAGCAAATACTTGAGGAAGTATTCGTGCCCCTTCGACGACGAAGTGATGAGGTTCGCGCGCCAGATGAAGAGGTTGCGCGGGAAATTCTCGGGCGCGTCGGGATCTTCCGCCGAGAAGTTCAGCTTACCCTTCTTGAGGCTTTCGGCGACGAACTTCTTCACGTCCTCGAAGTCCTCATGACCCGCTGCCTTCGCCTCGTCGATGATCTTCTGCCCGCTCTTGTTGAACGTCGGGTAGGATGGCAGCCAGCCGAGACGCGCCGCGAGGACGTTGTAGTCGCCGGGGTGGCGATAGCGCGGCTTGCCCGTCGCCGCGACAATCTGCTCCGTGTCGATCTCGTCGCTCCGCCACTGATCGGTGCCGAAGTAGAAGAACGATGTGCTGTTCTGCAGACGCGCCGCCGGCTGCCAGTCCGTCGCCGTCATGACACGCGCCCAGCCCTCCGCCGGACGCAGCTTCTCCTGCCCGACGTAGTGCGCCCAGCCGCCGCCGTTCCTGCCTTCCGCACCGATGAAGAGCAGGAGGTTCAAGATCGTGCGGTAGATGATGTCGGCATTGTACCAGTGGTTGATGCCCGCACCCATGATGACCATGGTTCTGCCGTCCGTCTTGATCGCGTTGTCCGCCATCTCACGCGCCGTATGAATGGCAAGCTCGGGCGAGACGCCCGTGTACTTTTCCTGCCAATGCGGCGTATACGGCACATCGTCCTCGTAGGAGGAGGCCGCCTCGCCGCCGAGGCCGCGATCGATCGCATAGTTCGCCATCGTCAGATCGTAGACCGTCGTCACGAGGCGCTCGCCCGCCGCCGTCTTGATCTTCTTGACGGGCACCATGCGCTTCAAGAGTCTTTCCTCGCGCTCCGTGCCGAAGTACGGCAGAGTGACTTCGACCGCATCATCCTTGATGTCAAGGACGGAAAGACGCGCCTTGATCGCCTCGCCCGTGTCGCTGTCCTCCTCCTTGAGATTCCACTTCGCCTGACGATCCCAGCGGTCGCCCATCGTGCCGTTCGGCACGACGAGCCTTTCCGTCATCTCATCCACGACGTAGAATTTGAAGTCGGCGTGCTTCTCGTCGGCGCGTCCCATGTCCTTCGCATTGAGGAAGCGTCCGGGCAGGAAGCTGCCGTCCTCCTTCTCATCGAGGAGTACGAGGAACGGGAAGTCCGTGAAGCGGCGCACATAGTCGACGAAGAAAGGCACTTCCTTGTCGATGTAGTACTCCTTCAGGATGACGTGCCCCATCGCCATAGCGAGAGCGGCGTCGCTGCCCGTATGCAGGCTGATCCACGTGTCGGCGACCGTCGTAGACTCCGCGTAGTCGGGCGCGACGGAGACGACCTTCGTTCCCTTGTAGCGCACCTCTGTCAAAAAGTGTGCATCGGGCGTGCGCGTCAGCGGCACGTTCGAGCCCCACGTGATGATGTAGCCCGCATTGTACCAATCGCTCGACTCGGGCACGTCCGTCTGGTCGCCCCAAACCTGCGGGCTTGCCGGCGGCAGATCGGCATACCAGTCGTAGAAGGAAAGCCCCGCGCCGCCCATGAGCTGCAGGAAACGAAGCCCTGCAGCATAGCTGAGCATCGACTTCGCAGGAATGACGGAAAAGCCGAAGTTGCGGTCCGGACCGTACTTTTCCACCGTGTAGAGAAGCGACGAAGCGATGAGCTCCGACACCTCGTCCCAATTCGAGCGCACGAAACCGCCCATGCCGCGCGCCGCCTTGTAGCGCCTCTTCTTCGCGGGATCGTCGGCAATGCTGCGCCACGCCTCAAGCGCCGTCTTATGGCTCTTCTTCGCCTCGCGCCAAAGCTCTGCGAGATCGCTCCTGAGGTACGGATACTTGATGCGCAGCGGGCTGTAGAGATACCATGAGAACGAAGCGCCGCGCGGACAGCCGCGAGGCTCGAAATCCGGCATGTCGGGCGAAGTCTCCGGATAGTCGAGCGCCTGGTTCTCCCAAGCCACGAGACCATCCTTCACATAGATGTTCCAGCTGCACGAACCCGTACAGTTTACACCGTGCGTCGAACGCACCCGCTTGTCGAACGACCAGCGGTCGCGGTACATGTTCTCCCAGTCGCGTCCGCCCTCATGAATCTGTTGGTGACCGCTCGCCGTCCGCTCCTTCGGGATAAGATAACGGAACTTCTGGAAAATGCTGCTCACTTCTCCATCTCCCTCCTGAGGAAATCTCATTTTCTTAAAGAACACGGAGGTTTTCATCCGCACTTCTCTAAATTTCTCTAATCCATTTTATTATAGCAAGATTTTCTCGGATTTGTCCTGTAACAAATATCACAGATGAAAAATTTTCTGTCGAATATGGGATGTGCTGTGATAAATATTACTGCAAGTCGCTTTTCTTATGTTATACTAAGATAATGTAGTATAACAAATTCCACCGAAGAAAGGAGTTTTTCCATGAAAAAAATCGCCCTTCTCCTCTCGTGCCTCGCCCTCTTCGTTCTCGCGGGCTGCGGCACTGCACCGAGCGCTTCGGACGCGAAGAAAGATCCTGTCGAGCTGCAGGTCTCCGCCGCCGCGAGTCTGACCGACGCGATGAACGAGATCGCGACCGAGTACGCGAAGGAACATCCTCAGACGAAGGTCGTCTTCAACTTCGGCAGCAGCGGCGCCCTGCAGCAGGCGATTGAGAACGGCGGCAGCGCCGACCTCTTCTTCTCGGCGGCGCAGAAGCAGATGGACGCGCTCGAAAAGGCGGGGCTTCTCGCCGACGGCACGCGCAAGAACCTCCTCGAAAACGAGGTCGTGCTCATCGTTCCCAAGGATGGCGGCAAGGCGATCACCTCCTTTGACGCGCTTGCTACTCCTACGGTTTCTCGCGTTGCACTCGGCGAGCCGAAGGGCGTTCCCGTCGGTCAGTACACGGAGGAAATCCTCACGAAGCTCGGCATCCTCGACCAGGTGAAGGGCAAGGCGGTCTACGGCTCCGACGTGCGTCAGGTTCTCTCGTGGACGGAGACGGGCGATGCGGACTGCGGCGTCGTCTACGCGACGGACGCCGCCATTTCCGACAAAGTCAAGGTCGCAGCGAAAGCTCCGGCAGGCTCGCACAAGCCTGTCATCTATCCCGCTGCCATCTTGAAGGACACGAAGCACATGGACGAGGCGAAATCCTTCCTCGACTTCGTTTCCTCGGAAAAGGGCATGGCGATCCTTGAAAAGTACGGCTTCAAAGCCGCTGGCAAGTGATGAAACTTGAAGTCAAGATCCGCAAGAAGCTGCGCGGCTTCAATCTCGCTGTGGAATTTTCCGTGCGCGACGAAGTGCTCGCGCTGCTCGGCGCCTCGGGCTGCGGTAAGAGCATGACCTTGAAGTGCATCGCGGGCATCGAAAAGCCCGACGAGGGGCGCATCCTGCTCAACGGGCGCACGCTCTTCGACAGCGAAAAGGGCGTCAACCTCGCGCCGCAGAAGCGCCGCGTCGGCTATCTGTTCCAAGACTACGCCCTCTTTCCCAACATGACCGTCGCCGAGAACATCACGTTCTCGGCGCACGGTACGAAAGAAGAAAAGCGCAAGCTCCTCGAAAGGGAGCTTGCGCGCTTTTCG
>NZ_JBQNBV010000095.1:0-8339 GCF_052169755.1 Selenomonas sp. | reverse complement strand
ACTTGTCAAAGAAGCGAAAGAAGCGCTTTTGAATGCAGGTAAGATCGAGATTTGAGATTAGGGCATCGGTTTGCGTTTGAAATCCCGTCGCAGACGGACATAAGGAAGGGGCAGCTCCGCGAAGCCGTTTCGGCTTTACGGGGCTGCCCCTGTTTTTGTTGCATGGAGTCGTATTTCGTGATACGTTTTCCCGATAACCTGTACGGAAGATTCAAGCGTATCAAGCGTAAGTTGGCGGAGAAGAATGTGATGGTGTGGAGGGAGGCTTTCTGTGAGATTTTTCAACACGGTTTAGCGTCCGTTGTTTGGCATCCTCTTCCCGTTTCAACATATTGTATTCATGCTGCACTTCCGGGTCGCTCAATAGTTCTTTGCGAACTTCATGCCATGTTATCATATGGGATTCCTCCTTTTGTAGTCGTCGCGGTATTTTTTTGCGAGCAGGATTTGATTTAGCGGCGTCTTGCGGGTCTTTTTGATGAACCCGTTTGTCAAAACAGCAGTATTTCCTATGATGAAAAAATACAAGACACGGGCGATATTGCTGCCGGATACGGCTCGTAATTCAAAAATTCCGTCAGACAGTTCTTTTGAATCCGGAAGTCGTAGCTTGGAGCCACGCGATTCCAGTTTGTCAATGACATATAAGACCTTGGCTTTGAGCTTTGGGTCGAGTGAGAAGATGAAATCTTTCGCAGGGACAGTTCCGTTTTCTGTTTCGTAAAATATAACATGCACGGGAACGCTCTCTTTCGCTGATCGATGTTTGGATAGGATATTTTGTTGGCGAAAAATCAAAGATAAACAAACATAACGAAATACGATACTATTATAGCATATTTTTTTGTAGAGTTGAAGGGATTTGAAGCTGTAAGGGCAGGAAGCGTAGGGCGGCATCCGTGTGATGATTTCTCATTGACAAAGGTCAAAAAGACAAATATAATGAGGTAAAAATCAAATGGTCAGAATAACGCCGAGTGTTTTCGGCAGTAAAATTTTAGGCAGGGTGATACTATGAGCAGCAATATTGCTGATTTGATTGAAGAATATATCCTGCGGCAGTTGGCGGCACAGCAGGATGGCAAGGTGGAGCTTCGGCGCACGGAGCTTGCCGATAAGATCTCGTGTGCGCCGTCGCAGATCTCGTATGTGCTCAATACGCGCTTTACGCAGGAAAAAGGCTTTGCCGTCGAATCACGGCGCGGTCTCGGCGGTTTCATCCGCATCGTGCAGGTGCCGCTGCAAAATCTCGTCTATCAGGACATGATCGAGAAGTTGACGGAGGAATCGGAGCCGGAGCTGGTGCAGTCGATGGTGCGCTATCTCGTGCAGCATCAGATGATCACGACGCGCGAGGCGGCGCTTGTCATGCAGTCGGTGACGACGGCGTACAAGAAGCTCAAGCCGAAGGATCGTTTGAAGTTTATCCGTTCACTGCTTTTGACACTGGAAAAGTTTTCGTGAGGAGGGGAGTCTATGCTTTGTGATGACTGTAAAAAGAATGAAGCGCGTGTGCACTTCATCGTCTTGAAAAACGGCGATACGACGGAGATGAATCTCTGCCGCGATTGTGCAGCGCGTTACAGCAAGGCGATGGCGGGTATGAGCGGCGGGGATTACTCGATCAACGATTTCATCAAGGGCGTGATTCAGCACATGCCTGCGCCTTCGGAAGCGACGGCGGAGGAAAAGCCGACCGACGAGGAAACGCTTTTCACTTGTCCGAACTGTGGTATGAGTTTTCGTGATTTTGCACAGCAGGGAAAGATCGGCTGCAGCGTTTGCTACGAGGCATTTCGTGAGGAACTGACGCCGCTTTTGCGGCGGCTCCACGGCGCGGGCAATCATCGCGGCAAGATTCCGAAGCGGGCGGGCGGTGCGCTCGCGCTCAAGCAGCGCATCGAGCGTCTGCGCACTGCGCAGGAGCGTGCGGTCGCGAAGGAGGAGTACGAGAAGGCGGCACAGTACCGCGATGAGATACGAGCGCTTTCTGTGCAGCTTGCCGCGCAGAAGAAGGCACAGGCGCATGATGCGGGGGACGAGGCGGCTCCTTTTGACGGTGAGACAGCAGCAAAAGGGGGCGAATCGTGATGGCGAGGGATGAACTTTTTTCAGGGTCGCATCTCGACTGGCTCATTGCTGACGGCACGGACAATGATGTCGTCCTGGCGAGCCGCGTATGTCTCGTACGCAACCTGCGGGAGCTTCCTTTTCCCAATCGTGCGGACTTGGGGCAGCTTGCCGAGGTGGCAGAGCGTACCGCCGCCGTACTCGGCGATGTGGAGGAAGCGCTCGATGAGCCATTCGATGGCGTCGAGCTTTCGAAGTGTACGGCGCTTGAGCAGAACGTGCTATGGGAGAAGCAGCTCATCAGCCGCATTTTGCTTAAGAATCCCGCACACCGCAGCGCATACATCAGCAACGACCGCTCTATGAGCATCCTTATCAACGAGGAGAACCATCTGCGCATTCAGGCGATGACAGCGGGCTTCGATCTCAAGACGCCGTACGAGCGGGCGTCGCGCGTTGACGATGTTTTTGAAGCGAAGCTCGATTTTGCTTTTGACGAAAAGCTCGGCTATCTGACGAGTTGCCCGACCGACCTCGGTACGGGGCTTCGCGCATCGGTTATGCTTCATTTGCCGGGGCTGGTCTACACGGAGAACATCGGCAATATCCTCAATATATCGCCGCAGATCGGCCTCTCGATGACCGCGATGTACGGCGAGGGGGCGGAGTCCGCCGGCAACGTGTTCGCCGTCGCCAATAAGCTGTCCTTGGGGCTGACGGAGCGTGAACTCAGTGACAACCTGCGCATATCGGTCGGCGAGATCGTCGCGCAGGAGCGTCGGGCGAGGAAATCGCTCATGCTCTACGACAAGGAGCGCATCGAAGATGAGGTATGGCGCGCATACGGCGTGCTGCACTATGCGCGTGCGCTGGGCGACGGAGAAACGCTCGCGCTTTTGAGCCGCGTGCGGCTCGGCGTCGATCTTGGCATCATTGAGGGACTGGCGTCGAGTGTTTTTGGCGATATTTTGATCGCAAGTCGGGCAAATTATCTTTGCGGTCTGGCAGGAAATGAGAACATGTCGAAGAATGAAATAGATAGGAAACGGGCACAAGTCGTCCGCCGAATATTGGAAAGTACGCAATAGATATGATGAGCTCCCCGCCGCGATAGAGCGGCAGGCGGATGAAGCGCAGGAAAAGCGCTTTTTTAGGCGGCGCTGAAATGATCAGTGACCCCTTGATAAAAGGTGGAATTTTTATGATGAACCGCTTTACGGGCCGCGCACTCAAAGTGCTGGAACTGGCTCAGTATGAAGCGCAGGAGTTGGAGCAGAACTTCATCGGCACGGAGCATCTTCTCTTGGGTCTGCTGCACGAGGGGGAGGGCGTCGCGGCGCGTGCGCTGCGTTCTCTAGGATTGGATTTCGGTCATGTGCGCGCGCGTATCGAGGGGATGCTGGACAGCCGTGAGGTAGAGGAGCGGCACGCATCGTACTACACGGAGCGCGCTAAACGTGTGATGGAGCTTGCCGTCGAGGAAGCGCGTTCTTTCGGACACAATTACATCGGCACGGAGCATATCCTTTTGGGGCTGATTCGTGAAAATGAAGGGGTGGCGGCGAGCGTCCTGATTTCGCTTGGCGCCGATCTTGATATCGTGCGCGCGGCGGTCGTCGATATGCTCGGCGGTACGCGGGCAGGCGAGGAGTTTTTGAAGCCGGAGCGCCGCCGCCGTTCGGGTGCGCCCGTGCAGAGCGGCACGGGCACGCCGCTCTTGGACAAGTACGGCAGGGACATCAATCGGCTGGCGAAGGACGGCAAGCTCGATCCTGTGATCGGCAGGGAAAAGGAGATCGAGCGAGTTGTGCAGATCTTGTCCAGGCGCACGAAGAACAATCCGATCCTCATCGGAGAACCGGGCGTCGGCAAGACGGCGGTCGCCGAAGGTCTTGCCGCGCGAATCGCCACGGGCGCCGTACCGCGTCTTTTGCAGCCTAAGCGTATCGTTTCCCTGCCGATGGCGGGACTTGTGGCGGGGGCGAAGTACCGCGGCGAATTCGAGGAGCGTTTGAAGGGCATCCTTGATGAGGTCATGAAGAGCGGCAACGTGATTCTCTTCATCGACGAGATGCACACGCTGATCGGCGCGGGTGCGGCAGAAGGTTCGCTTGATGCTGCGAATATCTTGAAGCCGCCCCTTTCGCGCGGTGAGGTGCAGATCATCGGCGCGACGACGCTCAAAGAGTACAAGAAATATTTCGAGAAGGATTCTGCCCTTGCACGCCGCTTCCAAAGCATTCTCGTCGAGGAACCGACGACGGATGAGGCGGAGAAGATCCTCTGTGGACTGCGCCCGAAGTACGAGGCGTTTCATCATGCGAAGATCAAGGACGAGGCATTGAAGGCGGCGGTGCGCTTGTCGCATCGTTATATTCCCGACCGCTGTCTGCCGGACAAGGCGATCGACCTCATGGATGAGGCAGCGTCGAAATCGCGCATGAAAGCCGTCGTGCTGCCGACTTCGATCAAGCGGCTGGAAGAGCGTTTGAAGAAGCTCGGCGCGGAGAAGGACACGGCGATCAAGCTGCAGGACTACGAGCGTGCGGCATCCTTGCGCGACGAGGAAAGCGCCTTGAAGGACGATCTTGCCGCTGCGAAGGATCGCTGGCAGGAGCGCGAGATGAAAGATGTCACGGTCACGGCGGACGATATTGCCGATGCCGTCGGGCTTTGGACAGGCATTCCCGTGAAAGATATTGCCGCGAAGGAATCGGAGCGTCTGCTGCATTTGGAGCAGATTCTTGCGGCGCACGTCGTGGGACAGGAGGAAGCCGTGACGGCGGTCGCCAAGGCAGTGCGCCGTGCGCGTGCAGGGCTCAAGGATCCGAAGCGTCCCATCGGCTCGTTTCTTTTCCTTGGGTCTACAGGCGTCGGCAAGACGGAGCTTGCGCGTGCTTTGGCGGAATCGCTCTTTGGCACGGAAGACGCGATCGTGCGCTTCGATATGTCTGAGTATATGGAGAAGCACACCGTGTCGAAGCTCGTCGGCGCTCCCCCGGGATATGTGGGCTATGAAGAAGGCGGCCAGCTGACGGAGGCCGTGCGCCGCCATCCGTATTCGATCATCTTGCTCGACGAGGTGGAAAAGGCGCATCCCGATCTCTTCAACGTGCTTCTGCAGGTCTTGGACGACGGGCGGCTGACGGATGCGCAGGGGCGCACGGTGGACTGTAAGAACACGGTCATCATCATGACGTCGAATGCGGGCGCCGACTACCTCAAGCACTCGACGGCGCTCGGTTTCACGGCGGGTCTGCAGACGCTCGGCGACGCTTACGACAGGGGGAAAACGCGCGTTTTTGAAGAGGTCAAGCGCGTGTTTCGCCCCGAGTTTTTGAATCGTGTCGATGAGATGCTTGTATTTCGTCCGCTCGGCAAGGAAGAGCTTGTAAAGATCGTTGATATCATGCTGCGCGAGGTGGAGAGCCGCCTGTCGGAAAAAGGCATGGCGCTCGAAGTCAGTCCGGCGGCGAAGGCGAAGCTCGTTGAAAACGGCACGGACTTCAAGTACGGCGCACGCCCGTTGAAGCGTGCGATACGAAAGCTCATCGAGGACGAGATCGCTGAAAGGCTCTTGAAGGGCGACTTCGGGCGAGGCGATACGATCTACGTCAAGAAGGTCGGCGAGCGTCTGGACTTCGTCAAGAAGCAGCCGAAGGAAACGCCAAAGAAGAAAAAGGATGTTCTTCATGCGGGCGCAGTGCAATAAGCTCGCGCCGAACGGCGCAGCTTCCGCGGGGAATTTGCTTCTGAATATGGCGTGGGCGCCGCTCTGGCTCGTGCGTTCGCTGCTCCTTTTCGTGCGGCGCTTGCTGATGATAGGGCGAGGAAAGGCGGAATGAGTTTGGCGAAGAAGAAAAAGACCGTGTTCGTCTGTCAGGCATGCGGCTACGATACGCCCAAGTGGATGGGCAAATGCCCGGGCTGCGGCGCATGGAACACGCTTGTCGAGGAGGTCGCCGCACCCGAAGCGGCGGGCGACGGGCTTAGGCTCGGGCTTTCCGACGGCGCAAAGCCCGTCGCCGTCGGCGAGGTCGCCGTCGAGGACATGCCGCGCTTTTTGACAGGCTCGGGCGAGCTTGACCGCGTCTTGGGCGGCGGCGTGATCCCCGGCTCGATGGTCTTGATCGTCGGCGATCCCGGCGTCGGCAAGTCGAGCCTGACGCTTCGCGTGGCGGCAGAGATCGCACGCGCGAAGAAGCGCGTGCTCTATGTGACGGGCGAGGAGAGCACGCGCCAAGTGCGCATGAGAGCCGACCGCCTTGGAGCGATTGCCGCCGATCTCTTCGTCGTCAGCGAAACGAATCTTGAGCGCATCACGGCGCATATCGAAACGGTCAAGCCGGAGCTTTTGATCATTGACTCGATTCAGACGATCTTCCGCTCCGATGTGACGAGTGCGCCGGGCAGTGTCAGTCAGGTGCGCGAGAGCAGCGTCGAGCTGCTGCGCCTTGCCAAGACGCACGCCGTCGCCACCTTCGTCGTCGGGCACGTCACGAAGGATGGCACGCTTGCAGGACCGCGCGTCTTGGAGCACATCGTCGACACCGTGCTTTACTTCGAGGGTGAGAAGGGCGCCCAGTTTCGCGTCCTGCGCGCCGTCAAGAACCGCTTTGGCAGCACGAATGAACTCGGGCTTTTCGAGATGCGCGACACGGGGCTTGCCGATGTGCCGGACGCATCCAAGCTCTTTTTGTCCGACCGCGAGCCGGACAGCGGCACGGTCGTCGTGCCGACGGTCGAAGGTACGCGGCCGCTGCTCGTCGAGATCCAGTCGCTCGTCGCCGAGACGCCCTACATGCCGCCGAGGCGCACGGCGGATTCGGTCGATGTAAAGCGCATCCAACTCCTGCTTGCTGTCCTTGAAAAGCGCGTCAAGCTGCCGATCGGCGCGTGCGATGTCTACATCAAGGTCGCGGGCGGCATCAAGATCGACGAGCCTGCCGCAGACCTCGGGCTTTGCGTCGCTATGGCGTCGTCGTTTGCCAATCGTCTCGTGCGCCCCAAGGCGATCATCTTCGGTGAAGTCGGGCTCTCGGGTGAAGTCCGCGCCGTCAGCCAAGCTGACGTGCGCTTGAAAGAGGCCGCCAAGCTCGGCTTTCGCGCCGCGATCTTGCCGCAGAAAAACGCCGAACGCTTGCAGCGCGTGGAAGGCATCGAGATTTTCGGCGCGGCGACGCTCAAAGACGCCCTGCGCCTTGCCATGCCGCGCGAATGAGCGGGAATCGAAAATGGCGCAATCGCGAAAAATGCACTATGGCTATGCGCTTATTTCTGTGCTATAATAATATGCGATGCGAGAAGGCTCGGGGCATCCCGGGCTTCTTTATGTTTGTTTAGGGAAGGCTTTCTAGGAGGGGAATTATTCATGAAAATGAAGAAGATGCTGCTCGGCGCTGTGGGGCTTCTGGCTGCGGCTTCGTTTGCTGTCGCAGGCTGCGGCGGATCGGGGGATTCGGGTTCGGCGTCCAAGACGCTGCGTGTCGGTACGAATGCGGACTTTGCTCCCTTTGAGTTCCAGAGTGAGAACGGCAAGGAGTACGAGGGTTTCGACATGGATCTCGCGCGTGCTGTGGCAGAAGAGATGGGCATGACGGCGGAAATCCAAAACATCAACTTTGACGGTCTGATTCCGGCGCTCGTATCGAAGAACATTGACATCTCGATTTCAGGTATGACGATCAATGACGAGCGCAAGAAGAACGTACTCTTTTCGGAGCCGTATTATCAGTCGGGTTTGACGATCGTCGTTAAGAAAGACAATAAGGACATCAACGGTTTTGCGGATCTCGCAGGCAAGACGGTCGCCGTGCAGATCGGTACGACGAGTGCAAAGGAAGTCAAGAAGAATCCCGACATCCAGGTCAAGGAACTCAACAGCTCGGCGGACACCTTCCTTGAACTTAAGGCGGGCGGCGTGCAGGCTGTCGTCAATGATCGTCCGGTCAACGACTACTACATTGCCAAGAGCGGTGAGACTGACGTGCGCGTCGTCAAGGAACTCTTGACGTCTGAGGACTACGGCATCGCTATGGCGAAGGACAATCAGGAGATGCAGAAAAAAGTTGACGCGGCTCTGAAGAAACTCAAGGAAAACGGCAAATACGACGAGATTTACACGAAGTGGTTCGGCAAGAAGGCCGACTGAGGATGGTCGTGAGGTGCAGGCATGAATTTTGATTTTGATCTGGCGGTGAGTTCGTTTCCCATATTGCTCATCGGTGCGCTTGTGACGATAAAGATCACGGCGATTTCCGTCGCGCTCG
>NZ_JBQNBV010000094.1:0-8370 GCF_052169755.1 Selenomonas sp. | reverse complement strand
GTCCAAGGGAGGAATCATTCGTGACAACTGAGGATTTTGATGCACTCGTCGATCTTGTACTCACGAGCAAGCGACAGCCGCCGAGTGTGCTTTTTTCCGGCGGTTTTGGCGACTGGCACGCGCGTGCGCGGCTCGGACATTTTCTGGCGATGCAGGAAATCGGCAAGACGGAAGAAGCGCTTGCGCTTTTCCACTCCGTTCTCGATCAAGAAGTCGACGAGGGAAACAGCGAGGATATTGAAGAAAAAATCTTCGCCTTGCAGCGCCTGAGTGAGATCGAACACGCTGCGAAGGAAAACGATGCCGCGCTCGAACATATAAATCTCGCGATCGAGCTTGCCGAAGGTACGGACTACCTGTATAAATTCATCCTGCGCGGCGAACTTTGGGCGGCACGCTGGAACATCCTGCATGACATGGGACGCGCTGCCGACGCCGAAGCCGAATGCGACGAACGCATCGCCGCCTACGAGAACATCCCCGTCAAGCACAACAGCTATCTATACTACGGCTACCGCTTCAAGGCGCAGCTCGCCGCCGAGCGAGGCGTCGTCCTCGTCGCGAAAGACTATATGCACATGGCGCTGCACGAGATGGATATTCCCGCAAAATACGAAGAAGCACTCGAAAAGGCGTTCTCCGCCACACACGAGAACGCCTCTTGGATATTAAATGAGATCGATCGCGCCACACCGCGCCCCGAACTTTTCTCTTGGGATATTTAAGGCATGACTGCCTTATCCATGCTTCCTTAACATCGTCAGCCTTCAATCGGATGTTTCAGCCGCATCTTCCATCTGCTTCTTCACTTCGCTGCGCTTTTTGCGCCGCTCCTCGAAGAAACGCTTCATGACAGCGCGGCACTCGTCTTCAAGAACGCCCGCGCGCATCTCCAGCTGATGATTAAGCGCAGGATGGCTGACGATGTTGAAAAGCGACTCGCACGCGCCCGCTTTCACGTCCGGCGCACCGTAGACGACACGATCAACGCGGCTCATGACGAGCGCACCCGCACACATCGGGCAAGGCTCAATCGTGACATAGAGCGTCAGCCCCGACAAACGCCAGCGCTCAAGCTTCCTCGCCGCCTTTTGGAGCGCGATGATCTCCGCATGTGCCGTGCCGTCATGCCACGTCTCACGCATGTTGTGTCCACGCGCAACGATCTCTCCCGCAGCATCGACGAGTACAGCGCCGATAGGTACCTCGCCTGCATCAAACGCCGCCTGCGCTTCCTTAAGCGCTTCCTGCATAAAGCGGGCATCATCCAACATGGATACGACTCGCCAGACCGGACAGATCAAGCGTCTGTCCGCTTCGATAAAACAGCGACTGCGTAGCACGGTTCACATCGAGATGATACGCTTCCGGCACGGCATCCTGCTCTCTTTCTTCACGGCTCTTTTTATTCTTCTCCATCGCCGAGTCGAGCATACGCTTGAAGTTTTCCTTCTTGTTCCCGCCCTCGCCGTCCTTCGCCTCACGGCGACGCACATCATAGACGGCGCCCTTCATGCGGGTGATTTTTGCAACCTTGTCAATCATGACGGACACCTCCTAAAATCCAAGGGGTTTGAAGTAACAAATTTTTATTTCCCTTGTGCATTTTATATCGTCTAAATCCAGCGCCGTCTTAATAAAAAACCTAAACTTTCTAGGCTTTTTGTCTTATTAAATTTTCCCAAGAAAGGAGCCTTCCTCATGGCAAATCTTTCGCAGCAAAACATGACCGCAGATCATGTGAATCAGCTGACCTATCGCTTCCTTGCAGCCGTTTCCCTCGTCGTATTCTTACTCTGGCTCGCAGGATTGATCTTCCTCGATCCGAATCCCTACGCACTCTACATTATCGTAGGCTTGATTCTCGCCGCCGTCACGCTCGGCGCAGGAAGCAGCGCACGCAAAGAGAAAACGACGACAAAAGGCAGTACGGAAGATGTCGAATTTCTCAAAGCACTGCCCGAGGATTTTCAAATCTTCATGAATGTGAGCATCGGCGTGCGCACGAACCTCGATGCTGTCATCGTCGGAGCAAACGGTGTCTTCATCGTCGATGTAAAGACGCGCTCTGGCAAGATCGAGCCGACGCCAGGCAGCGACTGGATTCGTCACAAGGTCGGCAGCAAGGGTACCCCGTACCGGGTACCGATGAAGAACCCTCTGCAGCAAATGAAACGCGATATTCGTGAATTGCAGTCGTATCTCGCATCCTTCGGCGTGCGCCCGTGGATCGAAGGCAGCGTCTACTTCACACGCGCAGAATTCGCCGAAGAGATCGACGGCTGCTACACCTCTGCGGACGATGTGCTGAATCATATCAAAAACTTCCCCGACGATCATCCTCTGTCCGAAGAAGAGCAAAAGACCACCGCCGAAGCGCTCGCCGAGCGCCTGTAAGCGCAAAGAAAAAGGCTCCCGCCGGCGCCTTTTTCCTTTAAATCCCCTTCACACTGTCCGGCAAATGAAACTTCATCACATCGCCGCCGCCCGCCGGCTGGATCGTCAATACCGCCGGATGCTCGTCCTCATCCAGCTCAAATACAAGGCTCGCCGTCGCCACCGCACCGGCAGGAATATCCACGGCGCTGAATACCGGCGTCCTTTGGGCGGCAAGCGCCGCCATGCCGTCCTTCGATACGCTGTGCCGCCCCTCCTTGCTGTCCATGAGCGCCATCCCCTGCGGCACGACGCTCACAGGCGTCTTGTCAGAGTTCGCAATCGACGCCTTGACGATGAGGAACGGCCCCTTTGCTTTCGCGCCTTCGATCATCTCAACGCGCTTTGCCTCCACGATCATGACCTGCAAAGGATACGGACTTTTGCCTTCCTGCTTCTCCTTTCCGGCTTCATCTTTCGCCTTTTCCTGCGCTTCCTTCACCTCGTTGGCATCGACAGCGGCCGCCTCGCCGCCCTCAGCCGCTTTGCCTCCATGCTCCTCACCCCGACTCTCAGCTCCTCGGGCTGCCTCCTGTCCTCCGCCCGTGCTGAATCCCGCACTGCCGCCCGCAAAGAAAAACCAATAGCCGCCAATGCAAAAAACGACGGCTGCCAATACAATGGCAGCGCATCTGCCCGCAAAACTCTTCATGTGTCCACTCCCTTTTCTTAGGAAATCACGGATAAATTCAACGCTTCCTCAAAGTACATCCTTATTATCGAAAAAAATATCATTTTCCCAAAGAAAGATAAAACTGCCGCATAAAGCCGATCAGACTTTATGCGGCAGCTTTCTGCACCCCTATATCACACTTAGGTCTTGAACTTCGCTGCGGCCTGGTTGAGGTCATGCGCCATATCAGAAAGACCTCGCGTACTTGCAGCGATCTCTTCCATGCCTGCCGCCTGCTCTTCCGTCGCAGCGGATACATTTTCAGCTTCCGCTGCAACCTTCGAGGCGGAGTCGTGTATCTTGCCCGTCGCATCGTCAATCTTGACAGCACGGTGCGAGAGATCCGACATCGTCTTTTCTATGGCGGCGGAATTCTCCTGCACGCGTTGGATCATATCGCGAATTTCCGAGAAGCCCTTGCCCGTCGCCGTGACATTCTCGCGCCCCTTTTCGGCTTCCTCGCGGCCAACCTCCATCGCCTGCACCGCCTCATTCGTCTCCTGCTGGATGGCGCGAATGAGCTCTTCGATCTGCTGCGAAGCATGCTGTGACTCTTCGGCGAGTTTTCGCACTTCTTCCGCGACAACGGCGAAGCCGCGTCCGTGCTCACCTGCGCGCGCCGCTTCAATGGCGGCGTTCAGCGCAAGGAGATTCGTCTGTCCGGAAATGTTCGAGATGACCTCGACGATGTTGCCGATCTCTTTTGAACGCTCACCGAGCTTCGCAACGACATTCGACGAAGAGATGACCGTATCGGCAATCGCGTTCATCTGCTCGACCGTCGAGAGGACGAGCTTGTTGCCCTCCTCCGCTCGCTGTGACGTATGCTCGATATCGGCAGCAACCTGCTCGATCGTCTGCATCGCATCTTCAAGCCCGCGTGTGAAAGCATGCACCTGATGCTTCGCCTCCGCGACGGAATCAAGCTGCGCCTGCGCTGCGCCCGCCACTTCCGTGATGGACTCAGCGACGTTCTGCGTCGCCTGCGCCGACTGCTCGGAAGTGCTTGTCAAAGCGCCGGAAGAGTCGGAGACCGAACTTGCCGTCTCCTGGATCTTTCGCGTCATCGAGCGCACATTGTGCAGCATCTTGTTGCACGCCTCTGCCATCTGCCCGAACTCATCCGCCGAATCCATCGCCAGCTTCACGCTCAAATCACCGTCGGCAACCTTCCTCAAAGCATTAAGCGTCGCCGTGACGGAGCCTCGGATCGTATGCAGCAGGAAGTAGCCGCAGATGATCGCGACGATGAGCACAAGGATCGTGACGATGACCGTCGTCATGACGATACGCGCATAGACCTCGTCTGCCTCCTTATCGACTTGATCCGCACCCTTCATAGCGCGGTCCTCATCCTCCAGAATGAGCTTCTCCAACTTTTGATAGCTCTTGCTCCATTTCTGATCGATGAAAGCCAGCCCTTCCGCTGTTTTTCCTTCAGCGAAAAGACGATCGCCCTCGTCGCCCACTTTCAGATACTCCTGCCAAGCGTTGTACTCGTTGTCAAAAAGCTCCTGATCCGAACGGCGTACCTCTTCGCTGTTGTACGTCGTCTCACTGAGCATCTTTCTGTAATCATCGAAAACAGCTTCGACATTCTTCTTGCTCGCTTCGTGCTGCTGTTCAAGCTGCGCGCGCGTCTGAGGATCCGGCGCAATCGCCTTCAGCAGGGCAAAGACGCGCGTTTCGTTTGCAGCGTCGGAAAGTCTCGACGCCATGTTCAAGCCCCGCGTCCAATCCATGAGATCCGTCGTCGAATGATTCAGCACGCTGCCCGAATAGTTTGCATAGATGCCAAAACCCAGAAACATCACGATCAAGATCACGAAGCTCAGGATAATCTTTTTTACCACCGTAAGTCCATTCATTTCTTTCATCCCTTTCACGGCAGTAATTCTGCAAAATCAAGCCGCTCGCTGCATTGTGCATCGCATCTCTTCTAAAACTTGCCGGATATAGCCCTCGCGCAAGAATCGTTGATATTCGCCACAAATAAAGAAAATTTTTTTCTCCAGCAAATTACTTTTCTCTACAAAACCACTGCCACAAAAACTAAGAATACAAAATATGTTCTATACGTAATGATAGCACAAATGCCCCCCCCCGCAAGACATTAACTTCGCTGTAATAAAACCCATCGCAGCGATTCGCAGCCATCGCCTCCAATAGAAACTTGCCCGACGCATCCGTCCTATAAAAAAGCAATCTCAACCTGCGATAACAGATACTGCATACTTCGTATAGTATCACATATACACTTTATCTGCAAGACATCCCCCCTTTTTTCTAGGACTTGCAGGCTGACAGCAAAATTTCCGTC
This sequence comes from Selenomonas sp., assembly GCF_052169755.1. Taxonomy (GTDB): domain Bacteria; phylum Bacillota; class Negativicutes; order Selenomonadales; family Selenomonadaceae; genus Selenomonas. The sequence continues at coordinate 2,941 of NZ_JBQNBV010000094.1, read as the reverse complement.
CATCCGAGCATCCCGTCCGCGCCAAGGTCAAAAAGCGCCGCCGTCTCACGCCGCATCCGCTGTAACAAAAGGGACACAAGCCAACGCTCATGCCCCTTGCGCATCCTATTTTCTACACCTGCACAATCTTGCTGAAATCTGCGGCTTCGCGCAGGAGATCGTCGATGCCCCGCAAAAGCGCGAGACGGTTCTGGCGAACATTTTTGTCGTCCGCCATGACCATGACGGCATCGAAAAATGCGTTGATCGGCTCGGCGAGATCCTTGAAGTCGTCAATCGCGCCGACATAGTCGTGCGCTTCGATCAAGCTCTCCGCCGCGCTCTTGGCAGAAGTATAGGCTTTCATCAGTTCCTTTTCTTCTTCCGTTTCAAAAAGCGCCGCATCGATGTCCGCCGTCCCATCCGCTTTCGCCGCGAGGTTCGCCACGCGCACAAAAGCCTGCACGGCAGCCGCCGTATCGGACGCGGCAAGCTGCTCGGCGACCGCGTTGGCTCTGAGCAGCACGCGGCGCAGATCGTCGATATCGCCGAGCACAGCATCGGCGATATCGTAACGCACGCCTTCTTCAGCGAGGACATTTTTCAAGCGCAGGCGCATGAAATCAGCGACATCCGACTGCATCTTCTCACGCGCCCTGTCATCTGCAATCTTGAGCAAATCCATCGTCCATGTGACGAGATCGCGCAGGGAAACGGCGACGCCCGCCTCGATGACGCTGCGCACCACGCCGAGCGCCTGTCGGCGCAGTGCGAAAGGATCCTGCGATCCCGTCGGAATAAGTCCGCGGCTGAACGTCGCAACGATGTTGTCCATCTTATCCGCAAGGCTCACGACGAGTCCGGCGCACGTCTTTGGCTGCAGATCGCCGGAAAAGCGCGGCATATAGTGCTCATCAATGGCGACAGCGACATCCTCGCCCTCGCCGTCAAGACGCGCATACTCCTTGCCCATGACGCCCTGCAGCTCTGTGAACTCCGTGACCATCCCCGTGACGAGATCCGCTTTGGAAAGACGCGCTGCACGCTCCGCCGCTTTTTTCTCGGCGGCGTCTGCACCGATGGCATCGGCGATCTTGCCCGCGAGCTTTTCCAAGCGCAGCGACTTGTCGTAGACCGTGCCAAGCCCTTCTTGAAACACGACGGTCTTGAGCTTTTCCGCATGTTCTTCGAGACTCTTCTTTCTGTCCTCATCAAAGAAGAACTGCGCATCGGCGAGACGTGCGCGCAGCACGCGCTCGTTGCCATGCTGCACCGTCGCCAAATGCTCTTTGCCGCCGTTTCGCACCGTGAGGAAGAGCGGCAGAAGCCTGCCGTCCGCCGCTTTCACAGGGAAGTAGCGCTGATGATCGCGCATCGGTGTGATGACGGCGTCGGGCGGCAGCGCAAGATACCTGTCCTCAAAGCTGCCCGCGAGTACCGTCGGATATTCGACGAGGTACAGCACCTCTTCCAGGAGATCCGGCGTGATCTCCGCCGTGCCGCCATGCGCTTTCGCCGTCTCAACAAGCCCCTTTTCGATCATCGCCTTCCGACGCGCAGAATCGACGATGACAAAAGCCTGTTCACAGGCATCTTCGTAATGCGCAGCGTCTTTGATCGTGAAATCCCCCGTGCTGAGGAAGCGATGTCCGCGCGATGTATTGCCGCTCTTGACGCACGCCAGTTCGAAGGGAACGACCGTCTCACCGTAGAGCGCGACGAGCCAGCGCAAAGGACGGATGAAGCGAAAGTCGAGATCGCCCCACCGCATACTGTTCGGCAGAGAAAGACCACATACGAGGTCAGGCAGCATTTTTTCCAGCACCTTTTCCGCACGTTCGCCCGCTTCCTCGACAAGCGCGTAGACGTAGCCGTCGCGCACCGTAAGCTCTTGCGCAGAAAGACCCTGCCCGCGGGCGAAGCCTTCTGCCGCTTTCGTCGGCTTTCCCAGAGCATCGAACGCCACCTGTACGGACGGACCGCGCTTCTCCTCCGCGACATCCTCCTGCTTTTCCGCCAAGTCTTCGACGATGAGCGCGAGGCGGCGCGGCGTGCCGAGCGTCCGAATCGCGCCGTGTGCAAGGCGCAGCTCCTTGAGCGCTTTTTCGGCGTTTTCGCCCAACTCCTTGAGCATCCCCGGCATCGCGTGCGCCGGAATTTCCTCCGTGCCGATTTCCAACAACAAATCCTTGCTCATGCCCTCGCCCCCTTTTTCAGCATCGGATAGCCCAGCTCCTCGCGCTGCTTCAAATAGCACTGTGCGCAGAGCCGCGCGAGCCTTCTCACGCGCCCGATGAATGCCGTGCGCTCCGAGACGCTGATCGCTCCGCGTGCATCAAGCAAATTGAACGCGTGTGAGCATTTCAAGACATAATCATACGCAGGGTGGACACGACCAAGCTCAATGACGCGCACAGCCTCTTTCTCGTACTTATCGAAGAGATCAAAGAGCAGCGCTTCATCCGACAGATCGAAAGAATACGCCGACTGCTCAACCTCGTTCTGGTGAAAAACGTCGCCGTAAGTATAATCCGCCGTCCACTGAATATCAAAGACGTTCTCCACGCCTTGAATATACATAGCAAGCCGCTCCAGCCCATAGGTGATCTCCGACGACACGGGCTTGACGTCCACGCTGCCGACCTGCTGGAAGTAAGTGAACTGCGTGATCTCCATACCGTCGAGCCAGACTTCCCAGCCAAGTCCCCAAGCGCCCAAAGTCGGCGACTCCCAGTTGTCCTCGACAAAACGAATATCATGCTGCTTCGGATCGATGCCAAGGCTCTCAAGACTTTGCAGATAAAGCTCCTGAATATTGTCGGGCGACGGTTTCATGATGACCTGAAATTGATGATGCTGATACAAACGATTCGGATTATCGCCATAGCGCCCGTCCGCCGGACGGCGCGAAGGCTAGACATAAGCCACGTTCCAAGGCTCCGGACCCAAGACGCGCAAAAAG
>NZ_JBQNBV010000093.1:0-8431 GCF_052169755.1 Selenomonas sp. | reverse complement strand
GCGTCGGGCGAAATTCCCGCAAAGCGGCACTTGATGTCGAGGAACTTCTCCGCACCGAGATCGGCGCCGAACCCCGCCTCCGTCACGACGACGTCGGCGAACTTCAACGCGAACTTCGTCGCCATGATGCTGTTGCAGCCGTGCGCGATGTTGGCAAAAGGACCGCCGTGGATGAAGACGGGCGTGCCTTCGAGCGTCTGCACGAGATTCGGCTTGATCGCGTCCTTGAAGAGCAGCGCCAGTGCGCCCGTCGCGCCGAGCTCGTCGGCACGCACAGCTCTGCCCGAGCGCGTGTAACCGATGACGATGCGTCCGAGGCGCTCCTTCATGTCCATGAGGTCGCGCGAGAGACAGAGGATCGCCATCATCTCCGACGCCACCGTGATGTCGAAACCCGTCTCACGCGGCACGCCGTGCGCCTTGCCGCCCATGCCGATGACGACGTGGCGCAGTGCGCGGTCGTTGAGATCGAGGACGCGCTTCCATGTGATGCGGCGCACGTCGAGATCGAGAGCATTGCCCTGCTGGATATGGTTGTCGATGATGGCGGCGAGGATGTTGTGCGCCGTCGTGATGGCGTGAAAGTCTCCCGTGAAATGCAGGTTGATGTCCTCCATCGGCACGACCTGCGCATAGCCGCCGCCCGCCGCGCCGCCCTTCATGCCGAAGCACGGCCCCATCGACGGTTCACGAAGCGCCGCCGCCGCCTTATGACCTCGGCGAGAAAGCGCATCGGCAAGCCCGACGCTCGTCGTTGTCTTGCCCTCGCCCGCCGGCGTCGGGTTGATCGCCGTGCAGAGGATGAGCTTGCCGTTCGGCTTGTCCTTGACGCGCTGCCAAGCGTCGAGCGTGACCTTCGCCTTATATTTGCCGTAAAGCTCCAAGTCGTCAAGCGCAAGACCGATCTTCGAAGCGATCTCCTCGATCGGCTTCATCCTCGCCGCTTGTGCGATTTCCACATCAGATTTCATGGCTGCCCCTCCTCACTTCTCCAGCCGCATCTTCGCCGCCTGCACCGTGTTCGCCATGAGCGTGGCGATGGTCAGGAGTCCGACGCCGCCGGGCACGGGCGTGATCGCGCCCGCGACTTCCTTCACGGCGTCAAAATCGACGTCGCCGACAAGTTTCTTCTCGGCGATGCGGTTGATGCCGACGTCGATGACCGTCGCGCCGGGCTTCACCATATCCGCCGTCACGAAGCGCGGCTTGCCGACGGCAGCGACGAGGATATCCGCCTCGCGTGCGACAGCGGCGAGATCTTCCGTGCGCGAGTGACAGACCGTGACCGTCGCATTCTCTGCGAGCAAGAGCTGGCTGATCGGCTTGCCCACGATATTGCTCCTGCCGATGACGCAGGCGCGTTTGCCCGCGACGGGAATCCCCGCGAGCTTGAGCATCTTCATGCAGCCTGCAGGCGTACACGGCACGAGCGAATGTTCTCCCGCGACCAACCGCCCGACATTGATCGGATGGAAACCGTCGACGTCCTTTTTCGGGTCGATGCGCTCGATGATCTCCGCCGCGCTCTTCGCGAGGTGCGCGGGCAGAGGAAGCTGCACGAGGATGCCGTCGATGCGGCGACTCGCATTGAGCCGGTCGATCTCGGCGAGAAGATCCTCCTTCGTCGTCGTTTCGGGCAAGGCGATCAGAGCGGAAAAAAAGCCGAGCGCCTCGCACGCGCGTTCCTTGTTGCGCACATAAACCTCGGACGCCGGATCTTCGCCGACGATGACGACGGCAAGCCCCGGCATCCTGCCGAGTACGGTGCGCAAAGCCAGCGCCTCCTCCCGCGCCTCGTCCTTAATCTTTTGGGCAAAAACCTTGCCTTCGAGCAATCGGGCTGTCATATTTCACTCTCCCATCAAACGTACAAGCTCGCCACGGTAAAGATGAGCATGGCGATGGAAACGATGCCGTTGCGCATGAAGTAGCGCTGCGTGACGCGGCTGTAATCGTCAGCGCTCACGATGCGGTGCTGGTAGACGAGCGTTCCTGCCGCGACGCCCACACCGATGAAGTAGAGCCACTGCAGTTCCATGAGGATGCCGAGGCCATAGAAGCACGCGATACTCGCGGCGTGCACGAAGCGGCAGATGACGAGCGCTCCGTGCGCCGTGAACTGCGTCGCCAGCGAGTGAAGTCCCTCGGAGCGGTCGAACGCTTCATCCTGCGAGCCGTAGACGGCATCGAACGCACCGATCCAAAGCGCCACGGCGACGCAGAGGACGACGGCGGGCAGAGGAAGCTCTCCCGTCACCGCGACCCAGCTGCCCGCCGGCGCCATAGCGATGGCGATTCCCAGCACCAAGTGACACAGGAATGTGAAGCGCTTCGTATACGGATAGATCAAGAACGGCACGACGGCGACGGGCAGAAGCCAAAGACAGATCGGTCTGAGCTGCGCCACCGCCAAGATACAGACGATGAGATAAAAAACGATCGAGAGCTTCGCCTCGCGCGGCTTCAAGTCGCCTCGCACCATAGCGCGTGAGGCGAGCCGCGGCTGCTTCTTGTCGTACTTCAAGTCGGCGAGGTTGTCCAAGGCGAGCGCCGCGCTCCTCGCGCCTGCGATGGCGACCGTGATCCAGACGAGATCCATCACGGGCGGCATCCCCCCCGCCGCCAGAAACGCGCTCATGTAGGCAAACGGCAGGGCAAAGACGATATGATGGAGCGCGATGTTGTTGATGTGCGCACCGAGTTTAGCCAAGTCCGAGTTCCCTCCACTTCGCATCGACACGCGCCTTGACCTCGTCCGTCATGACGATCTCGTCCGGCCATTCGCGCGTATGCCCCTCTTCCGGCCACGACTTCGTCGCATCGATGCCGAGTTTCGTGCCCCACTTCGCCATCGGCGAGGAGTGATCGAGCACGTCGAGAGGCCCTTCGACCATCTCCAGATCGTACTTCGCGTCGATATTATTGAAGACGCGCCACCAGACTTCCTTCATATCCTGCACGTTCACATGCGCGTCGACGACGATAATCATCTTGCAGAACATCATCTGCCCCATGCCCCAGATCGCGTGCATGACGCGGCGCGCCTGCATCGGATACGTCTTCTTGATGGAGACGACGCAGCAGTCGTGGAACACGCCTTCGAGCGGCATGTTGATGTCGATGATCTCGGGTACCATCTGCTGCAGGAGCGGCAGGAAGATGCGCTCCGTCGCCTTCGCGAGGAAGCAGTCCTCCATCGGCGGCTTGCCGACGATCGTCGCCGGATAAATCGGATTCTTGCGGTGCGTGATGCAGGTGATGTGAAACACGGGGTAATCGTCCGCCAGAGAATAATAGCCCGTATGGTCGCCGAACGGCCCTTCGCGGCGGCGCTCGCTTTCCAGCACATAGCCTTCCAAGACGATCTCGCTCGTTGCCGGCACCTCAATGTCGACCGTCTTGCACTTGACAAGCTCGACCGACTTGTGACGCAGAAAGCCCGCGAAAACCATCTCGTCAATGTCGCGCGGCAGGGGCGCCGTCGCGGCATACGTGAGGACGGGATCCGTGCCAATGGCGACGGCGACCTCGATGCGGTCCTTGCCCTGCTCCTTTGCCGCACGGAAGTTCTCCGCACCGTTTTTATGAATATGCCAGTGCATGCCCGTCGTATTCTTGTCGTATTTTTGCAGACGATACATGCCGACGTTGCGCTTGCCCGTCTCGGGATTCTTCGTAAAGACGAGCGGCAGCGTGATGAAGGGCCCGCCGTCCTCGGGCCAGCACTTCAAGATCGGCAGGATGTCGAGCGACGGATTGTCCATCTCCACAACTTCCTGACACGGCGCTTTCTTGACGTACTTCGGGAAGTTCACCGCCTTGCGCATCTTCGGGATGAGTGTGACGAGATCCATCTTGTTCGCGAGCGAGATCTTCGGCAGACGCATGAAATCGCGCAGATCGTCGGCGATTTCATCGAGACTCTCAACGCCTAAGGCGATGCTCATGCGCTCCATGCTGCCGAAAGCGTTCATGAGCACAGGCATGTCATAGCCCTTGACGTTCTCGAAGAGCAGCGCGACGTTCTTCTCGCCCTCCATCTTGGAAACGCGGTCGGTGATCTCGGTGATTTCGAGCTCGGCGTCAACCTCCGTCTTGATGCGGCGCAAAAGCCCGCGCGATTCCAGTTCCTCAATAAACTCGCGTAAATCCTTGAAAGCCACGAATATTCCTCCTTATTTGCGCAAAACGAAACGAACGATGACGTAGCTGATCTCATAGAGGAGGATCATGGGCACGGCGATCATCGTCTGAGAAAAAACATCGGGCGTCGGGGAAATGACAGCGCCGATGACGAAAGACAGAAACACCACGATGCGCTGCTGCTTCCAGAGAAAAGCAGAGCCGACGAACCCGAGCTTCGCGAGAACCACGATGATGAGCGGCAGTTCAAAGATGCAGCCGAAAGGCAGGATGAACGCCAGCACGAAGTCAAGGTACTTTCCCAAGGAAAAAAGCGGCTCCAGATTGTCCGTGCCAAAGCCTATGAAGAAGCGGATGGCGGCAGGCAATACAAGGGTGAAGGAAAAGGCGATGCCGACGACGAAAAGCACGACGGAAAGCGGCACGATGAGGAGCAGCGCCTTCCTCTCGCGCACGGTCAAGGCCGGCAGGATGAAACGCCAAATCTCGTAGAAAATGACGGGCAGAGCGAGCAAAAAGCCGCCAAAGACCGCAATCTTCAGATAGGTGAAGAACGCCTCTGCCGGCTGCATGTAGTAGAGTTTTCCCGCAGGCGCTGTCAAGTAGCGCATGATCTCATCGATGTAGAAGTAAGCGACGCCGCTGCCGACGGCGACGGCGGCAATCGAATAGATCAGCCGCTTCCGCAGCTCTTCGAGATGCGCGATGATAGACATGCTGCCGTCCTTGCGCTCCTCCGGCGCCTGCGGCTGCGCTTGTTCTCGCGGTTCAGACGGCTGCTGCATCGACGGCTCGTGCATCTGCCGGATCGGCGACTCGGGCGGCTGCTGCATCTGCGGCTCGTGCCCTGCCCCCGCCTGTCCATCGTTCAAGCCTTGCGGCTGCTCATGTTTTTCGTATGTCATTTTTCGCTCTTCTCGTCTTTTTTAGCAGGCGTCGGTGGCTCGGGCATGACGTCAACGGTACTCTTTTCGACCTCGTCCTTGCCTTCCTTGAACTCCTTCACGCTCCTGCCGAGCGCCTTGCCGATCTCAGGCAGTTTGCGCGGGCCGAAGATGATGAGTGCAACGAGGAGGATGGCTCCAAGCTCATAAAGGCTCAACATTTCCTATCTCCCCTCGCTTTCCTGCTTCTTGACTGCATCGCCTTCTGCGGCAGTCGTTTGCGCTCCATTCATCGGCTCGGGTGCAAGCGGCTGCTGCCCCGCCGGCGGTTCGGCAATCGTCTGCATCGGCGGCTGCTGCACACTCGGCTGCGGTGCGGCGCTCTCGATCGGCTTATTCACGTCGGACATCAGATTGTTCGTCGCCTTTTTGAACTCGCTGAGACCCTTGCCGACGGCGCGTCCGATCTCGGGCAATTTGCCCGGGCCGAATACCACGAGCGCGATGACGAGGATGAGGATGAGCTCAGGAAAGCCCAAATTGAACATAGCTTTTCCCCCTTAAAGAACTGCGCAAAGCAAACCTTGCATACTTCAAGCAAAACTTACGATTCGCGCTTCGCGATGTAGTCCGCCGCCTTGCAGAAGGTATCGCGCACCTCGTTGGGCAAAGCAGCGGGCAGAGATTCCTTCGCCTCGGCGAGGAACTCGCGCACCTTGGCACGCGCATACGCAACGCCGTCGGATGCACGCACGATGGCGAGCGCACGCTCGACATCCTCGCGCGTCATCGAAGGATTCGTCACGATGGAAAGAAGTTCCTCTCGCTCGGAGCTGACCTCAAGTGCACGAATCACGGGCAGCGTCACGATGCCCTCATGGATGTCGTTGCCCGCCGGCTTGCCGATCTTCTTCTTATCCGAGGTCAAGTCGAGAAGGTCGTCCGTGATCTGGAACGCCATGCCGACGTACTTGCCGTAAGCATGAAGCCCCCGTTCTGCCTCCGCGCCAAGATTCGTCGCGATGGCGCCCAGCTCACAGCAAGTGGCGAGGAAATTCGCCGTCTTCTTTGCGATGCGCTCATAATACTCCTCGACATCACGCGAGGCGCGATAAAGCTCCTTGTTCTGGATAATCTCGCCCGAACTGAGATCCATGATGAGCTGCGCAACGCGCCCCGAAACGCGCTCGCCGAAGCCGTTCTCGACGATGAGCAAAAACGCGCGTGCGAAGAAGTAGTCGCCCGAGAGAATCGCCTGCTGATTGCCCCACATGGCATTCGCCGTCACCGCGCCGCGCCGTGTATCGGCATGGTCGAGCACGTCGTCATGGACGAGCGACGCCATGTGGATCAGCTCAAGCGCAACGGCGAGCGGCATCATTTTTTTCGCGTCGAAATCCTTGCTAGAGCGTGCCGCAAGCAAGAAGAGCGCAGGGCGCAGCCTCTTGCCGCCGGATTCCACGAGATGCGTGCCGATCTCCGTGATGCGATCCACGGGCGAAACGACAGCCTGCAAAAGTTCCCTCTCCAGCAAGGCAAGATCTTTTTTTATTAAAAGAAACATCGAATGGATGAACATCCCATCACCTACATGCCTACAATTTCATAATGCTCTCATAAGTTTACACCATTCAAGCGTTTTTGTCATGAACTTTCTTCTTATGCCAAGCGCAGAAAATCCTAAAGCAGCTTTGCATCAAGCTCCTGCTGCCACGCAACGAGATCGGCAAGCGAGACATTTTCAATGATGTCCTTCATCGCCTCGTGCAGCCTTTGCCACAGAAAGAGTGTAGCACATCGCTCGTGCCGTGGACAGTCGTTCTCATCCATATCCATGCAGGCGACGGGAGCAAGACTTCCCTCGATCAGACACAGGATGCTGCCCGCCGTATATTCTGCCGGCGCACGCATCAGGCGATAGCCGCCCTGCGGTCCGCGGCTGCTCTTGACGAAGCCCGCCTTGTTCAGCACGGAGACGATCTGCTCCAAATACTTTTCCGAGATCTCCTGCCTTCGCGCAATATCCTTGATGCGCACCGGCTCCTCCTGCCCGTTTATGGCAATGTCCATCATGAGCCGCAGCGCATACCGTCCTCTCGTCGAAATCTTCATATTTCTGCCTCCATTTGGATAAATTTATACGCACAAACATCCGCTTTACAGACTGCGTTTCATATATATCGTTCCTATATGATATATTTATACCTATACTATTATAGCGCATTTTCCCCTCGCTGTCTCCCTTGCAAATTCCTGCACATCCCTTATAATATTCCTATAAACACCATTCCAAGGAGGAATCCATCATGCCAACACCACACAACGCCGCCGAGATCGGCGACATTGCCGAGCGCATCCTTCTGCCCGGCGATCCCCTGCGTGCGAAGTACATCGCTGAGAACTTTCTCACAGACGCTAAGGAATATTCACATGTGCGCAACGTGCTCGGCTATACGGGAAGCTACAAGGGCACGCCCGTTTCCGTGCAGGGCACGGGCATGGGTATGCCGTCCATCACCATCTATGTGCACGAGCTAATCAGTATCTACGGCGTGAAGAAGCTCATCCGCGTCGGCAGCTGTGGCGCACTCGCCAAGGATCTCCATATCCGCGATGTCGTCATCGCGCAGGGAACGACGACAGATTCTTCCATGCCAAAAAACATCTTCGGCGCATCTGTCCACTTTGCACCGCTCGCCGACTTCTCGCTCTTAGAAAGCGCCGTGCGTCATGCGCGTGAAAAAAATCTGCCCGTGCGTGTCGGCAACGTATTGTCGCAGGATCGCTTCTACGACGACGAAATCGACTTCGCCAAGCTCCTCGACTATGGCGTGCTCGCCGCCGAAATGGAGACGGCGGCGCTCTACCTGATCGCAGCCAAGTTCGGCGTGCAGGCGCTCGGCGTCTTCACGGTCAGCGACCACATCACCTGCGACGAAGCGCGTGCGACGCCCGAAGAGCGCGAACGCTCCTTCAACGACATGATTGAGCTTGCCTTGGACAGCATCATTGAGGAATGATCTTCTGCACGCAAAGGGGCTGTGACAAAATACTTTCGCATTTTGTCACAGCCCCTTTATTATCTGAGCGGCACTGCCGCTTTTTGTCTGGTGGAGACGAGGAGAATCGAACTCCTGTCCGAAAGCATTGTTTCATCGGCTTCTCCGAGCGCAGTCTGTGCTTTAATTTAAGAATCCGACCGCCCACAGACAGGCTTCCGTCATCCGATTTCGCAAAAAGTTCCCCTTCGAGCCTGCGAAAATCAGCTCTTGAGTATCCCGCAGTCGTCCTCTTATCCGCTCAGGCGGGAGCCAAGCGAACAGAGGCTGGCGTTAAGCCGCCAGAGCGTAGTCTTCGTTTGCTTCTATATTTAAATAAAAGTTTCACCTTACTGACGGGATGAT
>NZ_JBQNBV010000092.1:0-8475 GCF_052169755.1 Selenomonas sp. | reverse complement strand
GAGCGCCTGACTGTTAATCAGGTTGTCGCAGGTTCGATCCCTGCTCGAGGAGCCATTTTACCCCTGGGGTAATTGGGGTATAGCCAAGTTGGTTAAGGCACGGGACTTTGACTCCCGCATCGTTGGTTCGAGTCCAGCTACCCCAGCCAGTATGGTTCACTAGCTCAGTTGGTAGAGCACCTGACTTTTAATCAGGTTGTCCCGGGTTCGAGCCCCGGGTGAGCCACCACGGTGGCTTATCTGGCGACTGCTTTTGGCCATCACATCATGACTCACTAGCTCAATTGGTAGAGCATCTGACTCTTAATCAGCAGGTTCGGGGTTCGAGTCCCCGGTGGGTCACCATTTTGTTAGATGCACCTACGGGTGTATAGATACTTCTCCTTTGATTGGATGGGGAGAAAGACTTGTAGCGGGCGATTAGCTCAGCTGGGAGAGCGCCTGCCTTACAAGCAGGATGTCAGCAGTTCGATCCTGTTATCGCCCACCAATGTGGCCCGGTAGTTTAGTTGGTTAGAATGCCGCCCTGTCACGGCGGAGGTCAGGGGTTCAAGTCCCCTTCGGGTCGCCATTTATGCCTCGGTAGCTCAGTTGGCAGAGCAGGGGACTGAAAATCCCCGTGTCGGCGGTTCGATTCCGTCCTGAGGCACCACTTCTTTTGCTGGTGTAGCTCAATAGGCAGAGCAGCTGACTTGTAATCAGCAGGTTGGGAGTTCGATTCTTCTCGCCAGCTCCACTTAGCTTAGATGCGGGTGTAGCTCAATGGTAGAGCTCCAGCCTTCCAAGCTGATCACGTGGGTTCGATTCCCATCACCCGCTCCATTTTTCTGTATGCCGGGGTGGCGGAACTGGCAGACGCAGGGGACTTAAAATCCCCCGGTTGGTGACAACCGTACCGGTTCGATTCCGGTCCTCGGCACCATCTGATTTCCATATCGCCAAAAATTTTACATGCGGTCGTGGCGGAATGGCAGACGCGCTAGCTTCAGGCGCTAGTGGTGGCAACATCGTGGAGGTTCAAGTCCTCTCGACCGCACCATATCCTCTGTTCAATTTCATATCTCATCATGCGGTTGTGGCGGAACTGGCAGACGCGCTATCTTGAGGGGGTAGTGTTCACAAGACGTATGGGTTCAAGTCCCATCAACCGCACCACTTGAATTTAAGGCTCAGCGTTTGCTGGGCTTTTTTGTTGCAGGGGGACGATACTATGCTGCAATTGGAGAAGGTAAGGGAAGCAATGAAAGCTGTGGATGTATGCTGTGGCAAGTGCGAGATATGTTCGCCGGACTGTCCTGTGTTTGTGGCAAAACGGGCACTTGCCGCGCTTTTTGCGGATTTGGAGGAATATGAAGCCGCATCGAATGACGATTGTCCTTGAAAGTTCTTGTCATGCGGCAGAAAATATTATATGATAAGTTAAAAATGGGGATGAAGAGGTACGATCTTTATAAAGTGTATGTTTGTGCATGTAGTTTCCTCGAAGAATTTGTACCCTTGGAAGGGGTTTGAGATATGTTTGGAATGTCCATGGATATTGGAATTGATTTAGGAACGGCGAATGTTCTTGTGTTTGTCAAGGGTAAGGGGATCGTTTTGCGTGAACCTTCGGTCGTAGCGATGGATCGTGATACGGGGCGTATCTTGGCGATGGGCGAAGAAGCGCGGCGTATGATCGGGCGCACGCCGGGCAATATTGCGGCGATTCGTCCGCTTCGTTCGGGCGTCATCGCCGATTATGACATGACGGAGCGAATGATCCGATTTTTTATTGAGAAAGTTACCGGCAGGAGTTTTGTCTTTCGGCCGCGCATCATGATCTGCATCCCCTCGGGCGTGACATCGGTGGAGCAGCGTGCTGTGCAGGAGGCGGCGGAGCAGGCGGGCGCACGCTACTCGCAGCTCATTGAGGAGCCTTTGGCGGCAGCTTTGGGTGCGGGACTTAGTATTGAGGAGCCGAACGGTTCGATGATCGTCGATATTGGAGGCGGCACGACAGATGTCGCCGTCATAAGCTTGGGCGGCATTGTGAACAGTGCGAGCCTGCGGCTGGCGGGGGATACGTTTGATGAGGCGATCATTTCTTATATCAAGCGTGAATACAATATGATGATCGGTGAGCGCACGGCAGAGAATATTAAAGTCAATATCGGCGCAGCGTTTCGGGGTGCGCGTGATGTTTCGATGGATGTGCGCGGACGCGATCTCCTGTCGGGTCTGCCGAAAACCATTAACGTGACTTCGGCAAATATGGCGGAAGCCTTGGAGACGCCGGTGACAGGCATTGTGCAGTGTGTGAAGAAGGTTTTGGAAGAGACGCCGCCGGAATTGGCTGCGGACATTATGGATCGCGGCATTGTCATGACTGGCGGCGGCGCTCTGCTTTATGGGCTCGATGAACTTCTGCGCAGGGAGACGGGGATTGCTGCTGCTTTGGCAGAAGATCCGCTTTCGTGCGTGGCGTTTGGCACGGGGAAGGCTCTGGAGTATCTGGGCATGACGGCAGAACGTGTGAAGTTCCTGTCAAAATAAAACTTTTTGTCCCCTTATGATTTCATTGAAATTGCCGATAAACTCTATAGAGAAAACTATGAGGATACATCTGCCATTGCGCTGAGATTTATAAGGGGGCTTTTTCTATGCTGCGTGGCTTATACGTTGCGGCGTCCGGTATGATTACCGAGACAAATCGCACGGATACAATCGCAAATAACCTTGCAAATGCGGCTTCGTCGGGCTATAAGCGGGACGAGGCGATCAATCAGGAGTTTGCGCCGGTGCTGCTGAAGCGCATCAACGATGCGCAGGATGATGAAGTAACGTCTTTCCGTGGCTTCCGCTTGGAACAAGGGCCACCGAAGGTCGGAAGACTCGGGTTGGGTTCGTATACGGCTGAGATTGCGACCGATCATGCACAAGGGGCAATGACGGTGACGGGCAATCCGTTTGATCTCGCTGTTTCGGGCGAAGGGTATTTTGCTGTTCAGACACCTGAGGGCGTACGCTACACGCGCGACGGCAGTTTCTATCGTCAGGCGAACGGCGCTTTGGTAACGGCGCGGGGGCAGGCGGTACTGAATGCACAGGATCGCCCGATCATTTTGCCGGATAGCCCGAATATCACGATCGGCGCAAAGGGTGAGATCATGGATGGGCGAAATAGCATCGATACGCTGCAGTTCGTGCAGTTCGATGATCGCCGTGCCGTCTTGAAGCAGGGAGACAATCTCTATCGTCCGCAGGAAGGCGCTGTGCCGCAGGCGGCGACAGGGGATATACAGCAGGGAATGCTTGAGCGTTCAAATGTTAATATTGCGAGCGAGATGGTCAGCCTGATCAATAATTACCGCATATATGAGGCGGGATCGCGTGCCCTCGTGACGCAGGACGCGATGACGGACAAGACGGTCAATGAGGTTGGCAGGACGAGCTGAGGATGGTTTGAGCCTTAGGGATAGGGAGATATATTTTTTTGATTTGAAGTAGATGGGAGAGCTTGCATCATGATGAGAGCACTTTGGTCTGCGGCTTCGGGTATGAAGGCGCAGCAGGACAACATGGATGTCGTGGCGCACAATATTGCGAATGTCAATACGTTCGGCGCCAAGAAGGTACGCGCGGAATTCCAGGATCTCGTTTATCAGAATCTGCGTGCTGCGGGGGCGCAAAGCGGCGCCGATTCGCAGTATCCGACGGGGCTTGCCATTGGTCTTGGCACGCGTACGGCGGCGACGCAGCGTATTTTTACGCAGGGCAATTTGCAGTCTTCGGGAAATCCGACGGATGTTGCTGTGCAGGGCGAAGGGTTCTTCCGCATTGAGATGCCGGACGGCACGATCGCTTATACACGCGACGGCTCCTTCAAGCTCGATCAGAACCGCCGCTTGGTGACGACAGATGGCTATCCTTTGGCGGACGGCATTACGATTGATGCGAACGCACCGAACGATTCCATCGTTATCGCGGGTGATGGGCAAGTGTCTTGTACGCCGGCGGGCGGCACTGTGACGGCGGTCGGACAAATCACACTTTCACGCTTCGTGAATCCTGCGGGGCTTTTTGCGATCGGCAAGAACCTTTTCCAAGAGACGGAAGCCTCGGGCAATGCGATTGACTCGAATCCGGGTGAGGAGGGCGCCGGCACTTTGACGCAGGGAGTCGTCGAGATGTCAAATATTCAGATCGTTGAGGAAATGGTCAATATGATTGTGGCGCAGCGTGCATACGAGTCGAATTCAAAGGCGATCACGACATCGGATTCGATGCTTGAGATTGCAAATTCCCTCAAGCGCTGATAAAGGGCTGAGAAATGAAGGTTAAGGCGGCGGCAGCATTCTTCTTGGTGTATGTCGCCCTTTTCCACGCTTTGACGGGGGTGGCGGATGCGGCGCGCTTTTCGCAGACGATCCGCGCTGCTGAGTTTGAGCGAATGGCAGACGAGAAGATCGCAGCGCTCTTTCGTGATGTGGGCGAGACACGCCGCCATGAGGTGATGCTCGTAAAACCGCCGCGTGATATGAAACTGCCGGATGGCGAAGTTTCTTTCTCTGTAGAGGCGCCGTTGGGACTTGTTTACAATCGCCGCACACCGGTGTATGTTTCAGTGCTTGTGAACGGCAAGCCATATCGCCGGGCGCTTTGCTACTATACGATCCGCATTTACGATCAAGTGGTCGTTGCAGCGCGCAACCTCTTTCCCGAACAGCCTTTGGCAGAAAGCGACCTGCGCATTGAGGAACGTGAAGTGACGCAGGTGCGTGCCCGCTGTCTCAAAGATAAGAATGAGGCGGTCGGTCATGTCGTTGCGCGTATGGTGCAGGAAGGTGCGCTGCTCTCGGAAAATCTTCTGAAACAGCAGCTTGTGATAGAGTCGGGGGCCTTGGTGACGATTGTTTCCCACTACAACGGCGTCGAAGTGCGTGTTTCGGGCGTGGCGCTTGGGCGCGGGCGTATCGGACAGAAAATTCGCGTGCGCAATGCGGCTTCGCGCAAGGTGTTGACTGCTACAGTGGTCGATGCCGCTACGGTCGAGATTGATTCCTGAGAAGGTGACATGATGAAAAACAGCAAAAAATGGCATTCGTTGCTGCTCGTCGGTGTTTTCGGCGGTGCGGTTTTGTTCGCTCCGGCAGTTTCGGCACAGTCGTTGTGGGCGGACGCGACAGAAGGTACGTCGTATGGCATCTTTGCTGACCGCAAGGCGAGAAACGTCGGCGATACCTTGACGATCGTCATCAGTGAAAAGACAACGGCGACGCAGACGAAGTCGCGCAAGAACGGCAAGTCCGGTTCAACGAAACTCAATGCCGGCGTAGGCATCCTTGATTTTGTTTCCGCAGCATCAGCGAGTACGTCTGACAGTTGGAAAGCAGACGGCTCTGCGAAAGATACGAGCAACTTCAGCGGCAATATCGCTGTGACAGTCGTCGAGGTGCAGCCGAACGGCAATATGATTGTCGAAGGTACGCAGTCGATCTGGCAGAACAAGGATGAACATAAGATTACGCTGCGCGGCGTCGTGCGTCGTGACGATGTGACGTATGACAATACGGTCCCGTCGACGAAGCTGGCGGACGCGACCGTGCGCTTCGACGGCAAGGGGCCTCTGAACGCAAAACAGCGTCAGGGCATTCTCACGCAGATATTCAACATTCTGTTCTAAGAGGCAGGTATTTTCGGTACAGCGATGGTCGTTGACATTCCTCTGCTTTTAGGAGGCAGTTTTATGAAGAAGATTTTGGCGTGTTTCGCCGTGTTCATGCTCGTGCTCGCTATGGGAACGTCCGTCTTTGCAGAATCGGCGACGACGCGCATCAAGGATATTGCTAAGGTGCAGGGTGTGCGTTCGAACCAGCTCATGGGCTATGGTCTTGTTGTTGGTTTGAACGGTACGGGCGATTCGAATAAGACCCTCGAAACCTTGCAATCCGTTGTCAACGTCCTGCGCGAGTATGGCGTGACGATTTCCAAGGCAGATCTCAAGACGAAGAACGTCGCCGCCGTTATGGTCACGGCGATTTTACCGCCGTTTGTGCGCGAGGGCGACAATATCGACATTACGGTTTCTTCGATGGGTGATGCGAAGAGCTTGGCTGGCGGCACGTTGCTGCAGACGCCGCTTCGCGCTGCAAACGGCACGGTCTATGCCGTCGGGCAAGGTCCCGTCGCGACAGGCGGATTTTCTGCAGGTTCGGGCGGCGGCTCGCAGCAGAAGAACTTCCCGACCGTCGGTACAACGCCGGGCGGCGCTATCGTCGAGCGAAGCGTTGAGGATGATGATATCGGAGCGAGCGGTGTGATGTCGCTTTCCTTGAACAAAGCGGATTTCACGACGGCAGCGCGCGTCGCGCAGGCAATCAATGCACAGTATGGCGGTATCGCACGTGCGGCGAATCCCGGTCGTATTGACATTTCCGTGCCTGCGTACTACCGCAGCAATATTGTTGCTTTCGTCGCGAGCCTTGAGGATCTCCCTGTGACACCCGATAACATCGCGAAGATTGTCGTCAATGAACGCACGGGAACGATCGTCATGGGCGGCAACATCGCTGTCGATGAGGTCGCCATCACGCAGGGCGGCATCTCCATCAGCATCACGAAGGACCTCGACGTCAATCAGCCGCCGCCCTTCAGCCCCGGCACGACGGTGGTTGCAGACAATACAAACGTCGATGCGAAGGAACAGAAGGCCAGTTCCATCGTGCTGCCGGCTACCGCGAATGTCGGCGATGTCGTCGGTGCGTTGAATTCTGTTGGTGCGACAGCGCAGAACATCATTTCCATTTTGCAGGCGATGAAAGCATCGGGTGCGCTTCATGCGGAACTGGAAATCATTTGACGAGGTGAAGAAGGATGCAGATTTCTGATTCGTTGCAGGTCAGTGCCCTGCAGGGTGGGCGTTCGTTGATGAACTCAGCGGAAGCGAGCAAAGAACGTGCCGAAACATACGAATTCAACGAAAAACTCAAGGAAGCACAACAGGCGTTCGCACAGAATACGGCGAAAAAAGCAGTGACGGGTGCGGAAGAAGCAACGGCGAACAAGAAACTTATGGACGCCTGCAAAGGCTTTGAGACGATGTTCCTCGATATGATGTACCGCCAAATGCGCCAGACGGTGCCGAAGGATACGCTTTTTGGGCACGACAATACGGATGACATCCTAGAATCTATGCGTGATACCGCTATGGTAGAAAAAATGTCGGAAGCGGGCGGCATCGGTCTTGCCAAGACGCTCTATGAGCAGCTGCAGCGCGATGCACATGCTATCAAAGTGGACAAATAAAGAAACGAATAAAAAGCGGGCTGCACTGGCGGCCCGCTTTTATTCGTTTCTTCGTTCAGGTAGCCTGTTCCGTTTATCCATGTGTTGTAGTAAACGAAAGTTGTAACAGGAATGTCTAAAGAAAAACATTGGATGAAAGGGGATATCTGATCGATGCCGACATTGCCGTAAAGCTGCAGCTTTCCCGTATCCTTGCGTCTGGAATCATCGAAAGAGATCGTACCGTAGACATTCTTGCTGCGTGTTACCGTGAGAACAAGGTCATTCATCTGCGGCTCCTGCGCCGGCAGGAGTTTCATGAGAATATCTTGCGGAGGCAGGCGCTTCGCCTGTTCAAGCCCCTGCTCGATATCGCGTACGTTCAAGACATCGCCCTCGCGAATCTCAATCGTTCCTCGTACCGAGGCGGTTCTTCGTAGACTTCTTTTTTCTGTAAGGTTTCGATATTGAAATTGCCGCCAATCTTCGTTTATATAACAAGAATGTCATCATAAAATATTCCTGTATGCAAATAAAATCCTTGAGTATCTTTAGTACGAGTTACTATAAATATGAGCTTATCTTTAATAAATTTTAATGTATCAGGTTCATTTGTATGGGTTTCTTTCCAGCCTAATTGAGACAATTCGCTTCGATAATATTCGTCAATTTGTGTCAGATTCGCTTCTGTAAAATAATCTGTAGTAATACTAATCTGGGTAAGTTTGCAAATGGTGTGCTCAGATGTTTTTACAGAGGAAGGAAGTGGGCGGATATATAAAAATTCTTCCCTGATGTATTCTTTTCGATCTGAATAAATATGAGGGTCTTGGATAAGTGGAACTATATTGTATAAAAATAATATGGAAAAACCGGAAAATGCAATTATTGATATGCTATATTGTATTGTTTTTATAAAGTTGTACATAGGTCAACTCCCCGTTAAATTATAGAGAAAAATGGTACCTTTTATATTACTTTCTATCCCCAAAGATGATGCTGCAGATATTTCAGTTGAATAGATATCATCAAAAAGAGATTTTTCATATCCTGCTTGTTATCGGAATCTATTTAGTGTTCGGTGGCTGCTGCGACGTTTGGAAATTTATTCGAATGCATTACAACTACCGAAAAAATTTCCCACAAGGAAATGAAATGGTTAATTGCAATAGCAAATCGGACAGTTTCCTAAAATTTTTTCAAGCAGCAAAA
>NZ_JBQNBV010000091.1:0-8550 GCF_052169755.1 Selenomonas sp. | reverse complement strand
TCATAGGATGACTTGAGGGTGAAATCAGAAGCAAAAGCATGATATTCCGGCTCTCCTTCGATAAGTCCCGTCGTTTTTGAAAGCGCTTCGATGCGGTAGCGACACGGATAGGGCAGACGTTTCCATGAGATGACGATGTGGTCGCCTCTGTTTTCAAAGATCGGATGAAAAGGGATATTGCGCAGACCGAGTACATCGGTCTTTTCCGTCAAAAAAGCACAGAGAACTGTAAAAGATAGTATAATGAACGTAAAGAGAAGAAATTTTTTCATAAAAGCACCACAAAAAGAAAATAGAGGTTATAATGATAACTAACTTAATTAGTATACCATGAACATCCAAGAGGTCAAGTCCAAACGGTACAGACCGATGGACAACGGTCATGGAAGGAGGCACATGATGGAAAAAAAGGGGCTTATTCTCGTTCATACGGGGGATGGCAAAGGGAAAACGACAGCGGCTATCGGTCTCGCCGTGCGTGCATGGGGCGACGGTTTTCGCATCCTGATCCTGCAATTTATCAAGGGCAGCTGGAAATACGGTGAGCTTACTGCACTCAAGGCTCTTGCTGAAGCAGATGGGCGCATCGAGATAAGACCTATGGGCATAGGCTTTACAAGAAATGCTTCCCTTGAGGAAATGATCGAGCATCGAAAAAAAGCGCAAGCGGCGCTGCAAGAAGCTGTCTCCGAAATCAAGAGCGGGAGATGGGATATGGTCATCCTTGATGAAATCAATTATGCTTTGAAGTTCGGTCTGCTTGAAGAGCAGGAAGTTTTGACGGCTCTATCGCAAAAGCCCGCTGCTCTCCATCTCGTATTGACGGGCAGAGATGCTTTGCCCGCCGTCATCGAATGCGCCGATCTCGTAACGGAAATGAGGCTTGTCAAGCATCCGTTTGAGCAGGGGATTCGCGCACAAAAAGGCATCGAGTTTTGAACCGCAGATAAATATCTTGAATGTAGCGGTAAATTGCGATACAATCTAGGGTATATTTTGTACTCCTTTTCGTGTATAGTTTGAATAGACAGGCGGGATAAGTAATGAGAAGTGACGTTGTTAAAAAAGGCGCGACGCGCTGTGCGCACCGTTCTTTGTTCCACGCGATGGGCTATGGTCCCGAGGATTTGCAGAAGCCGTTGATTGGCATTTGCAATTCATTCAACGAAGTGATTCCCGGGCATATCCATCTCCGTGAAATTGCAGCGGCGGCTAAGCTCGGCGTAGCTGCTGCCGGCGGCACGCCGCTCGAATTTCCGGCAATCGGCGTCTGCGACGGCATCGCTATGGGACATACGGGTATGAAGTATTCACTTGCCAGCCGTGAACTTATCGCCGATTCGATTGAATCCGTAGCTATGGCATCGGGCTTTGACGGGCTTGTACTCATTCCGAATTGTGACAAAGTCGTTCCCGGTATGCTGATGGCGGCGGCACGGCTGAACATTCCGGCGATCGTCGTAAGCGGCGGTCCGATGCTTGCAGGCCGCTTCCAAGGGAAGGATGTCAGCGTCAGTCAGTCCTTTGAGGCTGCGGGAAAATTTGCAGCAGGTCTCATCGACGAAAGCGTCATGGAAGAACTTGAAGAGCAGGCATGTCCCAGCTGCGGTTCCTGTGCAGGTCTTTTTACTGCCAATACGATGAACAGCCTGACAGAGGTTCTCGGCATGGGACTGCCGGGCAACGGCACGATCCCCGCCGCCTATACGGGGGCGCGCAGACTGTTGGCGAAACGTGCAGGCGCCGTCGTCATGGAACTCATCAAAAACGACGTGAAACCGCGCGACATTATGACGCACAAGGCGTTTGAAAATGCCATCACCGTCGATATGGGGGTGGGCGGTTCATCGAATACGGTTCTTCATCTGACCGCCATCGCCCATGAGGTCGGCATCGAGCTTCCCGCACCGCTTTTTGATGAAATCAGCCGCCGCACGCCGTATCTGACGAAGCTCAGTCCGGCGGGCAAGCATCACATGCAGGATCTCAATGAGGCGGGCGGTCTTTCGGCGGTCATGAAGGAGCTTTCTCGCAAGGGACTCATTCATTTGGATGCTTTGACTGTCACGGGAACGATCGGCGAGCGTATAAAAAATGCGAAGATCGTGCGCTCAGATGTCATACGCACCGTTGACGATCCTTACCGCAAGCAAGGCGGTTTGGCGATTCTGCACGGCAATTTGGCGCCGGATTACGCCGTCGTCAAGGCCTCTGCTGTGGCAGAAGATATGCTCGTCTACAAAGGCACGGCACGCTGCTTCTCGTCTGAAGAGGCGGGGGTCAATGCCATCATGTTAGGCGAGATCAAAGACGGCGATGTCGTTGTCATCCGCTACGAAGGTCCAAAAGGCGGCCCGGGTATGCAGGAGATGCTGAATCCGACCGCTGTCATCACAGGCATGGGACTCAAGGTCGCACTCATTACGGACGGTCGCTTCAGCGGCGCAAGCCAAGGCGCATGTATCGGGCATGTTTCGCCTGAAGCCATGTCAGGCGGTCCCATCGCGCTCATCGAGGATGGCGACATCATCTCGATCGACATCCCCAATCGCTCGCTTCGCCTGGAAGTTAGCGACGAAGAACTTGCCACGCGCAAGGCGGCATGGAAGCAGCCGGAGCCGAAGATCAAGACAGGCTATCTTGCCCGTTATGCCAAACTCACAACATCGGCGAGCACGGGCGCGGTTCTGCAATAAAACGGCAGGAGGAGAATTCTTGCACATCGTTTTGATTGAGCCGGAGATCCCCGGCAATACAGGAAATATCGCGCGCCTTTGCGCCGTCAGCGGCATAGATCTTCATCTCGTTAAACCCTTGGGATTCTCTGTCGAAGATAAATATTTGAAACGCGCCGGGCTGGACTATTGGCGTTTGGTTAAGGTGCATTATCACGAAAACTTCGCCGAGGTTCTGCAGCTTTTCGAAGGCAAAAAGTTTCACTATTGCTCGAAGAAAGCGCCGCGCTCCTACAATACCGTGTCATACACGGCCGATGATCTTCTCGTATTCGGGAAGGAGACGGCAGGGATTCCCGAAAATCTGCTCAAAGAGCACTGGGACGACTGCATACGCATTCCCATGCGCGAAGGAGCGCGATCCCTAAATCTTTCGAGCGCCGCCGCTATTGTGGCGTATGAAGCCATGCGACAGATTGGTTTTCCGGGACTTGAGCCTTCCGGTCATTGGCATGAATCTTGAATCATCGTGCGGATGCATTTTATATTTTTCCAATTGACGAGAATATGAAATTTTTGAGATGGGGCTGAATGGATTTGCAAATCGACCAAAAATTTGTTGACGAGATTCGGAGCCGTATGGAGCCGTCATGTGTTCTCCTAAACGAGCCAATGCGTGAGCATACGACATTTCACATTGGCGGTCCGGCGGATGTGCTCATCTTCCCGACTTCAATGGAAGATGTGTCGTTTGTTTTTCAATGCTTGAAGAAGCACGGCATTCCCTTCGTGATTCTCGGCAACGGTTCCAACGTACTCGTCTTGGACAAAGGCATACGCGGAGCTGTCATCAAATTCAATTCCCTGTTTTCTGCCATCGAGAAGAAGGGCAATATCCTCAAGGCAGGCGCCGGCGCACTCCTCAGCGACATAGCAAAATTCGCCGCTGAGAAAGGGCTTTCCGGCATGGAATTTGCCTGCGGCATACCGGGAAGCATCGGCGGGGCTGTATTCATGAACGCCGGAGCTTATGATGGTGAAATGAAGCAAGTCGTTTCTCTTGTTCGAGCGATTTCCCCCGAAGGGAAAACGGTGCATTTTGCAGCAGATCATTTAGAATTCGGCTACCGTCACAGCATTTTTCAAGAGAACGGCTGCGCTATCTGCGAAGTCGAACTTACTCTTGTACCAGGCGCGGTACAAGATATCGAGGAAAAAATGGCAGGGTTTACGAAGCGTCGGGAGAGCAAGCAGCCTTTGGAAATGCCAAGCGCCGGCAGTACATTCAAACGACCGGAAGGCTACTATGCCGGAACCTTGATTGAACAGACGGGACTTAAAGGATTCACGGTCGGTGGGGCGCAGATTTCCGAAAAACATGCGGGTTTCGTCGTAAACACAGGCAGCGCCACGGCGGCAGATGTGCTTGAACTCATCCGTCAAGTACAGCAGTGCGTTTTTGACAAACATCAAGTCAAGCTGTTTCCCGAAGTTCGTGTCTTAGGCGAGAAAGATTGATGCCTTATTTGCGCGAAGGCTCGTGGTTACTGGGGTTGTGGGTAGCCGCTATGCACCGCCTTGATACAATATAGACAAACTTCGGCTTCCATACTATAATAATGTAAGAGAGAAATGTTTGGGGGGATAGGAAATGGCAGATGAGCGGTTAATTGTAGCGTTGGATGTTCATTCCGTGGATGAGGTGCACAATCTCGTCGAAACATTGGGTGACAGTGTAGGATTTTACAAGGTTGGCATGGAGCTGTTTTACAGTATGGGTGCCGAAGTGATCGAATATCTCAAGAGCAAACACAAAAAGGTGTTTCTCGATCTAAAACTCCATGATATTCCCAATACGGTCGCCAATGCCTTGCGTGTTTTGACGCGGCTGGGAATCGACATGATCAATGTCCATGCTACAAGCGGCTTTATCATGATGGAAAAAGCACTCGAAGCGGTTAAGGATGAGGCGGAAAAACTTGGCATCGAAAGGCCGAAACTCGTGGCAGTAACCATTTTAAGCAGCATCAGTCTGAAAGATTGGAGCAGGATGTGGCCGGATATGGATCTTGATGATCAGGCTGTCCATTTGGCAAAACTGGTGCAAGAGGCGGGGCTTGACGGCGTTATTTCCTCACCGATGGAAGCGGAAACCATTCGGGATGCTTGTGGTCAGGATTTCCTGATCGTGACGCCGGGCGTGCGTCCTGCGGGTACAGCCATTAACGATCAGAGCCGTATTACAACGCCGGCAATCGCCTTAGGAAGCGGCGCTACACATCTCGTCGTTGGACGCCCCATTCGTTTAGCGCTGAATCCTAAACATGCGGCAGAAAATATCCTGAAAGAGATGGGGAGCGTAAAGTCATGACAGAAGCAGAAGTCAAAGACTTACTGACAGAGACCCATGCCATTATGCATGGTCATTTTCTCCTGACATCAGGGCTGCACAGCCCGCACTATGTAGAGAAGTTCAATGTATTGCAGCATCCGCAGTATACAGAACGCCTTTGTCGTGCGATAGCGGAAAAGTTCAAGGACAAGAGCATTGATACCGTCGTAGGTCCTGTAACTGGCGGTATTCTTTTGGCGCACGAAACAGGAAAAGCCCTTGGCACAAGAGCCATATTTACCGAGCGTGAGAACGGAAAAATGACGTTCCGACGCGGGTTTTCGTTAGAAAAAGGGGAACGGGTCCTGATTGTCGAGGATATCGTCACGACCGGCGGGTCGATTGAGGAAGTCATTGAGGTTGTGCGCGAGTTTGGCGGAATACCTGTAGCTGTGGCAATGCTTGTGGATCGCAGCAACGGAAAGGTGCATTTCGATGGAGTACCGTGCACAGCCCTTCTGCACATGAATGTTGAAGCGTACAAGCCAGAAGTGTGCCCCCTTTGTAAAGAGGGTATGCCTTTGACGAAACGAGGCAGAACCGGCAAATAGATAGGGTACCTATGAAAAAGACAGGAGCGTAGAGTCGGCTCCTGTCTTTTCGCATACCATATATCGAGGAGAATATCTTGAAAGAAGAGCAGATAAAAAAAGTCGAAGAAGATGTTCGTACATGGGCGTATTTAGAGAAGTTGCCGGCATTGTTTGAAGGATTCTCGTATCGAAAAGATATGACAATCGAAGAAGATATATATCAACTGTTTTCCTACGAGAATCCCGACGAGCACTGCATCGCCACGGCGTATTATCATGAAGAAACTAAGGAATACAAGGTTAGCGTGCAAATCGGTCTGACGAAATTTTGCTGCATTGAATTTATTGCATCCAATATTTCTGCCTTTGAAAAACATCTTGATGAGCATCTGAAAAAGCTGCTTGTGGAGCTCATCACATTCGAGCCAACAGCCGTCAGCAGCATCGTTCGCAAGAAGAATATTATGGCGTGGGAATACGGAAAAACCCTTCCTGTATCACTGGAAGGATTTGAACGATTCATCGGACCGGAAAAGCCGCTGAAAATTACGAACGGCTCTTACATCATCTTGGATTATTCCGATTTTTCCATTGAGAGCAATTTTGCTATCTATTACAATATTTTTCGTGATGAATTCTTCGGTGAAGGCAGAATTCGCGGGATTCCGGAAATCAATTACCTTTTCGATGCAACCGATCTCAGCGAACTTGCTACCAAGCTCGAACATCACCTCGTTCCACGATTGCAGGATGTTCGCCGAAAAGCGATGGAACAGAACGAATAGGAGGATTTTATCTCATGCCATTTTCAAGCAGGGTTCTTGCATTAAAAGAGCAAGTCTTAAAAGATTTAGAAGATCCTTTTCGGAAGATCGAAAAAATCAGCGAAGAAAATACCTTGAAAGTTCTTACAGAGATGCGAAATTGCAAGGTTTCTGATATACATTTCAACACATCATCCGGTTATGCGTATGATGATATAGGCAGGACGAAACTTGAAGAACTTTATGCACGCGTCTTTGGAGCTGAGGACGCGTTGGTGCGTACGCAATTCGTTTCCGGTACACATGCCTTGGCTACGGTGCTGTTCGGCATATTGCGCCCGGGAGATAGGCTTGTATCTTTGACCGGCGCACCTTATGACACGATGCAGACAGTCATCGGTCACGCAGTATCCAGTCCAGGCTCTTTGAAAGAACACGGCGTTCTTTACGATGAACTTTCGCTGGAAAACGGGCTTGTTGCTATAGATCAAATAGATGCAGCGCTTGATGAAAAGACGAAAATGGTCTTGATTCAGCGTTCTCGCGGGTATAGTATGCGGCCAACGCTGTGCATCAAAGACATTCAAGCCATTTGTGAAAAGGTTCATCATCTGAAACCCGACTGCATTTGCTTCGTTGATAATTGTTACGGTGAGTTTGTAGAATTGCAGGAACCAACGCAAGTAGGAGCCGACATTATGGCAGGCTCTTTGATCAAAAATCCCGGTGGGGGACTTGCGCCAACGGGCGGTTATATTGCAGGACGAAAGGATCTTATCGAACTTGCCTCTTATCGCTTGACAGCACCGGGCATGGGAGCAGAACTCGGTGCATCACTTGTCAACAATCGCTTGTTTTTCCAAGGCTTGTTTTTAGCACCTCATGTAGTATCACAGGCAATGAAAGGGGCATTGTTTGCGGCGGGGGTTTTTGAAAAACTCGGTTACACAACGTATCCCAAAACGAGTGATGCAAGAGGGGATATCATTCAGGCAATCGAGTTGGGTTCAGAAGATAAACTCCTTGCATTTTGCGGCGGCATACAGAAATATTCGCCTGTCGATTCCTTTGTGAAGCCGGAACCGTGGGATATGCCGGGGTATACGGATCAAATTATTATGGCAGCGGGAACGTTTGTGCAAGGCGCATCCATCGAGTTCAGTGCGGACGGACCTCTGCGGGCGCCTTACAATGTTTATCTGCAAGGCGGTTTGACATTTGAACAAATTATGTTCGGCATTTTGGGAGCCGCCGAAGAAATCGAAAATCTTACTAAGAAAATACTGGTTCCATGAAGTTGGCTGGATAGCTGAAGAAAGGGCATGCAGAAAAAAGTCTCTGCATGCCCTTTCTTAAAATCGGCGATATGTACCGATTACTTTTCCGAGTACCCGAACACTTTTTTCGAAAAATGGTTCCATCTCGTCATTTTCCGGCTGTAAACGTATACAATCTTTTTCTTTAAAAAAACGTTTGACAGTGGCGCTTCCATCCTCAACAAGAGCGACAACAATATCGCTATTGTCTGCCGTTTCCTGCTGTTTGACAAAGACGAAGTCACCGTCATTGATCCCTGCCTTGATCATGCTGGATCCCTTTACCCGCAAGGCAAACACTTTACTGCGCGTACCAATAAGCCCCTGAGGGATGGAGAACACTTCTTCGATATTCTCTTCCGCCAAAATCGGAATACCTGCCGTTACGGTACCAACAAGCGGAACGGGAACATTACGCTCCCAAGGCTTCTCTTCAAGAATATCAATAGCCCGCGGTTTCGCCGGGTCGCGCTTAATCAGACCGGACTCTTCCATCTTTGCGAGATACCCGTGAACTGTAGAGCTGGACTTCAATCCCACAGCATTGCCGATTTCACGTACAGACGGTGGGTAGCCTTTTTCTAATAAAAAGTTTTTGATATAAGAAAAAATCGTTTGTTGCCATTCGGCAGAAGTATGACGTCGTTTCATGTTCATCACCCATAAACACCGATATAGTTGCTCTATTCATCTGCGTCAAATACGCACTACTGACTTTATTATAGCAGATATGCTATTTTTACGCTATGGATAGCATAAATAAAAACTTATTGATGGATTATTTTTTACATTAAAAGGCGGATGTCTATATTTATTACTTCCGATAAGTATAAATTATCGGAAGTAGCCAATTTAAATGCGTTTTCCTCA
>NZ_JBQNBV010000090.1:0-8726 GCF_052169755.1 Selenomonas sp. | reverse complement strand
ACGCACAAACGTCCACTTTGTGGACATTGTGCGCCGCCCTTACAGAAGCCTAGCCAATCGGTCTGCGCCTATGGCTTGACCTCTTGGGGCTTCAGGGTAAAAAAATGGAGCTATTCGATAGGCGCTCGAATAACCCCTAAAGCCTTGAAAATACTAAGCTGGTCGGAGCGACGGGATTTGAACCCACGACCTCTTCCACCCCAAGGAAGCGCTCTACCAAGCTGAGCCACGCCCCGACTGCTCTAGTATAGCAGACTTCTTTTGAAAAAGCTAGGGGGAATTTCCTTTTTTGCAGAAAACTTTGCAGCGGCAGTATTTTCACTTGGCGAGGTTTGTCGGGGGAATTGTGATGGAAAAGTGTTCGAGGCGTGTAAAGGCAGAAAATAATAGGAAGAAAGATTATCAACTAAGGAAAATCAAGGACTTTTTTCGTTTTTGTAACAAGCGTTACCGAAGAGGGAAACTCTCTTTGCTATGATAGAGCTGTCAAGAGGAGCTGCTGTGCGCGCTTCTCGTTAGATTGCAAAGAGAGAGGATGGTATACATGGAGAACAAGATGTTTTGCTTTCAGTGTCAGGAGACGGCGGGCTGCAAGGGATGTACGCAGGTGGGCGTTTGTGGTAAGAAGCCGGAGGTTGCAGGGCTTCAGGATCTTTTGATTTATGTGACGAAGGGGATTTCCGCCGTTTCGACGGCGCTGCGCGAAGCGGGCAAGTCGGTTTCACAGGCGGTCAATGATCGCGTCACGCTGAATCTTTTCATTACGATCACGAATGCGAATTTCGATGAGGCGGCGATTGCCGATGCGATTGAACAGACGCTGCGCATGAAGGAAGAGATGATGAAGGACGTAGCAGATGCGTCGAAGCTTCCGGCGGCGGCTCTTTGGAATGGCGCAAGAAGCGAGTTTCACGCGAAAGCGGCCTCGGCGGATGTCGGTGTTCTCGCGACGGAGAATGAGGATGTTCGCAGCCTCAGAGAGCTTGCGACGTATGGTCTCAAGGGTATGGCGGCGTACAATCATCATGCGAATGTCGTCGATTACCGTGACGAGGCGGTCGATGCCTTCATGCAGAGGGCGCTGGCGATGCTCTTAGACGACAGTCTTTCGGGCGATGATCTCACGGCTCTCGTGTTGGAGACAGGCAAGTATGGCGTCGATGTCATGGCGCTCTTGGACAAGGCGAATACGGAGACTTATGGCAATCCGGAGATCACGAAGGTCGATCTCGGCGTGCGCAAGAATCCGGGTATCTTGATTTCGGGTCATGATCTCAAGGATTTGAAGGAGCTGCTCGATCAGACGGAGGGCACGGGCGTTGATGTCTACACGCACGGCGAGATGCTGCCCGCGCACTACTATCCGGCATTCAAGAAGTACGCGCATTTCGCGGGCAACTATGGCAACGCCTGGTGGCAGCAGAAAGAGGAGTTCGAGTCCTTCAACGGTCCGATCCTTATGACGACGAACTGCATTGTGCCGCCGAAGGCGAGCTATCAGGACCGCATCTTCACGACGGCTGCCGTTGGTTTCCCAGGATGTCCGCACATCGAGGAGAAGAATGGCAGGAAGGACTTCTCCGCTGTCATTGCGTTGGCGAAGAGGTGTGCGCCTCCGACGGAGTTGGAGCAGGGCGAGATCGTCGGCGGTTTTGCGCATGAGCAGGTGTTTGCGCTTGCTGACAAGGTGGTTGAAGCCGTGAAGTCGGGCGCGATCAAGAAGTTTATCGTCATGGGCGGCTGCGACGGTCGTCACAAGACGCGCAGCTATTATCGTGACTTCGCTGAGGCTTTGCCGAAGGATACGGTCATTCTGACGGCAGGCTGCGCGAAGTATAAGTACATTAAGCTCAATCTCGGCGACATTGGCGGCATTCCGCGCGTCCTCGATGCGGGCCAGTGCAACGATTCGTACTCCTTGGCGCTCATCGCGCTGAAGCTTAAGGAAGTCTTTGGGCTTGCCGACGTGAACGAACTGCCGATCGTTTACAACATCGCATGGTATGAGCAGAAGGCGGTCATCGTCCTCCTCGCGCTCCTGCATCTCGGCGTGAAGAACATCCACCTCGGGCCGACGCTGCCGGCGTTCCTTTCGCCGAATGTCGCGAACGTGCTCGTCGAGACCTTCGGTATCGGCGGCATTACGGACGTCGAGAGCGACATCAAGAGCATGATTGGCTGAGCGTTGTGCGCAGAGCAACGGCATAGCGAAAGAAAAGGGTTCCTCTTGTAAAGAGCAAGGGGAACTTTTTTTATTCAACTTTTCGGGGCATGATGCAGAATTTTTGCATATTGCGGCGGGAAATGCTTTATGTTAAAATCCTTTTAGGTATAAGAGCGGGATGCGGGGAGGGATTTTGGCAATGAAGCTTTTGAAGCAGCTGCGCGGCAAGATGCGGGCGATTCGGAAACGTCCTGAAATCTATGTGCGCCACTATGCACTGGCGTTCGTTCTGCGCGGAACGCTCATCTTTCTGGAAGTCGTCCTGCTGCGCCTCTTCTATGTACCGCTGCGCTTTGCCGATCTCTCGACGAGGGAGATCGTGCAGTATATACGCAAGATCGACTTCAATCTCTGGGGTTGGTTCAAAAGTGCTCTGGGGAAGTGTCTGGAAGTGCGGAGCTGGCTGCAGGGTTTGGGCAATTTCGCCTCTCTGCCCGAAGCGCTGCGGCATCTGAATACGCGTCTCTATGCGTGGCTGCAATGGAAGCGCGAGGCTGTCCTTTCCTTTTGCCGTATGCTGCGGGAGCCGCGCAAACTGGGGAAGCGCGTGCGGGACTTCGTGCGCCGTCAATTCCGCAACCGCCGCATGGTGCGGCGCGGCGCCGTGCGCATGGTCTTGGGCATAATCTTGGCAAAGTTTCTGACGGTGCTTTACGTTGCTTTTGCGGGAGCGGCGATCTTCTCCGTCTGGGGATTTGACTGTCTTTTCATGATCTTGGGCTTCCTGCAGATCGCCGCGACAAGGCTCGCTCACTTTTTGGGGCGCGTCATCGAGCATCATATCTTTCTGGTGCAGCAAGGTGCAGATTTTGCAGGGGAGGAGAAGAAGATGCTTGGGAGACAAGGCGATTGAGGGGCGGAGGATATGTATGTGCAGGGCGCTTCCGGCAGCATCAAGGCGACAAGGTACGGGCATGAAAGTAACGGCTTTCATGTATTTGGCGCATCGAAAAGGCGGCGCATAAGTCGGAATGGACTTATGCGCCGCCTTATTTACCATGAAGCCCAAGAGGTCAAGCCCGAAGGGCGCAGACCGATTGGCTAGGCTTCTGTAAGGTGTGAGGCTATATGTACAGCGTGCTGCCTTGATGATTCTGTCGTCATTCCGTCAGATTCAATGCCGCTTCTTCGATGTAGGGCATTTTTTTATCGACTTTCAGGATGTGCTGCACGAGCCAGTTGAGGAGGAACTTGATGAGATCGTCAAGCGCGCCTTCTTGGTCGCGGTCGATATCGTCGAGGTCGAGGTTGTTGAGCTGCTCGACGAATGCTGTATGAGCGGCGACCTGCTCGGCAAGACCGTCGTAGTTGATGCTCTTCATATAGCGTTCTTCATCGGCAAAGTGTTTGATGGTGTAGTTGCGCAGCTCTTCGAGGATTGCAACGATGTTGTCAAACTTGTCGACACAGAATTCGTCGTGCACGAGGTCATACGTCTGGCGTACCAGCTTGAAGAGCGTTTCATGTTCCTTGTCGACGAGCGGGATTTGCGTGCGAAATTCATCGGTGAAAGCAAAGGGATCGGCAGGAGCCTTCTTCGACTTGATGACGGTCGTCGTCGGCTTGCTCGGCTTGCTTGCCTTGGGCGCGGCAGGCTTCGCGGCGGCTTCGGCAACAGGCGCGGCAGGCTTTGCTGTGGCTTCGGCGACGGGCGCGGCAGGCTTTGCGGCGGCTTCGGCGATGGGCACGGACTGCTCGGCAGCGGCGACTGTCTTTTCGGCGGGCTGCTTTTTGACAGTGGTTTTCCGCGGTTTTTTCGCAGGTTTTGCAGCTTCTGCGGGAGAAGCGCTGTCCTTGGCATTTTTGCCGGAATCTTCGGCAGCGGTTGGCTGCTTCTTGGCGGCGGTGCGTTTTTTCGTCGTTTTTTTTGCGGGAGCAGCGGGTTTGTCTGCCGCTTCTGTCGGTTGCGTTGCCGATGTTTTTGGCTCTTCGACGGCTGGTTCTTTCCTGACGGTCTGCGCCGTTTCTGCTTTGCGCGCTTCTTTTGCCGCCTGCGCCTTTGCCTTTACCGCGGCTGCCTTTGCTTTTCGCAGGGCGCTGCCGATGAGCATGTCGCTTGAGAGGATGTGCTGCAGGAACCACTCGTTGAGGAAGTTCATGAGAGTCGTCAGATCCTCGTGGTCGCTTTGGAAGTTCATCGAGGATTTGTGGCGGTCGATGACATCGCGAAAGCGCACATGATCGGCTTTTTGCCCATCTAGCTCGGCATCATGCGACATGACCATGATTTCCTCTTCGTATACGTGCTGTTTGACGATGTGATCCTGCATCGTCTCTAAAAGCTGCCCGCGCAGTCGGTGGTATTCGTCTTCGTGACCTGCAGCGAGCGCTTCGCGTGCTTCTTCCATATCTTCCAAAAGTCGGCGGTGTCCATTGTCGATAAAAGGGATTCCCGTTTCAAAATTTTCCAAGAAGCGGTACATGCTGCTCACTCCATTTTTTGCATAAAAATTCTCTTCTAGACTATATCGTGAATTAGGCGGTTTGTCTTAAACCTGTCTTTTGACTCATGTTCTTCTTCTGTTATAATAGAAAGAAATGATGGATGGAGGGACGAATTTGGAGCAGGATTCGCTTTTTCGACGCGAAGCCGATCTGCCGCTGGCGGCGCGTATGCGGCCGAAGGGACTCGCGGACTATGTGGGGCAGCAGCATCTTGTGGGCAAGGGAAAGATGCTTTCAAAACTCATTGCTGAGGACAAGATTTTTTCGATGATTTTTTGGGGACCGCCGGGCGTCGGCAAGACGACGCTTGCACGCGTCATTGCGGGGGAGACGAAAGCGCGATTCATCGACTTTTCCGCTGTGACGAGCGGCATCAAGGAGATCCGCACGGTCATGCAGGAGGCGGAGAAGAACACTGCGTACGGCGAACGTACGATCCTCTTCGTCGATGAGATTCATCGTTTCAACAAGGCGCAGCAGGACGCTTTTCTGCCGTTTGTGGAAAAGGGCAGCATCATCCTCATCGGCGCGACGACGGAGAATCCGTCGTTTGAGATTAACAGCGCCCTCCTTTCGCGCTGCCGCGTCTTTGTACTCAAGGCGCTGCAAAAGGAGGATATCTTGGAGCTTTTGCGTCGTGCGCTCGCTGCGCCCGAGGGCTTCGGTGGGCAAAAGGTGGAGATCGCGGATGATCTTTTGGAAGCGCTCGCCGTGTTCTCGAACGGCGACGCGCGTACGGCGCTTTCGACGTTGGAGATTGTCGTGCTGAACGGCGATATGGAAGAAGGCGCGATCAAGGTTACGCGTGAGACGGTGGAGCAGTGCATGGAGAAGAAGTCGCTGCTTTATGATAAGAAGGGTGAGGAGCATTACAATCTGATTTCGGCGCTCCACAAGTCGATGCGCAATTCCGATGCGGATGCGGCGATTTACTGGCTCGCTCGCATGTTGGAGGCGGGGGAGGATCCTCTCTATATCGCGCGGCGCATTGTGCGCTTTGCGAGCGAGGACGTGGGGCTTGCCGATCCGCGCGCTTTGGAACTTGCCGTCGCGGCGTATCAAGCGTGTCATTTCATCGGTATGCCGGAGTGCTCGGTGCATTTGACGGAGGTCGTTGTCTATATGTCGCTTGCGCCGAAGTCGAATGCGATGGAAGTCGCCTATTTGAAAGCGAAAGCGGACGCAACGGCACGTCTCGCCGAGCCGGTGCCGCTCGTCATACGAAACGCCGTGACGCGGCTCATGAAGGACGAGGGCTACGGCAAGGGCTACCAGTACGCGCACAACGCGAAGGATAAGCTCACGAATATGCAGTGTCTGCCCGACGATCTCTTAGGAAGCGTCTATTACGAGCCGACGGAGGAGGGGCTGGAAGGGCGTTTCAAGGCGCGTCTCATGGACATCAAGCGATGGAAAAAAGAGCATGGCGCATCTTAAAAGGAAGAGCGGATAAAGGCAGCACAGCTGGCTGGACGCATCTTTTTTCCTCGCGGTACCTTAAAAATTCGAGAAAATTTCATCCAAACAAGAGCAACCCGCATGAACTCCATTTGCATTAAGAATTTGGAAGAAATTTGACGCATGATATTCTGCCGTATTATACTAAGGCTGATCTTTTATATATGAATCGTTAAGGGATCGCTCGGTTCATAAGGTTTTTTACACAAGGAGGATTTTTATGCAAAACAATCAACTGCGCCGTGCCTTGTCCGTATTTCTTGTCGGCGGTCTTTTGCTCGCGCCGTCCATGCTCTTCACCGGCTGCATCGGCGGCGATGGGGACGGCGGCTCTTCGCTTTCGCGGATGTTTTCGGAGGACGGCGTGCAGGGGCTGCAGAAGAAGCAGGCGGCGCTTGCTCCGTACATCGAGGCGACGAATGCTTTCAACGGCAAACTTGTTACGTTTGACTATGCCATTTCGCCAACACTGGCAGACCTGCGTTCAGGAACGCCGATGGTGAGCTGCATGTTGCCGGGATACGGCGCCTTGAAGGAGAACCTCGAAAAAGCGCGTGCAGATAAGACGACGAGCGGCGTCTATTCGGATATTGATGAGGCTGCTGACGCGACGCTTGCCATACTCAAAGATCTTGTGCCGGTGGCGGAGAAATTGGACAACTATTACTCTTCCAAAGGTTATCTTGCTGACAATTATGCGCAGGGAACAGAGCTTGCACAGCAGTTCCTTCCGCTTCACGATCAATTTACGGAAGCCTATAAAAAAATGGACGCCATCGTCTCTGCGCATAACAAAGAGGTGCATCGCGCACAGTTTGAAGAGCTGAAAAAGGCGGGCAAAGAGAATGCGGCGACATTCTCTGAGCTGAACATCAAGTTGAGGGAGCTTGCCGATGCTCTGGAAGATTCGAATTTTGACACACAAGCGGTCGAGACGCAGATCAAGGATATAACTGCGATGAGTGAAAAACTCAACGGCTCGGAAGTGAATCGTTATAAGAGCGATATCAATCGCTATATCGGCGCCGTGCGAACCTTCCTTGCAAATCGTACGAATGATAAATACAACGATATGGTCGAGGAGTACAACGATTTGATTGACACAGCCAACCGCATCGATCCCGAGGCGTTGGATAAAAAGTAAATAAAGCATAAAAAAGGATTGTGCATGAGTTTTCTCAGCGCACAATCCTTTTTTTTATTCAGCTGTCTGCGCGGCGAATGTCGGCGCCGAGTCCCACGAGCTTTTCGACAAGCTTGTCGTAGCCGCGGTCGATATGGTGGATGTAGCCGACTTGCGTCTCGCCTTCGGAGACGAGCGCGGCGAGCACCATAGCGGCGCCGGCGCGAAGGTCGGTCGCCTTGACCTGGCAGCCCGTCAGATGATCCACACCCTCGACGACGGAGGTGCGTCCGTCGATTTTGATGGCGGCTCCCATGCGTTTGAGTTCATCGACGTGCATAAAGCGGTTCTCGAAGACCGTTTCCGTCACGAGCCCCGCACCGTCGGCGACGGCGAGCAGCGCCATAAACTGCGCCTGCATGTCCGTGGGGAAGCCCGGGTACGGCATGGTCTTGATGTCGACGGCTTTCGGGCGATGGTCGCAGGCGACGCGAATGCCGTCGATATCCTCTTCGATAGTGACGCCGGCTTCCTTGAGCTTGGCGATGACGGGTTTCAGATGCTCGGAGATGGCGTTTTCGATATAGACGTCGCCCTGCGTCATGGCGGC
This sequence comes from Selenomonas sp., assembly GCF_052169755.1. Classification (GTDB taxonomy): domain Bacteria; phylum Bacillota; class Negativicutes; order Selenomonadales; family Selenomonadaceae; genus Selenomonas. The sequence continues at coordinate 866 of NZ_JBQNBV010000090.1, read as the reverse complement.
GGCGACCATGTAGGTACCCGCCTCGATGCGGTCGGGGATGATCGTGTAGTTGTGCCCTGTGAGTTTTTTGACGCCCTCGATCTTGATGACGTTCGTGCCTGCACCGCGCACTTTTGCGCCCATGACGTTGAGGAAGTTGGCGAGATCGACAATCTCCGGCTCCTGCGCGGGGTTTTCGAGCACGGTCTGACCTTCTGCCATCGAGGCCGCCATAAGGATGTTTTCCGTCGCGCCGACGCTCGGGAAGTCAAGGTAGATGCGTGCGCCCTTGAGCCCTTCGGCAGCGCGCGCTTCGATGTAGCCATGCCCAATCTCGATCTTCGCGCCCAAGGCTTCGAAGCCCTTGAGATGCAGGTCGATGGGGCGCGTGCCGATGGCGCAGCCGCCCGGCAGCGAGATCTTCGCATGACCGAGACGCGCGAGCAGAGGCCCCATGATGAGGAATGAGGCGCGCATCTTGCGCACAAGCTCGTAGGGCGCTTCTGTGCTCTTGATCTCGCGGCTGTCTACCGTCAGCGCATTCGCCGCCGCATCAAATTCTGCATGGACGCCGAGCGCCTGCAGGACTTCCGTGATCGTATGCACGTCGTCGAGCGACGGAACCTCATCCAGACGGCTTGGGGCGTCCTGCCCCAAGAGCGTCGCGGCGATGATGGGCAGTACGGCGTTCTTCGCACCGCTGATCTTAACGCGCCCTGCGAGCCGACAGCCGCCCTGTATAATCAACTTTTCCATGAAAGATTTGTTTCCTCCCCCGCACATGGCGAGTTCCTTCCGGCGCATGTGCTCCATATAGCAATTCCTAGTTTACCATGAAACCCCAAGAAGTCAAGCCGAAGGCGCAGACGGATTGGCAAGGTTTCTGT
>NZ_JBQNBV010000089.1:0-8731 GCF_052169755.1 Selenomonas sp. | reverse complement strand
CCCGCGCATCTCGACGGCAATTTGCCGAAAGCTCTGGGCGGCAGGGAGCGCGATCATGTCGTCAGCAATTCGATCTTCCCCGGACAGACGTATAAACTCTGCATTCGCACGGCGGAGCATGAGTTTCGGCTCGAATCGCAAGAGGCGGTCGACGAGGACGGCGGCGTCGATCTGCGTGAGCCGAAGATGCAGATTTTCTCGCGCACGGACATGTCGCAGGAAGTGGAAGATGCGGTGCTTTTGGCGCATTTTTTGGCGATCGCGCGGGCGCATACGGCGTCGTTTGATACGCGCGGCGAGGTTTGGAAGGAAAAACGTGCGCTGCGAAAGTCGTGGTACGGTCTGAGCGAATGAAAGGACGGAGCGTGCATGGATGAATAAGGAAAAGAGAGAGCAGGGACAGGAGATGCAGGAAACGGAGCCGCTGCACGTCATGCAGGACGCGAAGAAGATCGCCGTCATTGTCGCGCGTCAAGGCGCGGCTCTTCCCGCAGAACTTTTGATGTCGCTGCGCCTTTTGGAGCAGCCCGCAGGCTTCACGATGGAGCTTGTCGAGGTCGAGGGCAAGGCGGGCATGGCGGCGGCTTACGGGCAGGCGATGGAAGCGAGCGCGGCGAAGTATAAGGTCTATCTCGACGAGCGTGTGCGCATCTTGGAGCCGCGCCTTTTGGTGCGCATCATTGACCTCTTTGAAAAGCACGCCGATCTCGGCATCCTCGGCATCTCCGGCACGAAGCTTCTGCCGCCCGACGGCATCGCGTTTCACTCCACGCGGCGCATCGGCTCCCTGCGGCTTGCTGCGGAGGGGCGCACAGTATCCTGGGGCATGGTGCTCGGTGAAGCGGAGGACGTGCTCGCCGTCGACGGCTTCCTCATGGCGACGCAGATGGATGTGCCGTGGCGCGAGGATCTCTTCCGCGGGGCGGCGTTCTTCGATGCTGCGCAGTGCTTGGAGTTTCGTCGCCGCGGGCTGCGTTCGGCTGTACTGCGGTGCGACGAGCCGCTCGTGGAGTTTCTGGGCGACAGTTTTCCTGCCGATGAGGCAGGAAGGCAGGCTTTCCTTGCAGAGTATGCGACGGAGGCGCTGCCGCTCGTGAGCATCCTCATTCCGACGCATGAGCGGCCGGAGCTTTTCCGCTGCGCACTTGAGAGCGCACTCGCGCAGACGTATCGCCACATCGAGATCATCGTCAGCGACAACAGCGGCGATGACCGCACGGCGGAGCTGATGAAGGAGTATGCGGCGGACGAGCGCATTCACTACACGCACGATGCAGGACTTCCGCCTTTGAAGAACTGGCTGGCGCCGCTCGAAAGAGCACGCGGCGAATACTTCGCCTATCTCTTCGACGATGACCTCTATGCGCCCGAGAAGATCGAGCGCATGGCAGACGTGTTCAGTATGGAGGACGGCATCGCTTTCGTGACCTCGCACCGTCGCTCCATCGACGAGACGGGCGCCGTCGTCGCCGACCCCGCCGTTGATCCCCTGCCGGTCGAAGAGACGTCGCGTATTCCGGGCGAGATGGCGATCAACGGACTCTTGGAAAAGCAGGCGAACTTTATCGGCGAGTTCACGACCGTGCTCTTGCCGCGTGCGGCAAAGGAGACGGTGCGTGAGGTCCTGAGCGAAGAGCCGCCGACGGCGCTGCTCGATGTCGAGTGCTGGATGCGGCTATTGAAGAAGGGGGATCTCATCTATATCGTCGACACGCTGAGTTACTTCCGCAAACATGCGGATCAGTCGAGCAACGACCCTGCCGTTCACATCGCGTGTGCGCGGGAATGGGCGAAGCTTCTGCGTGCGCGTGCGTCGGAGGAAAGCGGTATGCGGCGCAAGAAGTTGTTTGAGCAGGCGGAACTTATTGAGACGGTTCTGCGCGCCCGAGGGAGATGACGAGATGAAAGAAAGAGAAAAGAAAAGGCAGGAGCTTCACGATAAGATCATCGCACTCGTGCGTGCGTATGCAGACGAGTATCATAGACCCGCCCCGTGGCAGCGCGGCGGGCGCATTCCCTACGCAGGGCGCGTCTACGACCACGAGGAAATCGAAGCTCTGACGGACAGTGCTTTGGAGTTTTGGCTGACGGCAGGACGCTATGCCGCAGCGTTCGAGAAAGAGCTTGCCTCTTTCCTCGGCACGCGCCATGCGCTCGCGGTGAACTCGGGTTCTGCGGCGAATCTCCTCGCCTTTATGGCGTTGACCTCGCCGCTTCTGGGCGATCGCGCCGTGCGTCCGGGCGATGAGATCATCACGGTTGCAGCAGGCTTCCCGACGACGGTTGCGCCGATCTTGCAGTACGGCGCCGTTCCCGTCTTTGTCGATGTGACGATTCCGCAGTACAACATCGACGTCACGCGGCTTGAAGAAGCCCTGTCGCCCAAGACCCGCGCCGTCATGCTCGCGCATACGCTCGGCAACCCCTTTGACCTGCGGACAGTCAAGGATTTCTGTGAGCGGCACGGGCTGTGGCTCATCGAGGACAACTGCGACGCGCTCGGCTCTCGCTATGCGCTCGACGGCGAGCAGCGCTGTACGGGCACGATCGGCGACATCGGCACGTCGAGCTTTTATCCGCCGCACCACATGACGATGGGCGAGGGCGGCGCTGTCTACACGCGCGATCCGCTGCTTTTTCGCATCCTGCGTTCGCTGCGCGACTGGGGGCGCGACTGCGTATGCCCGCCGGGAGAGGACGGCTTCTGCGGTCATCGCTTCGACGGGCAGTACGGCGAACTGCCGAAAGGCTATGACCACAAGTACGTTTACTCGCACTTCGGCTACAACCTCAAGGTCACGGATATGCAGGCGGCAGTCGGCTGTGCGCAGCTCAAAAAGCTGCCATCCTTCATCGAAAAGCGGCGGCGCAACTTCGCGCATCTCAAAGCGGCGCTTTGCAGCGTCGCAGATAAGCTGATCCTGCCCGAGCCGTGTCCGCACAGTGAACCGAGCTGGTTTGGCTTCCTTCTGACCTGCCGCGAGGGAGTCGAAAGAGAGCCGATCGTTCGCGCCTTGGAAGCGCATGGCATACAGACGCGGATGCTTTTCGCGGGCAACCTCGTCAAGCATCCGTGCTTTGATTCCCTGCGCGAAGCCCGAAGCGGCTACCGCATCGTCGGCGAGCTTACGGAGACCGACCGCATCATGAACGACACCTTCTGGCTCGGCGTCTACCCGGGCATGACGGATGCGCAGCTCGACTATATGGCGGAGGTTCTGCAAGAAGCCGTGAAGATGTAAGAGGAGGGCGCTTTATGGAGAACATTCTCGCAGCGTTTCGCACCTTCGGCGCATCCCTTTTTATGCAGGCGCCGTTTCCGGCGCAGGAATTTATGCAAGTGATGGAGCCTGCTTTTGCGGAGGCCGGATATCGCACGCCGCGCACCGTTGGCGAGAAAACAGAAATTCTTGTCATCATGGATGCAGGAGTCGGCGATTTCATCTGCTTTTCCGGCGTTTTGCGAGAAATTCGCCGTCTCTATCCGCAGGCGGCTGTCACCCTCGTCATCTTCCCGCCCGCCTTTAAGCTCGCCGAACAGTGTCCGTACATCGACTTCCTGCTCGGCAACGAACATTTGCCCGTGCTGCGCCCTCTGCCGGAGCTTTTTTCGGCGCATACCGACTATGCGACGGAGCATCTCCTGCGGCAGCGCTTCGACCTCGCCTTTGTATTCGGTCATTATCCGAGCGCCTATTTGCTCGCCTACATGACGGGCGCGAAGGAACGCATCGGTCATCCGGGAGATTTCTCCGAGGGCGGGCTTTCGCTCGGGGACTGCGCCGCGCTTTTGACGCGCCCCTTGAAAGAGCCGATGCGCCCGCTGCACATGGTTGAGCGCTGCTTCGATCAGCTCGATCAGCTCCTTGGTGCGCCTGTGGCAGATCGCTCGCTGGAACTTTGGCTGACGAAAGAGGACATCGCGGGTGTGCGCGAAAAGCTCGCGCGGCTTGGCGCGCCGCTCGTGCAGCGCAAGTTCTTCGCCATAGGGCTGGGCGGCAGCACGCGGCGCAAACATTGGCCTCCATCCGCTTATGGCGCATTCCTTCGGCTCTTGTTGGCGGAGGAGCCGACGGCGTTTTTTCTGCTCTTAGGCGGCAAGGATGATGCGGCGGAGGCGGCAGAGGCGGCGCGTATGCTCGGTGCGGCGCACGCGCTGGCGCTTGCAGGCGCGCTTGACTTCCGTGAGACGGCTTCTGCCGTCACGCTTTGCTCGGCGTATATCGGCAACGATACGAGCCTGATGCACATGGCGGCGGTCATTGGGCTGCCCGTGCTGGAGATCTGCTGCTATGGCGCCGATTTGCCGCTCGATGAAAAAGCGGTTCTCACATGTCACTACCCCTACCGGACGGCATCGGTCATTGTGCAGCCCGCACGGGCATTGGCGGACTGCAGGACGGAGCCGCGAGACCCCTACGGCTGCAAACACATGGATGAAGCGCACTGCATCGCCGCGATCGAGCCGCGTACGGTGCTGGACGCATATCATTTGCTGCAGCAGCAGGTGAAGAAGGGCAGTCGTGCGCCGATCTGCGTCTTTGAGGAAGGGATGTGACGATCATACGGCGCGGCGCCGAACCGTGTAATGGTTCAGGGACGCCGAAATAAGCGGACGTGGAGGCGATACGATGTTGGATATACCTTTCAATGAAGCCGTCTATACAGAAATGGCGAAGTTCTTCCAAGAGCGGACTTCCCAAGACGCCCTGCTCTTTGGCATGACGATGCCGTGGGAAGAGCGGTTTCGCCAGGATTTTTCAGACGTCGCGTTCGAAACGGCAGGGAAGAAACAGGAGATGCCGGAGACTTGGCGGGAGCGTTTTTCCATGATCGTGCTTGCGCCCGGCATCGAAGAACTGTCTGAGCCGGAATGTCTGCTGGAATTTCTGCAAACCTTTCTCACATCCGATGGCAGTGTCCTCGTACCTTTTCGCAATCCCTGCCATTGGAGTGTTTTTCAGTCGCATTTTGCGGGAGAATTGCGCTACGGCGCAAATCCTCTGCTGCAGGGGCAGGGACGGCTGTTCTCTTTTGAGGAGATCGTGCGCCTTGCGAAACTTGCCCATTATGAAGGTCTCACCGCGCGTATGCTCCTAGAGGAAGGCGAGCCGGAGCTGCTCCGACTGCTTAGGGAATGCGGCGTGGGAAACGAGAAAAGAGCTCTGGAAGTCTCTTGGTGGATCCTTCGTCTGACGGTGATCCCCCTGCATATCGTACGTCTCAAGGCGCGCTATACGGAAGAGGAACGCCGTCTTTTGGCGCGTCTTTTGCATCGCTTGGAGAACGGTATCGAAGAGATGGCGACCGTCGAGGCGCTGCGGCAGCTGCTTATTCGAAGCGGCATGGACGGCAAGTATCTGGAAGCCTTTGTCCGAAGCGTCGCGGCGGATGCGGCGGCGCTCTTTGACCGACTGAAGAAAGAGGGGCTGTTCGGATGAACGAGGACGCGAAGAAGATCGCCTTTATTTCCTGTGTAAACGACGAGGAGATGTACGCCGAGTGTGTGCGCTATCTGCGTCACTTGGATATGCCGCAGGGATTTTCGGCGGAAGTCGTACCCGTACGCGGCGCACCCTCGATGGCGGCGGGATACGAGGCGGCGCGCCGCGCATCTTCGGCGCTTTATAAAGTGTATATGCATCAGGATATCTTGCTGACGGAAAAAAGCATTCTTCGCCGCATGGTGGAGGTTTTTCATGCGAATCCCGCGGTTGGACTCATCGGTCTGGCGGGCTGCCGTCATATACCGGCGGACGGCGTATGGTGGGAATCGAAAGAGTGCTACGGATCTCTTTGGCATGTTCGCCATCCGGAAGCGATGGAATTGATGCAGAAGCGTCCTGTGCCTCACGTAGGCATTGAAGTGGATGCACTCGACGGGATCTTTCTGGCGACGCAGACGGACGTGCCGTGGCGCGAAGATCTGTTTGACGGCTGGCATTTTTACGACCTTTCGGCGTCGATGGAGTATCGGCGGCGAGGTCTGCGCCTCATGATACCGTATTTTGAAAAGCCGCCGTGCATCCACGAGACAGGCTGCAAGCGTCTCGATGACGCATGGGAAAAGACGCGGCAGATCTTTGTTGCCGAGTACGGCAGAGAATTGTGACGTGACGGAGGGATGAGCGTTGATGAAAAGAATGACGCGGCAGGATGATCTCGCCTTTTATCGCGGCAAGCGCGTGTTTGTCACGGGGCATACGGGATTCAAGGGAATATGGCTTTCGCGTATTCTGCTCGGCGCGGGGGCGCATCTTACAGGCTTTTCGCTTGCTTCGCCGACAGCGGAGGGAGCGCTTCTCTTTGAGAAGCTGCGCCTTGCTGCAAAGATGCGCTCGATTGCGGGTGATGTGCGCGATCTCGCCGCGCTGGAGCGTGCGTTTCGCGAGACGCGGCCCGAGATTGTGCTGCATCTCGCCGCGCAGCCGCTCGTGCGCGAGAGCTACCGCACGCCCGTCGATACGTATGCCGTGAACGTCATGGGCACGGCGCACATCTTAGAGTGCGTCAGAAAGAGCGATACGGTTATCTCCGTTCTCAACGTGACGACGGACAAGGTTTATGAAAATAAGGAATGGGTGTGGGGCTATCGTGAGGACGAGCGGCTCATGGGCTTCGACCCGTACTCGAACAGCAAGAGCTGTGCGGAACTCGTGACGGCGAGCTACCGCCAGAGCTTCTTCGCGGACGGCGGCGTGCGCATCTCGACGGCGCGCGCGGGCAACGTCATCGGCGGCGGCGACTTCTCGCCCGAGCGCATCGTGCCCGACTGCATCCGCGCGGCGAGCGAAGGACGCGCCGTCGTCCTTAGAAATCCCGCCTCGACGCGCCCCTATCAGCACGTATTGGAGCCTTTGTCCGCCTACCTTCGCATCGCGCATGTGCAGTGGCATGACGCCGCGTTTGCCGGAAGCTATAACGTCGGGCCGGAAGATGCCGACTGCGTGACGACGGGCGAACTTGCCGCGCTTTTTTGCCGCACATGGGGCGAGGGCGCGTCGTGGCGTGCCGAGAAAGAAGGCGGCGCACCGCATGAAGCGGGCTTCTTGAAGCTCGATTCCTCGCGCATCAAGGCGCGTCTCGGCTGGCAGCCGCGCTGGCATATCGAAGAGGCTGTCGCGCACACCGTCGCGTGGGCAAAAGCATGGCAGGCGGGCGAGGACGTCGCTGCGCGGATGACGGCGCAGATCGCCGCCTACTTCAAGGAGGCGGAAGCGTGAAACAAGCATGGGAAGATGCGGCGAAACGTGCGGCTCTGTGCGCGGGAAGCGGCGGCGCGGCGTCCGTCATCGACGTGCCTGCCGCCGCGCCGCGCATGTGCCTGCAGCCCGTCTACATGCACCGTTTCGCCTGCGACGGCAGACGCTGCGGCTCGCTCTGCTGCCGTGCGAAGTGGGGCGTTGCGCTCGATGCGGCGACATTGGCGCGCTATGAAGAAAAGCCGGAGCTTTTGCAGGAATTGAAAAGAGGGCTGGAACGCAGCGAAGCGACGGGCGGCTGGATCATGCGCCACGAGAACGAACGCTGCGTTTTTTTGCGTGCGGACGGGCTTTGCTCCTTGCATCGCCGCTTCGGCGTCGGCGCGATCTCCGACGTCTGCGCCGAGTACCCGCGCAAGATGCACCGTATCGGCGAGACGCTCGACCGCGCCCTGTGTCTGAGCTGTCCCGTGGCAGCGGAAGAAGTCTTGTTCGCCGAAGAGCCGATGGCACTTGAGTGGATCGAGATCGCTGCGCCGCGTCCCGCCTATGTAGACGACACGCCGCTCGGCGCACCGCTGTCGGCAGAATCCTTCCGCGCTTTGCAGATCGCAGGCATCGCGCTCTTAAAGGAGCGCCGCCTTACGCTCGATGCACGGCTCGCGGCGCTCGGGCTGCTGCTCGCACGCGCCGAAGCGTACGTCGAGCAAGGAGCGGCAGAAGCCTTGGCGAAAGATGCAGCGGCAATCGCCGAAGCTGCGGCAGGACAAGCGCAGGATCTTCTCGCTGCGAATCCCTTCGATGCGGCGCAGTATATGCACTTTTTCCTGCGCCTATTCCCCGCCCTGGCGCAGGCGACCGAGGACGATCTGCCCGAAACGACGGCATACCTGGCGATGATCCGCGCCGCCTTCGGTGAAGAATCTGCAGGAAAAGCGCAGGAAACCGCTGCGTCTTGTGCAAAAGAGGCGATCGACGCATTGTCAAAACGGCGCAGACGCTATAAGAAGCGCATCCTTGCCAAGCAGGCGCATGTCTTGGAAAACTGGCTCGTCAACGAATTTTTGCTCGGGCGATACCCCTTGACGGGCGGCACGAGCCTCTTGGCAAACTATGAAGTATTCGTCGTGCTTTACAAGATGCTCGAATTCATCCTGCTTGCTGATGCCGCGTTGGCTGAAAGCGCCCCGTATGCGCCGACTGCTTGGGAGAGCGCCGGACAAGACGCGCCGCTTCAAAAAAGCATCCTCGCCGCCGTCGCATGGCTCGCCGTGCGCACAAACCACTTCGAAGGCTTCATCGACGCACTGGCAGACGCGATCGCCCGCTTCCTTCCTGAAGACCGCCTGCTTCGTATACTTGACAGGGTTTCATGACATTTGACAAAGCGAGAAGCACTGCATATAATCGAGGTAAGAAGCAGAAATTTAACGTGCGTGTTCGGCAGAGAGGTGATGCGAATGGACGAACAGAAGGTGCGATACAAAGCGTACATCGATCGTTTGTGTCTGATGGATGACACATTTTTC
>NZ_JBQNBV010000088.1:0-8747 GCF_052169755.1 Selenomonas sp. | reverse complement strand
CGATGCCGTGCGCTTTGAGCTTTTCCATCGCCTCTTTGCGCCCTTCTTCCGTATGGAAGCGCTTGGAGCGTCCTGTGCCGAGGAACGTGCCGCCGCGCTGGATGAGATCGCTGACGCTGCGCGTCGAAAGCTCCTTGATATCACCGTCCAAAAGCCCCGTATAGCCGCCGTAAATGCCGAAGATCTTCACGCCCTCGGATATCGCCGTACGCACGACGGCACGCGCCGCCGCATTCATGCCCGGACTGTCGCCGCCCGAAGTCACAACGCCAATCGTACTGATCATGTATCTCTCTCCTATCCTGCCACTATGGTACGTCTCTCAAATCCTCAGGCGTTGACCGTACTCGTATGGAAAAGTCGGATGCCCTTCTGCCCTGCACCCGCCGCCTTTTCCATCAGCGCACGAATATCCGTCCCTTCATCCATCATCTGCGCATTCACCATATCGGCGAGCATCGGCAGGCTTGCCCCCGTGACAATGCCATACTTCTCGTTGTTGATGACGATGCGGCAAGCGGTATTGTACGGCGTGCCGCCAAAAATATCAACGAGGAAGAGCGCACCGCCCGACGCATCGACCTTTTCCAAGGCAGCCTCGTACTTCGCCGTAATGTCCGCAGACCCCTCCCCCGGCAAAAACGTGACCGCCGCCGTATTCTGCACCTCTCCAAAAATCATATCGACGGATGCGAGCAGCTCCTCCGCCAATCTGCCGTGTGTGCCAACGATGATTGCAAACATATCCATTACCCCCCGGATGGGCTTTTACCCAAGCATAGAATCCAGCGCTTATCATTCTTATTATAGCAAATTTTTTCCTCTATGTCCTCTGAAAAAAGCGGTTAATTTCCAAGGAGTAAAATTTACAGCAAAAAGCCGCCCGACGCTTTCTTTTGCGGCGGACGGCGTTCCGTTGATAGTTTCTATACCCCAAGCACTTCATCCATCGCCTGCTTCATGCGGCAGATCGCGGTGTCAAGCTCTTCCTTCTTGATGTTGAGCGGCGGATTGAAGTAAAGAACGTCGCCCAACGGGCGCAGCAGCAGCCCGTGACGCAGAGCCGCTCGATAAATGGCGTAGCCAAGACGGCGGCTTCCGTCGAAGGGACGCTTCTCCTGCTTGTCCTCGACAAGCTCGGCGGCGTGAATCAAGCCGATGTGGCGAATCTCGCCGACATGCCTGTGCGCACCGAACACCTCTTCCATGCGCGAGGTCAGCCAGAGAGCCGTATTTTCCGCTTCTTCCAAGATATTTTCCTCGTCGAGGATGTCGAGGACGGCGAGAGCCGCCGCGCAGCCAAGCGGATTTCCCGCGTAGGTGTGGCTGTGCATAAACGCCTTGCCTTCGCTCCACTCTGCATAGAAAGCGTCATAAATCTTCTCTTTAACGACAGTAATCGACATCGGCATATAGCCGCCCGTCAAACCTTTGGAAAGGCACATGATGTCGGGCGTAATGCCCGCCCGCTCCGTCGCAAAGAGCCTGCCCGTCCTGCCGAAGCCCGTCGCGATCTCATCGGCGATCAAGAGCACATCGTAATCGTCACAAAGCGCACGCAGTTTTTTGAGATACAATTCGGGGTAAATGCGCATACCCGCGCTGCCCTGCAAAAGCGGCTCGACGATCATCGCCGCACATTCTGCCGCGTGCTCGGCGAACGCCTTTTGGACATAGGCGAAGCACTCGCAGGCGCACGATTCGCGCGTCTTCTGGAAAGGACATCGGTAGCAGTCGGGCGCTTCGACGTGGATGTTGTCCATCATCATGGGCTTGTACATCTGGGCGAAGAGATCCATGCTGCCGACGGAGAGCGCACCGATCGTCTCGCCGTGATAACCTTCGGAAAGACACATAAAGCGCGTCTTCTTCATGCGCCCCGTCTGCTGCGAGTATTGAAACGCCATCTTGAGCGCGGCTTCGACGGCGGACGAGCCGTTGTCGTTGAAGTGGAACTTCGTGAGCCCCGCCGGCACAAGTGCGGCAAGACGTTCCGCCAGTTCGATGGCAGGGCGGTGCGAGAAGTTTGCGAAGATGACATGTTCCAAGCGGTCGAGCTGCGCCTTGATGCGTGCGTTGATCTTCTCGTTCGCATGACCTAAGAGGTTCGCCCACCACGAACTGACAATGTCGAGATAAGCCTTTCCATGCACATCGTAGAGCCACGCGCCTTCCGCATGGTCGATGACCATAGGGCGAAGCTCTTCATAGTCCTTCATCTGGGCGCATGGGTGCCAGATATGACGTAAGTCGCGTTCTTCAATCGTTGGCATAGATTCTCCTCCTAAGTTTATGCGTACAGCGCGGCGAGCGCGTCGGCGGCAAGCGGCAGATCCTTCGCACCCTTTTCAACACAGGCGAGGACGGGCGCACCCGTCATTTCCTCGACCATCTTCTTATTGTCCTCCTGCATACGATCCCCCGCCTGCCAGTGGTTGAAAATGAAGCCCGCCAAAGGAATCTCTCGCATCTTCAAATGCTCGGCGGTCAAGACGGCGGCGTTGATCGTGCCGAGCCCCGCGTCGGCGATGACAAGCGCAGAAAGCTGCAAGCGCACGATGAGATCATCGAGCACAACATGCTCCTTTTCATCCCAGCGCAGCGGGCAGATGATGCCGCCGCTGCCCTCGACGGTCAAATAGTCGAAGCGTTCCTTCGCCGTGAAAAAATCGCGCTCGACCTTGTCAAAGTCGATGGGGCGGCTCTCGATCTTCGCTGCAAGATGCGGCGATACAGCGTCACGATAGATATAGGATACGCTCGCGTCCTCTGCCGCCAACCCCGCCGTGCGGCGAACGAAGAGCGCGTCGCCCGGCAAAAGCGCACCGTCCGCGCCCACCTCCGCGCCCGAAAGCGCCGCCTTGTAATAGCCCGCGCGAAAACCCGCGTCCTTCAGGCGTTTGACGATAAGTCCCGTCACATACGTCTTGCCGATGTCTGTGCCCGTTCCCGTGATGAACAATGCTTTTCCCATGAAAGATATCTCCTTTAACCACAAAGAGGATTTTAGAGCCAAAGCCCCGCCTTACGGCAGCGCATACCGATGAAAGCGGCGGCAAGGCACAGCAAAAAATCCGGCACAACCTGCAGAACGCCGCAGTACCAGAGCGCGAGCCAGAGCGTGATCGGCGCATCGACGATATAGTTCGAGGCGATATAGAAATAAGATATGCCAAAAAGATACACGACCGCCATACCCGCGAGGCACGCGCCGAGCACACGCTTGAACGTCGGCTCGCCGCCGCGCACGAGCGCACCCGTCAGATACGCCTGACAGATGAAGCCGACGAGATAGCCAAACGTCGGCTGCAGGATGTAGCTTGGTCCGCCGCCCGACGCGAAAACGGGAATGCCGATAAGCCCCATGAGAACATAAGTGCCGACCGCTACCGCCCCGAGCCGCGCCCCGAGCAATACGCCCGCCAAAAGCGTGAAGAGGAACTGCAAGGTGTAGACGTCCGTGCCAACAGGAATGCGAATGAAGGCGCCGACGGCAACAAGCGCGATAAAGAGCGCACAGAGAACCATTTCTCTGATTTTCATAAATCTCGAATCCTCCCTCAAGTATAGTTTCATAAATCGCTCTTATCATACGCTCTTGACGGCAAATTGTCAACTATATATATGCAGATGGTTGACATTTATCCTATAAAATTTTTCTTTTCAATATTACATGCTTTACCGTCCGTTCATCTCCTACGAATCCCAATCCACAGCGTCATGAGCCATCGTAGCGCCACGCATATATTCTTGCACAGCGATCAGATGCGATTCTCGATCATCATCCGTTGCAACATCATCTGCATCTTTCGGCAAAAATCGCTTCACCACTTCCAAGAGAATCGGTAATTCTCCATCTGGAATAAAATCTATCATTTCTACGATTTGCGCTTTGACCGTCATAACAGAAAACCTCCCTTATAAACATCGCCCCTTGGTGCAATTTTTTCAATCAGAATGGTATTCTTATCTGGATACGAAAATACGATTCGCCAACCGCCAACACGCATCCTATAGAGTTCATCACTTCCCTTGAGCCGTTTCACATCGCCCTGCGGCAATCCTTCGATTGCCTGCTTGATACGCCGCTTTATCGTTCTGTCCATTGCTCCAATACTTTTCACAGCCATTTTTGCATATTGTATGTTCATAAATCATATTCCTTTTCTGAACATCTCCTCGTATTTGCAAAGACTTCTCTCTAAAGTATATCAAAAAGAGATGGCGCGCGCCATCTCTTTTCCTGCTTCATCTGCCCTTGCTGTGATCCTTCAAGGCGCGTTCGATGTCGCGCTTGGCGGCTTTTGTCGCGAGATCGCGGCGTTTGTCGTAGGTATGCTTGCCGCTTGCAAGCGCAAGTTCGAGCTTCGCCTTGCCCTTCGAGAAATAGAGCTTCAGCGGCACGAGCGTGAAGCCCTTCTCGCGCGTTTTGGAAAAGAGCTTGACGATCTCCGCCTTGTGCATGAGGAGTTTTCGCTTTCTGAGCGGCTCGTGGTTAAAGATATTGCCCTGCTCGTAGGGGCTGATGTGCATGTTCTCCACGAAGATCTCGCCATTCTTGATCGATGCGAAGCTGTCCTTGAGGTTCACTCTTCCCGCACGCAGAGATTTGACCTCGGTGCCTTGCAGCACAAGCCCCGTTTCAAAGGTTTCGTGGATGAAATAGTCGTGACGCGCCTTGCGGTTTTCCGCGACGATCTTCACGCCGTCGTTCTTGCGTCCCATCGCTTCCCCCTGTTCTTTCTGCCGAAGCTGCCGCTTCTCCCATCAATCGCTGTTCGCCGTCGCACGCTCGGTCTTATGATGCGGACGCCGCTTCTTGTCGGGCTTGGGCGTATTTTTCTTGCCCTGCTTGCGCAAGTCCTTCGGCGGTTTCATCCAAAACGCCTTGGGGCGACTGCTGCTCGACTCGTCTGCGAGAGCGCCCTGCTTTTCTGCGTGGAACCTTTCCGGCTTCTTCGCACCGCGCCCCTCGCCTTGCAGCTTCTTCCCCTTGTGCGGTCTGCCGCCCTTCTTCCCGTGCGCTGCGCCTTGCTCCACCGCTGTCGGAGCCTTCGGTTCCGCGTGCGCCGCGCTCGTCACATCGGCGATGATCGCATCGGTTCGCTTTTTCTTCGCGCCTTTTCTGCCCCTGCCTTTTTTCGAACGCAGACCTTTCTTCGCGTCCTCATCCCTACGGGAGCCGCCCCGCTCCGCTTTCGCGCCCTCGGGCTTTTTCGCAGCGACGAATACGCCGTTGTCCTCTAAAATGAAGTCGAGATTGCGCTCGGCGATATTGGCGCGAACAAGCACGACGCGAACAGGCTCGCCGAGGCGGTAAGAGACGTGCGTCGCACCGCCGACGAGTGCATAAAGCTCCTCGCGGTACTCGTAGTAATCGTTGACCATGCTCGACACATGGACGAGACCTTCGACGCCGTTGTCCAGCTCACAGAAGATGCCGAACGCCGTGACGCCGCTGATGACGGCGTCGAAAGCGTCGCCGACGAACTGCGCCATATACTCGATCTTCTTCATATCCTGCGTCTCGCGCTCCGCTTCGATGGCGATGCGCTCACGCGCCGAGGTGTGCTCGGCGATCTCGGGAAGGATGCTCCTCAGGCGTTCCTGACGCTCGGCAGCAATCGTGCCCGTCGCGAACGTCTCGCGCAGGAGACGATGCACGATGAGATCGGGATAGCGGCGGATCGGCGACGTGAAGTGGGTGTAGTGACGCGCGGCAAGTCCGTAGTGGCCGAGCGGCTGATCGGCATAACGCGCCTGCTGCATCGAGCGAAGCGAGACGGCGCTGACGATGCGCTCTTCAGGCCTCCCCTTGACCTTTTCCAAGACTTGCTGCACATCCTTCGGCGCGACTTCGCCCGCTTCATTCGGCGCAAGATGCAGCGAGAACGTCGCCAAGAGGTTGTTGAGCCGCTCGATCTTCTCATCTGACGGCTGCTCATGCACGCGGTAGAGGAACGGCTGCTCCTTCTTCTCCATGTGCTCTGCGACAGTCTCGTTCGCCGCGAGCATACATTGTTCGATCATCGACTCCGCGAGCGATCCCGTGCGCTTGATGAGCGCGACGGGCTTGCCGCTCTCGTCGAGCTTCACTTTGATCTCGGGCACGTCGAAGCCGATGGAACCGCGCTCATGACGCGCCTTTTCCATCGCGTCATGCACCTCGCGAAGAGGCGCAAGAAGCGGCAGGAGGTCGGCGTTCTCCGCGCGCACCGCGTCCGCGCCCTCGGCGAAGATCTCGTTGACGAGCGTATAGGTCAGCCGCCGATAGACGTGAATGACGACGGGCAGGATCTCGTAGCTCTTGACGAGACCGTCCGCACCGATCTCCATCTCACATGCCATCGCGAGGCGATCTTCGCCCGCATTCAGACTGCATATACCATTCGACAGCTTCTTCGGCAGCATCGGAATCACGCGGTCAACGAGGTAGACGCTCGTGCCCCGCGCACGCGCCTCACGGTCGAGCGGCGAATTCTCGCGCACATACCAACTGACGTCGGCGATATAAACGCCGAGGAAGAAGCCGCCGTCCGCACGCCGCTCGGCGTAAACGCCGTCGTCCAGATCCTTCGCATCCTCGCCGTCGATCGTCACGATGCGAAAGCTGCGGCGATCCCGTCTGCCGCGAAACTCCTCGGGCGCGACGGCGTCCTCGATTGCCGCCGCCTCTTCCGCTGCGTCGGCGGGAAACTCCTCCGACAGCCCGTATTGGCTCATGACGGAAAGCACATCGACGCCGGGCTCACCCGCACGGCCGAGGATTTCCTCCACCTCGCCCTCGGCGTTTCTCCTGCCTGCCGGCCACTTCGTGATGCGCACGACGACCTTCATGCCCGCCTTTGCGCCATGCACGGCTCCCTTCGGGATGAAGATGTCCTGCCCGATCTTCTTGTCGTCAGGCGTCACGAAGCCGAAATGACGGCTCTCCTCGAACGTGCCGACGATGCACTCGTTCGCGCGTTCGACGATGCGGATGATCTCTCCCTCGCGCGAGCGTCCGGCGATCTCCGACGGCGAAAGCCGCGCCACGACGCGATCGCCGTTCATCGCGCCGCCGAGGCTGCCGCCCGGCACGAAGATGTCGCTGTCCGTCTCCTTCTCGCGTACCTCGGGGATGATGAAGCCGAAGCCCTTCGCCGACATCGAGAGCCTGCCGACGATGAGATTCATGCGCTCTGGCACGCCAAAGCGGTTGTGGCGCGTCTTGATGACGACAGCGGTCTTTTCCAGCTCTTCCAGAGCCGTCCGGAAGCGTGCAAGCTCCGCTTCCGAAAGCGGCATTTCGTCAGCCAGCTCTTCCGCCGTCAGCGGCTTGTACGCTGCCGTGCGCATATAACTCACGATGCGCTCCTGCAATTCATTTTGTTCCATTCATTTCTCCTAGTTCCTTCTCCATTCTTTCACACACCGCCGTGCGCACACAAAAACGCCGCCGTGCGCCGAAACACCGTCCGCCGTTCAGCATCGAGCATCACGAGATGCCCCGAGCGCACAAGCCACAAAACTTCCTTGTGCACCGCGCCCACATGGTCATAGATGTACTTGAGACTCGAACGCTGTGCCGTATGATCGTGCAGCGAATGGACGAGCAAAAGCGGCGCTGTCACGCGCGGCAGAAGCATCTTGACGCGCTCGATGAAACCGACCATCTCATGAATGGCGACAAGCGGCATCTTCTCGTATGTCATATTGCAAAACTCCGGCACATCGCGCAGAGACTTGCGCAGCTTCGGGTGAAATCTGCCGATGCATTCGCTGCGTGGCGGCAGGTACTTCATGCCGCGTCCCTCGTCGATGAAGATCGGTGCGGCGAGCGTCACGACGCTCTCGACACACTTTTGCGCCGCCAAGCGAAGAGCCAAAAGCGCCCCCATCGAATGTCCGACGACAGAGATCCGCCGCGCAGCGCCTGCCAGCAGCGCATACCCGTCCGCCGCCGAATCGTACCAGTCCTCAGCATCCGTATGCGCCATATCCTCCGGGCTGGTGCCATGACCGGCGAGACGCGGACACAGCACCGTATGACCTTCGCGATGGAGCGCTTCCGCCATGAGCCGAAGCTCCGGCGGCATACCCGTAAAACCGTGCAGGAGCAGCACGCCGTGCGAACCGCCCGGCAAGAGAAAAGGCTCTGCCCCCTCGATGATCATTGCCGCCCCCCTTTTCCCGACATGCAGAGCACGCCGAAATCCCGCGCACCTCTCCCGCAATAGAAAGAAACGCCCGGCCTTTTCGCCGAGCGTCCGCCGCATGTGCAGCCGCCAGGAAAACCGCGCCGGATCTCCTGCGCCAAAGGCTGCCCTACATCGTCATCTTGGCAATCACAAGCGTGATCCCGCCAAAAAGAACCGCCAAGACGACGGTCACACGCGCAAGAAGCGCATCCATGCCACGCGCCTTCGCGCTGAACACCGTATCGCCGCCGCCCCCATCGAAGCCGCCCATGCCCGCAGACTTAGGCTCCTGCCCCAAGACAGCAACGATCAAGAGTATGGCGACAAGCGCATCAAGCACCATCAAAAACGTAAGCAAAAGTGAACCTCCTCCAGTTCAGAGAGTCTCTCCTCTCCACCTTATTATACTATTCTATCATGAAAGCCCGAGAAGTCAAGAAAAAGGCGCAGCCATCAAGCGCCGCGCCTTTTTCGTAGAAGCCCCAAGAGGTCAAGCCAAAGACGCAGACCGATTGGCTTTCTCATGCAAACTACATGCGATGATTCAAGTTTTTCCGCTCCATATTC
>NZ_JBQNBV010000087.1:0-8922 GCF_052169755.1 Selenomonas sp. | reverse complement strand
TTCCTCACGGGTCAATCGCCTCCTTGAGCGCCTTGACGACTTTCGGCTCTACCTCATCGAGCGCAGGCTTCATGAAAGGTCTTGGCTTACGGGCAGGGATAAACGCATATCGCGCGAATACTCCCTTGAATTTCAGCACCTTCTTATTCTTTGGGAAAGCAAAGGACGGATTGACGCCATGCTCCAAAAGGAACGAGTGATTTGCCGTAGATTTCACGAAGCCGCGATTGTACTTCTCGTCGTACTCCATCTCGATTCCCTTTACAAGATTTCCTGTTGATCCCACCCTCGCTTTCCTTTTCGATGCTCGAAGAAGGTCTTGCGTTCCCTTGCGTATGACGCCTTTCAAACGTCGCTGTGTTTCCCCATCATATTTGCTGACATCGCCCACAGCTTTTTTAATTGCATCCGTCAAATCGCTCTTGATGTAGAATCCCTTCGCTCTTGCCATTACAGCTGCACCTCGCTTGTCGTCAAGATCAGCTCACCGGGTGTCGTATCGTCGATATGCTCCACATGAAACACATGTTCACCATGCTTGACGCGCCAGCCCTTGGCGACTTCCACAGGGCGAAGACGCATTCCCTGCGTGACCTCGACCGCTGCCGCATCGCCGAAGAGGGCGCGGCTGACGAAACCGGGCTTTAGAAACTCCGCCCAAACTTCACGCGTCGGGGTGTATGTCGTATCACAGCCGTTGATCTCGTCCAGGGGGCTTTCCGGGCGCAGGAGCATCACACGGCGATTCATCTTATCTACATTCATCACGGCGGTTCACCTCCTGTATAATTCTGTAATTGCAGGATCATCGAGCGGATATGATACGGAAAAGACTGCCGATTGTCACCTCGGCAGTCCCGATTCATATACATTTCACCGATGAGCGCAAAGCGCACAATGTCCGCCGTCGCCTCGAAGTCCTCGATCTTGCAGCGCGTCTCGAAATCGTCCACGGCATGAACGAGGTACGCATCTGCCGCCTTCATGCACTGCCGCAGGAATGCGTCCTCGATATCAAGGTCAATGCGCAGGTACGTCTTGACCTCATCGAGCGTGATCGCCATGACGTCTCGCCCCCCTTACGGCAGCGTAACTTGCGCCAGCTTCACGGCGTCCGTATCGTCGGCGACGACGCCGAAGCGCTCCACGCAGCGCAGGGCAGTCGCATACTTGTCGAAGAGGAAGTCCGTCGAAACGGCGATCTCCACGCCTGTACGCTCGAAGAACGCCACATAGTCCGCGATGCTGCCGACGTAGAACGGCACTTTCTTCGTTTCTGTCGGAAGCGTACCATTTGATACGACGACAATCGGCTTACCGCGGAAGCGGTAGGTATCGGGCGCGGCTATATCCGGCACAAGAAGCGGACGCTTCTGCGCGTCTTCCAGCTCAGAGAGCCACTGGAAGCCGTCCTGATTCGTGACGATCCGCGCATTTGCATAGTAGGACGGGTCGAGGCTGACGTTCAGGATTTTCATGAATCCCTTGGCATCCGTCACCGCCGTCGGCGTGAGCTTCTTGAGGAGCTTCAGAATCTCATCGTTTTCGGTATTGACCGCCTTGCGTGCAAAACGCTGACCGATAATCGCCGTGAGATTGACGTCGGCATCGGCAAGGAGCTGATTCGAAACAGGAATGATGTCGCCATAGTCCTTGATCTCGTACTTGAGCTGCCCGAAGTCGAAATCCGACTGCTTGATGCTGTTCAGCTCCTCGAACGCCGTGAGCTTGCCCGTCTCATCACCGAGCGTCGGCATCTTGCCCGAGATGCTGTTTGCGTGCTGGACGTGCGTGAAGTCCTTGAGCGCCGTATACGCCTTCCTGTACTCGCGAATCTGGCGCATTTGCTCTTCGGGCACGAGATAGCCGCCCTTGGCGGGCGTGCCTTCGACCTGACCGGGCGAGCCGATCTGATTGACATAGCCGCGCTCCTCCTCCGTGAGCGTCCTGCCCAGCACGAGCTTATTGAACACGCGGTTTCGCATCACCGCATCGCTGACCTTGTTCTCCTCGACCGGCGCCGCCGTATGGGCGAAGTCCACGAGATCCGCCCGCTCCATCGCCAACGCCGCTTCATATTGATGGACGGCGTTCGTCAGCTCTTTGGCACGCTCTGCCGCCGCCTCGATGTTTCCTTCCTGCTGCAGATTCTCCACCTCACGGCGCAGTTCATCCACTATCTTTTTGCATTCATCCGACTTTTTCATCTTAAATCATGGCTCCTTTCGCCAAGGCAAGGGCGATCTCTGCCCGCTGCCGCATTTCCATCGCTGCTTTTTGGCAGCTTTCCTCTGCCGCTTCGGCGGTAGGCTGCTCTTGCGGCATATTCTCTTCCATCATGCGGCGCACGCATTCGGGAATATGCTGCATGAATTTCGCGCTTCCTGCGCACGCCGTCATCTGTGACGCTTCCAAAAGCTCCACATCAAAGACCTCTGCCGCCTCTCTTGCCGTCAGCCACGTTTCATCGTTGACCAGCTTGTGCAAAAGTTCCGCCGTCACACCCTCTAGCGCCGCTTTTTGATAGGTTTCTTCAAGCCCGCGCTGAATCGTGTCGAGCACGTCCGCCGACCGTCTGAGATCATCGGCGTTGCCGCTTGCATAGACGGCGGGCTTATGAATCATCAGATAGGCGTTCGCAGGCATCTGCCGACGATCAGCCGCGCAGAAAATCTGTGTCGCAATCGAGCAGCACCAGCCGTCGACAATCGCCGTCGTCGGAGCGTCATGACGTGCGATCATGTTCGCCATCGCCACGCCTGCGGGCACGCTGCCGCCGTCCGAGTTGATGTAGATGGTCAGCGCCTTGCCCTTAAGGCCTTCGAGCTGACTTCTAATCTTTTCCGGCCATTGATAGCCTGTCGAGGTATCGCACCACTCATCGATAATACCGCCCATATCGTCGTCTATGATGCTGCCCGAAAGATAGAGGTCGGCACTTTGGTCTGTCTCATTCTTTATCTCTATTGCCATCTCGTTCACCCCCCTTCATCGTGTAGGCTTTTCCGATGTCCTCAAGTTTCACATAAGAGCCGTTGACCATGTGGACGTCGCCGCCCGCGCACGGCGGGCTGTCGAGTTTGGCGCGCGCTTCATTCGGGCTGTAGATCGCCGACTGCACCATCTTCTGCAGGATGTCCGCCTGCTGCGACGGATCGCCGCGCAGAATCACCCAGACATTGAACTTGAATCCCAGCCCCGCATCCTGCTCTTTCTCTGTCAAGAGCTTTCGGTTCATCTCCTGCTCATAGAGCGAGACGTTGTAAAGAAGCGTGTTGACGTAGAATTGCAGGTTCTGCATGGCGCTGTTGTTGTAGCTCGACTTCGTGTAGTCGTTCAGATGGTCGGGATTGACGCCGAAGGCAGCGGCGATTTGCAGTGCAGAGTATCGCTTGAGTTCATAGAACTGAGCGTCCGTGAGCTTCAAATCGAGCTTTTCGATGTCAAAGCCGATGGGCAACGTAATCAACCGGCGCGAATCCTGCCGCGACTGCGCCTCAATTCGCCGAAGCATATCGTCTTGCCCTCGCTGTGTCAAATCGCCGACGTATTTCACAACAGCATTCGCCGTCAAGCCCTTGCGATAAAGCTCCGTCAAGAACTTCTGCGAAGCCTTGTTGCCCGCCATGTTTTCGGCGAGTATCTGCCGCACGGACTTTCCGACAAGCCCCGTATCGTCTGTCAGCCATGCGCGGACATGCAGCATGTCCTCGGGCGCAATCCAATGCTCCTTGCCCGTCTTGGGATCGTTGTAGCGGTAGAAGTAACGCCGCCCCGTATAGCTTCCCGTGTTGTTCAGCCACACTTGCACAAGACGCGGATCAAGGATGTGCAGGGCGCGGAGATTTGACCTCTCGCGCTCGATAGCGGCGTAGGCATTGCCGTAGTGGTTGCGGTAGCGTTCAAGCGTCGTGAAGAATTGCAGCGGCGTCATGATGCCGTTCGGCTTGACGGAGAGAACGCGCGTCGTCTCATGCTCAATGACGCGATTCTTCTCACTGTCCATCAGATAGACGGGCATCTTCCCCAAGGATTCTCCCAAAGTTTTGAGACAGGTGAAATAGGTGATCTCCGAGATGTCTGCGCCATCGGCAACCGTGCCGCCGAAGAAGAAGTCATTTGCTTCCGAAAGGGAAAAGCGACCGTCCGCCGCGTTCTTGAAAAATCCCTTGATGCTGCTCAGCCATTTCAAGCCTCGTCACCCCCTTCCACATCTGCCGTGACTTCCAACCATGCTGCGAGCGCCGCCTGCGCGTCAACTTTTCGCGCATGGCGTTTCAAGAGCCACACCGCCCACGCATCCATGACGGCATCGCACGGATCTATGCGCCGCGTTTGCGTCATTTTGTCAATCTTGATTTCACCGAAGGAGTTTGGCGCCGAAATCACGGCATTGACCATGCTCCATGTGAGGAGCGCGTTCTGCCTGTCGTATCGTACCTTTCCCGCCTCAACGGAAAGCCTGAAGTCCTGCGTCGCCTCGTTCAGAGAACGCGCCGACTGCTTGACCAGCGTCAAATCACAAGGCAGGACTTCTTCTAAGTCGGCAAGGAACGTGTTCGCATTGTGCTCGTCATAGCCGCAGCCTGCGACGTCAAGCTCGTATTTCTCAATGAGCCGCTTGAGGTCAGCGACGATCTGCCGATAGTCCGTCTTGATGCCGTACATGCCGCTCGTGAGCGTCAGAAGTCCGGCGTTCTTCCATACGCCGTAGGGCGCGTCATCCGTACGGATATGCTCCGCCAGTCGGCGCTCCGGCATATAGCTGTGCGACCAGACATAGACCTCATCATCCTCATCGGGGAAAATGAGCGCGATGCTCGTGAGGTCGCCGCCGCTCGACAGGTCGATGCCCAAATAGCACTCGCGCCCCTGCATCATGGCAAGCGTATCGTCTGCAGCGCACATGCGCCATGCTTCAATGTTGAGAAAAGCGCCGCCCGTGTATTCAATCCAGCAGTTGAGCGCCTTTGTCTGGAAGTTCGCAAGCTCTTCATCCTGCTTATCCTTCGCCTCGACCGCCTTTTCTGCCATGCGGGCGATCATCTCGTCGTTGAGCGTGTCGTCCTCGTTCCAGAGGTTCAGCGGATTCGCCTTCGCCCAGTTCCGAGGCTCCCATATATCATCGTCCTCGTCCATCTCCGTGATGAAGATGAAGAGTGAATCTTTCTGCACATTGCCCGAGAGAACCCGCTTGCAGAACTGATAGTGCTTGTAGCACGCGCCGTTAAGGTCGAATCCCGCCGTCGTAATGGCGATCGTCAGCGCGTTATCCACGCGAATCTGCCCATCCTGCATGAGCTTGTACATCTGGTTCGTCGGATGGGCGTGGTATTCATCGACAACGGCAAGAATCGAGCGAAAGCCATCCGCAGACTTGGTGTCTCTGCCGATGGCTTCGATGGTCGTGTTCGTCACAAGAGAGCGTATCTTGTGATCGTACTCGCGTATTTTATACATCTCGTCGAGGTCGGGATCTGAGCGAATGAACTTCTCCACCTCTTTCCAGACGATGTTTGCTTGATCTTGCTTGGTCGCCGTACAAAAGATACGGCCATACTGATAGCCCGAAAACGTCGCGAAGTCGTTGCAAAGTTCGCCCGCAAGAAACGATTTGCCGTTTTGCCTTGCCAGCTGAATGTAAGCCTCGCGGAAGCGGCGAAGCGTCGAGCGCTTCTTGCGCCAGCCGAAGAGACTGCCGAGGATGAAATTCTGAAAGCCGCGCGTCTTGAGCCGCGCTTCTGCCGTACCCTCGCCGATCGTCATGCGATTGGCAAGCTCGATATGAAATTCCGCTTCTTTCGCGTCGAAGATATACGGGAAAGCCTTATCTTCCATATCATCCAAATGCCGTTTGCAGGCTTGGTATTCTGCCCGCCCGCAAAGTTTCTTGCCGCTGACGATGAGCTTTGCATATTCCGTCGTTCTGTCTTTCATCTGATGTTCACCCCCTTTCATCATCGCCCCTTGTTGAGGAAGCGAAGGAACTTGTTGACCGACTTCTCTTCTTCCGTCGGTACGATGAGCTTCAAGCGGTCGGTCGCCGCAAGACCGAGCTTTGTCGAACACCGCTGAATCTGCATCGCCGCATCTCCGGCGATTTTGATGTATGGCGAAGGGATTTCTCCCTTTCTGCTCTCCACGGTCAAGCCGTATTCCTGCAATGCGCTGCTTGCCTGCACATAGCGATCGTAATTGTCCGCATAGATCGCCAGCACCGCAAGGTCGAGATTATCCAGGAGGCGAACCTTTCCCGCCTCTTGCACCACGCGCATATATTCTTCTTGGGCAAGCGGCGAAAGCCACGACGGCGCACCCTTTTCAAGCTGATCGCGTTCGAGCTTGAGCTTTTCTTCCTGTATCTTGCGATTGAGTCTCTTCTGCTTGCCGATTTTCCCCGTCGATATTCCAACGACCTTGCGCGGTCTGCCTGCCATCGTTTCACCTCTCTTTCGTCTATTCCCAATGGACAAAACCGCCCAAGGTCAAAAATTTTTCATTTCTGGCATTTTTTCCGAAGAAAACTCCGAACGCGGTCTTATGTCGGGCGCTTCAAACTTTTTCGCCCCGCCCCCCTATCGAGGGATTCAACGCCAATGCCGCAAGAAGGCGCTCCTGCATCTCCTTTTTTGCTTGCGGATTCTTATTGTACGCATCGTGAATCTCTTTGTGCGTGCGTGTGGAAACATAAATCAGATTCGCCATCGACAGCCTGAGATCAGGACGATCACCGACGGGATGGATATGATGCACGACTGCGCCCGGCACCAGCCGCCCGCCCGCCTTCGCCAGCTCATCAGCATAACCCGCACGCGCACGTACAGCGGCTGCGACTGCCCGCCATTCGCGCGAGTGATAGAACCGCGCCCGGTCTTTGTCCCGCCGTTCCCTGTCGTACGCCTTATGGCGCTTCGCTTGGCACGGGCAAGCCTCGCCCTGCTGCACCAGCCGCCCGCATGATGGACATATCCTCGTGAGCATGACGCGTCTCCTTTCCTGCGTAACAAAAAGGACGACGCAAGTGCGTCGCCCTCATGTGTACAGTTTTCAATAGTATCATTTTATCATGGATTTCCCTCGAATGTTGGAAGTAAATGACCCGCAAAAAGCACCGTTCCAACGGCGATAAAGTTATCCACAATCTTTTCACAAGTCGATTTCTTTGCCGTGCAGTCGTTCCATTCCGGCGCGTGTAACCAGCCATACGCCACCCGACTTGCGGCACTCCTCTTCCGTCAGCCTTGGCGCTCGACCTTGAATTCCCGTGCAGAGATGCTTGACGGACACCGCGCTTTTCTTCCAGCGTTCCGCAGCCTCTTGCGTCGTCATGATGTCCGTAAACTTCAGTAGAATCTCATGGTCAGCCATACCCCAACAACACCTCCGGAAATAAAGGACTTCATATTTTCCCAATCCCAATCAAGCAATATGATGAACGCCGCCACCGTGCAGGCAAAAGCTCCATCGAGCAATTTCCTTCGCGTAAGTTTCATTTGTCGTCCTTCCTTTCGTATGATATAATTGAAGAAGACAAGGGGCTTTCGCCCCTGCCTTCCCCGCCCTTACCGCTTGCGCTTCCTAGGCTTCTTGCGGTTGGGCGGCTTCTTTTTTGGCTTCATCGGGTTCGGTTCTTTCTCTCGGTACGTTATCCATATCTGGATGAGTACCAGAAGAGTTGTCACGAACCATTCGACGTCGCCTTTTTCAAGCTCCATTTCATCCCCCCTTTCATGTTCTTATTATAACCTTTTTCGGTTAATATGTCAAGTGTTTTTGATTGTAAATCAAATCTTTTTTCGCCCGCAAGCCTTGATATTTCTTGGCTTGCGGGCTTCTTTATTCAGAAGATAAGACGCGTCTGCAAAGGCTTTTCACATGTGCCGAACAACATCATCGCCATATCTCTGAGAGCCTTCCTGCCGCGCTCCTTCGCCCACTTTTCCGTATAGCCGACGTCATTCCCGGCTCGCTGCCAGGCATACCCATCGACATACCGCCCGCGCACAAGACGCTCATCCTCGGCAGACAGGCACGCAAGCGCACGATCCACCGCCCGCAGCGTCCGCTCGATTTCCTTCTTGCGCTCTTGCATCTCCTCGATGTCTGCCGCCGCCCTCATTCGTCTCGCCGCTGCCGCCTCCGTCGTCGTCAGCTCCGCCGTGCCGCCCGTCGGCTCATTCCCATAGCGGGCGATGGCGACGGATTCGTCTTGGAGCGCAGCAGTCCGCGCCTCGATTTCTTCCGCAAGATTCTGCACGGCGACCTTCATCTTGTTGTACTGTCCCAGTATGCGCTTCGTCTCCTTTATGCAGTCGCCGTCTGTCAAGCTGATGCCTCCTGTTCTAGCGTCCTCTTCATTTGTGTCCGAATCGGACAATGCAGATGTCACATATACGATTCAACGATGGTCGGATCGTCCATCGGCTGGCGGCATATTCTGCTCATGTCCTCCGGGATAGCCGCCCGCACCGCATCGAGCGTATCGCGGGCGATGTAGATTGCGGGCGACGCATACGGTGCCTTTACTCCATGTACCCAAATATGCGCCCGCGCTACATAGCTGTCTGGGATGTCCTTCGGCCGCTCGTATACGGCCACAATCATTACGATTCTGCTGCTGCGTCGCCCAAGATTGACCAGCCCGCGAAATTCATCATCCTTCAAGCCTGCTTCCATTTCATCCGTCCTTTCTCTCATCCGCCGCCTTCATTGCTTTTTCTTCGATGTATTCATTCAGATAGTGAATCTCGATGCCCTGCTGGATGGCAAATGCCTTTTCCGCTCGGCAGCCAATGGAATGATCCCATCCGGAGCAGAGAATCATTACTTCGCAGCACGACAAGAGTTCCATCGCGTCGGCAAGGGACATGTAGTAGTCCGTCTCTCTGCCGCCGAACATCCCCAAGGGATTGATAAAGCAAA